>JAEZAM010000001.1 GCA_023430465.1 Bacteroidota bacterium | reverse complement strand
TCTCAAAACGGGCTCCCCGGTCTATTCGGCTAATCAGGGCTTAACAAATTTGACACTCTTCATTGTACCCATATTGTCATTGTACTGAACGATATAAGTACCTGCCTTGAGCGTACTGATATTCAGGTAAGTCTGGAGGCTGTTTGTTTCAGGACGTACACGTTTTACTACCTGGCCCTCGAAGCTGATCACCGTTACGGTTGATCCTGCAGCCGCCTTGTCATGCTGAACAAAGAGCTCATTGCGTGCCGGTACAGGGTACAGGCTGATATTTCCAGTTTTCACCTGGGAAAGAACTTTCACCACGTTGCTTGATTTGGTTCTTCCGTCGATGTCAACGTTGCGTACACGATAATATCTTGTGCGGCTTACTTCAGCGTTGTCGTTGAAGCTGTAGTTTGACTTGCCGGTTGCTGTTACAGTACCGATGGATGAGAAGTTGACACCATCAAGGCTTCTTTCAACAACATAATGCTGTACATCTACTTCGTCTGCTACGTTCCAGAGGAGTTTCACACTGCCATCATCGTTTCTCTTGGAGATGAAGCCCATGAATGTAACAGGCAGAGGAATTTCAGCCGTATTGATGGCGAAATTGTCAAACAATACGCTTTCAGCACCGTTGGCGCGGAAAGAAATTTCATAACGGATAACTGCACCAAGCGTGATGTCCGCATCCACCAACTGATAACATACTGTACCATTTGTTGATGGAAGATTGTCCCATACCGGACCTGTGGCTGTTGTTGCCAGGATTTCCAGCGGACCGTTTACACTGATCACGCGGATGCGGAACTGTGTCCCTGCAGGTGCAGAATAGGTGAAGCCGACCACGGTGCTTCCATTGCTTGTGTTAAGAAAGGGAGGGGAGATCAGGCTGCCATCACGTGAGGTAAGGCCGCTAGTTTCCACCCATGCACCAATGCCATTGTTGTAAAAGAATTCTACATTTTCATCATCGGCATAGATACTCGGCGAAGTGAAACCTTCGTCGTTTGTGTTGAAGTTGCGAACAAAGTTACAATCCGATGAGCTCAGCAGCACGGTTGGGGTTTGTGCAAGGAGTGTCAGCGGCAAAACAAAAAAACCAATAAATAGGGTAAGACCAGCGTAAAAAGTTTTCATACACTTCTGAATTAAAAAAAATTAAAAAATAATAGGAGGGACCTTAGTGCTGGTTTTCAGAAGTATGGAATCGCAGACAAGCAATAGGTCAAAAAACATACCTCGTTTTGGGAAAGCGTTAACAGGGCTGATAGGTGGGATAATTATAATACGTGTGGGGAATGTCGACCTCACCAGGCAAAAAAAATCCCGCCGGTTTGGCGGGACTTTTCTACAATTATTCATCGCTTATTCTGCAACGACTTCGAAGTCAAGTTCAGTACTGTGGCCATTGCCGAAATCGATCGTGGCTTTGTAAGAACCGAGTTCCTTCACATCGTCAGCGATCGTGATCTTGCGACGGTCGATGTCATAACCACGCTGTTCGCGGATAGCGCGCGTGATTTGCAGTGAAGTGACGCTACCGAAGATCTTACCGCTTGTGCCGGTTTTGGCGCCAAGGCGGATCGGAGCTTCTTTGAGTTTAGCGATAACGCTATTGATCTCAGCAAGCATCTTTTCTTCTTTCTTGCGAACCTGCTTGAGTTTTTCTTCAAGCTGCTTCAGGTTGCTCGGGCTGCTTTCTACAGCGAGTTTGCGGGGCAGGAGGAAATTACGGGCGTAGCCGTTCTTTACTTTTACCACTTCATTGACTGCGCCGAGATTATCGACATCCTGGATGAGAATTACTTCCATTTTATACTACTTTTATCCCAATGAATGACAGGCTTCATTGTCAACCCAGGCCTAAAGCCGGGGAATTAGGGATGGGCCTATTTTAATAGATCTGTTACGTAAGGCAGCAGCGCCATCTGGCGGGCTTTCTTTACCGCATCGGAAACCTTGCGCTGGTATTTCAGGCTGTTTCCGGTAAGACGGCGGGGAAGCAGTTTACCTTGTTCGTTCAGGAACTTTTTCAGGAACTCCACATCTTTATAATCGATGTAGCGGATGCCATATTTCTTGAAGCGGCAGAATTTCTTCACGCGCTTGTCGGTCTTGATGGCTGTTAAATATTTGATTTCATTTTTTGCCATGACTTAAGCCTCCACTGCTTTTTCGGTTCCTGTTTTTACACCACTTCTCTTTTTCGCATTGTACTCGACGGCGTATTTATCGAGTTTAGTGCATAGCTGACGGAGAACACTCTCGTCACGCAGAAGCTGGATCTTCAGCTTCTCATTGAAGTCGGATGGCGCAGTAAATTCCATCACCCAGTACAAACCAGTGGTTTTCTTCTGGATGGGATACGCCAGTGATTTTAGTCCCCAGGGGTTTTCTGCTACGATAGAGCCACCGTTGTCGGTAACAAGCGTCGCAAATTTCTTTTGCGCAGCTTTGAACTCATCATCGCTGAGTACCGGGGTAAAAATCACCATCAATTCGTAATTGTTCATTTACGTGTGTTTGTGATTTGAAATTGGTTAACCATAGCCAAAATGGCTACGGGGCGGCGAAGATAGGGCGTTTTCGGGAGAATTCATGCAAAAAATGAGTGAGGGTAATGGATGCTGGATTACCGGAAGACTGGATTACCGGCCTGCCAGCCGAAAGCAGGACGATGATTTCCCGCGAAATCCTGTGCATAAGTTAACCAACAGGTAATCTTGTTCGATCGCAAAAACCCCTAGTTTTGGCGCTCTCAATTCCAATACCTCCTGAGCGGCCACGCTTAACGCTTTCGTAATCATCTATTCAATTATACTCTTTTATGCAAAAAAATCTACTCAGGATTCTTGCAGGGCTGTTCTTTGTCTGCTCCGGACTGACCGCCGCCGGGCAGGCCTTCACGGCAACCTATGATTTTGCCGCCGTTACTCAAACCTCGGGAGCTACTGATCCTACGCCGGTGCCTACCGCAACCGGTGTCACTTTCGGTAGTTTTTCCGCGGCAGGCGTATCAGCAAATTCTACTGGGGCCGGACGATTCAGTTTTTCAAACTGGTCGCCAGGTGCGGCTAACGGCAGCAATGTTTTTACGGGTGGGCTTGACTTCACGGATTACTATTCTGTTACGCTCTCACCCCAGTCAGGTTACTCCATTGATATTTCTTCCATCGCTTTCACCCTTCAGCGTTCCGGAACCGGCGTACGTCAGTTCGTTGTTCGCTCCAGCCAGGACAACTTCGGCTCAAATCTACCGGTGATAGTCCCATCTAATCCGGATCTCTCGGTACTACCAGACAATACGGTTCAAATCGGGGATGTGAATCTTGCAGCTACTAATGGGTTATCGGTGGCGCTGAATGCTACATCAATTACTGGTGCTGTAACCTTAAGATTCTATGCATTCAATACGGAAGCGTCAGGAGGTACATTCAGCATCGACAATGTCGTCTTCTCCGGCATCGCCAACCCGCCCGGCACCTCCCTCACCGTCAGCACTACCAGTCTGAGCTTCGGTGCCACACCCATCAATACCGACGCTACGCCTCAGTCGTACACCATCACCGGTGCCGGCCTTACCGATCCCGTGGAACTCGCGACAGCCGCTCCTTATTATATCAGCGAAAATGTTGGCGGGCCATTTACCACTACACTCTCCATTCCTGCGGCTAACGTGGCCTCACCCAAAACGATCTACGTTCGTTTTTCACCAACCGTTGCCGGAACACCTGCGGGCACCATCACGCATAACAGCACGGGCGCTGCAGAGCGCATTGTAAATCTTAGTGGTGAAGCCACAGATCCCGCCGCGGCCACAGTCAGCGTCACGCCCGCTGTGTTGAATTTCCCCGCTACCGGCACGGGCAGTAACTCTGCTTCCCTTTCCTATACACTCACAGCTAACAACCTGAGCAGTGATGTAACGATCACCGCTGCCGCACCATTCAGTATCTCCGCAGACAACATCAGCTTCAGCAATGCATTGGCGATACCCGCGACTGATCCCACACTGGCAACCGGCAAAACGATCTATGTTCGGTTCTCGCCAACAGTTGCCGGCAATGCCAGCACCGGTATCACCAACGCTGCCACTGGCGCTACCACGCAGACGGTCACCGTCAATGGTTCCGCCATCGGGCTGATCAATCTAACCGCACCACCATACAACCAGGATTTCAACAGTATCGCAAGCGGCCTGCCGGTGGGCTTTTCCGTTCGCACCGGATCAACATCCTCGTCGTTCGGCACCGCCGCCACCTTTACCACTACACCTGCTACTTGGGCCAATTCAGGCGCTGGATTCAAAAACTACGCATCAGGCAATATCGACGAAGGCGGACAGCAGGGTTCTGCTACCGACCGCGCCATAGGTATTCGCCAGACGGGTTCTGTCGGAGACCCGGGTGCAGCATTTGTCGCTCAAATCGCCAATACACTTGGTAAAATCAATTTCACGCTGGACTTCAAGCTGCAATCACTCGATGCTGCCAGCGCCCGTTCTGTTGTTTGGCAGGTTCAATATGGTATCGGTGCAGCACCCACGACATGGGTTGTTCCGACAACAACTGGCAATCTGGCCACGGGTGGGCAAAGTTTCTCCAACAACGATATTCATGTTGACTTCGGAAATGCACTCGATAACCTTTCGGATATCATTACCATCCGCATCGTGACGTTGAATGCGTCCACCGGCAGTGGCAGCAGACCGAGCACAGCCATCGATGATTTCGAACTGGGCTGGGAAGATCCGAGCGCTAAGACCATTTCTCTTAGCACAGCCGCACTGGCCTTCCCTGCAACTGCCACAGGCAGCAGCAGCACATTGAATTATACGATCGTTAACCAGACAAATCTTGACCAGCCAGTACTGATAAACGCGACTGCTCCTTATACACTATCGGAAGATAACATCACATTTACTTCCTCACTGTCGATACCTGCCGCATCGGCTATTGGTAAGATCATCTATGTGAAATTCTCACCTGTTACAGTAGGTGTTTACAACAGCCAGGTGACCAATGCAAGCACTGGTGCCAACACCAAAACGATCAACGTTTCGGGCGAAGGCATCGATGCGAATGCACTTAGCTTCAACTTTAATAGCTGCACGGTTTCATCCATTCCAGGTTCTGGTTTTCTTTCCATCAATGTGACTGGTGCACAGAAATGGGGTTGCAGCCAGTTTGGCAACAACAGCACAAACGCTATTAGCGTGAATGGTTTCTCGGGCAGTGCACAGACAAACGATGCGTGGCTGATATCTCCTGCATTGAATCTGAGCAATATCGTCAACCTGCCTGTACTCAGCTTCTACAGCCGCGGTGAATTCTCCGGTCCAAAGCTGCAGTTGTATGTATCCACTACGTATGATGGCAGCAGTGTGCCAAATCTTGCAGACTGGACTGAGTTGGATGGATTCTTCCCAACACCTCCCGGTGCCGCCACTACAAACTGGACCTATTCGGATAATATCAGCCTCGAACCCTATAAATCCGCACCGCAGGTCTACATCGCGTTCCGCTATACATCAAGTGCTGCATTGAACGCAGCCCGCTGGTCGGTCGATGATATCATGATCAGTGACCAGACAGCGTTGCTCACACTATCACCACTCGCCCTCAACTTCGGCGAAGTGTCTGTTGGTTCCAGTTCTGCCGGACAGGCGGTGAATGTGAAAGCACAAACGCCAACCGACCTTACCATCACGCCGCCGGCAGGCTATGAACTGTCTGCAGACAACGTGACGTATTCATCCGCCCCGCTTGTCATCACTCAGGCAAGTGCAACCGCAGGAGTGGACATCTATGTGCGGTTCACACCACAGACAAAGGCGCTCAGGATCTCCGGCGCACTCAATGTGGCAACACCTGGTACAAACAAGAATATTGTCAGCCTCACGGGCACGTCTTATCCGAAATCTGAAACACTGGACATAGCTGCCTATAACATCAGTTTCTTTGGTTCCAACTCGAATAACAATTCAACCCCGGCAGAAGTGGCTGTGCAGGTGAATAACATCACAACAGTAATGCAGCGGCTGAACATGGATGCTATTGCAATTGAAGAGATGTCAAATGATGCAGCGCTGGCGCAGCTTATTGGTAACCTGCCGGGATATGCTGCTGTAGTGTCACCAAGATGGTCGTATTCATTTGATGCGCCGGATCCGGACTTCCCGCCACAGAAGATCGGATTTATCTATAACACAGCTACGATGACACTGTCTGCCACTGAACCGCCCCGTGTGATGTTTGAAAGCATGTACGACAGTGCAAGACTCGGTCTTCCAAATCATCGTCTCGGCGATTACCCAACCGGTACCCCGTCCAGTTTCTGGGCTTCCGGCCGCCTGCCTTACATGGCAACGTTCACTACGAACGTCAACGGGCAATTCCAGACAGTTCGACTGATTGTATTACACGGTAAAAGCGGGGGCAACCAGGGCGACTATGTCCGCCGCGCCTATGACAACAAGGTATTGAAAGACACGCTGGATGCGCTTTATCCAAATGATAATGTCATCATACTTGGCGATTACAATGATCGTCTTGTAACGTCGATCGCTGCCGGGAATCCATCATCCTATCAGCCATTCGTTGCGGACAATGCCAATTGGAATTCACTGACACTGCCGCTTGACCAGGCTGGCCGTACCAGCTTCCCAAGCAGCAATGGGCTTATCGATCATATCATCGTCTCCAACGAATTGTCAGATGAGTATATCCTGACATCTGCGGATATCGAGGATCCCAGAACATACATTGCTGTGTATACAGCAACAACGGCATCCGATCACCTGCCGGTTTATGCACGCTTTACTTTTGAAGGAAGCACGCTCCCCGTCACACTAAGCGATTTCAATGCAACACCTGCAGGAAACAAAGTGAAGGTGACCTGGTCTACTGAAACAGAAGCGGGTAATAGCCATTTTGATGTGCAGCGTTCTTCAAACGGAAGTACGTTCGCCACCATCGGCCAGGTGGCGGGTGCCGGTAATGCAAATACGCTGATCAATTACCAGTTTATTGATTCATTCCCGGTCAATGGCAACAATTACTATCGCCTTCGCCAGGTGGATGCAGATGGGCGTGCAACTTATAGTGACATCGTGCTGGTGCGTTTCGGTGCCGATGTGATCAACAGGTTGCTCATTTATCCAAACCCGGTGCGCAACAACATTACCCTGAACCTCAATGGCAGCACGGCGAAGTTCCGCCTGCGGGTAACAGATATGAGTGGCCGCGTTGCGATTACAGGAAATGGTACGATCAGCCAGTTGAATGTTTTATTGAATGATAAAATTGGCAAACTGGGCAAAGGAAATTATGTTCTTCAATTATCGAATGATGAGGAAGAACATAGGGTGAAGTTCAGCAAGCAATAATAGTCTCACGCCAAGGGGCGCAAAGTAAACAGCCAGGAACGCAAAGATGGCTGTATACTTTGCGCCCTTTGCTTTCTTGGCGCACTTTGCGGGAACTTATATCGGGGATTTTCGACAATCGATAACCTTCAACTGCAAACTCTTTTCTCCATTCCATTCATTTTCATCAATCCTGAACACGATATCGACCGGTTCTTTGTTGTCGAGCAGACACATTTTTTCGGCCATGCCGAAACCAATGCCGGTAAGGACGGTATCGCCCTGCCGCAGGGAGAAGCGGAGGTGTTGTTCCTTGACCACTTTTGAAAAGCCGGTATTGACAACCTTGCGGGCAAGAAAGGCAGGCTTCATGTTGCCGGGCCCGAAAGGTTCCATCTGGCAAATGATATTGTAAAATGGCCAGCGGATATCACTGAATGAGATCTCCGCGTCGATCAGTATTTCCGGTATGAGCAGGTCCGGATGGATGAGCGAGGACACAACTTCTTCGAACTTCTCGCGGAATGCATCCACCTGTGCCAGTTCCATGGTCATGCCTGCTGCAGCAAAATGGCCGCCGTAACCAAGCAGGTGATCTTTGCACGCGTGAATGGCTTCATATAAATTAAATCCCGGTACACTTCGCGCGCTGCCGGTGGCAAAATCTCCCGATTGAGTCAATACGATGGTTGGCCGGTAAAAATTTTCAATCACCCGCGATGCTACAATGCCCACAACGCCCTTGTGCCAGTGGGGCTGGAAAAGCACCGTTGATTTCCTTTCTGCCCAGCCTTCATTTTCCCGGATCAGCGCCAGCGCTTCCTGCGTAATGGAGATGTCCGCTTCTTTGCGGTCGGAATTATCGCTGTGCAGTAATTCTGCAAATCTTAGTGCCTCTTCGTACGTGTCGGCTACAAACATCTGTACTGCCTTGCGTGCATCATCCATCCGGCCGGCCGCATTCACCCTGGGTGCGATCATAAAAACCAGGTTGCTGATCTGCATGTTGCCTTTCATTCCGCTGAGGAATGAAAGTGCGCGTATGCCGTGGTTCGGACGTTGATTGGCTTTTATCAGGCCATGATAAGCAAGGATCCGGTTTTCACCCGTGATGGGCACAATGTCGGCAGCAATGGCAGTTGCCAGCAGGTCCAGGTATTCAGTGGCATATTCTGCTGGGAGATGAAGATGCGTGCACAGGGCGGAAATGAGTTTGAAACCTACGCCACATCCGCAAAGTTCTTTGTAAGGGTAGGGGCAGTCTGCCTGCTTCGCGTTCAGGATCGCTATGGCCGGTGGTAATTCCTCATCCGGAAGGTGATGATCACATACAATGAAATCGATCCCCAGCGATTGCGCATAGGCGATCAGGTCAACTGATTTTATCCCGCAGTCTAGTGAGATGATCAGGGTAAATCCATTTGCTTTGGCAAAATCAATACCTGCGCGGCTGACGCCATAGCCTTCCCGATACCGGTGTGGAATATAAAAATCAACCAGGGGATGTATCCTGCGGAGGAAGGAGAACATCGTTGCCACCGCAGTTGTACCATCTACATCATAATCACCAAATACGAGAATCTTTTCTCTTGTATTCAATGCTGCTCCGATGCGATCCACTGCTTTTTGCATGTCCTTCATCAGGAACGGATCGTGCAGCAAAGCGAGGTCAGGCCGAAAGAATTCTTTGGAGGATTCGAATGATTGAAGCCCGCGCTGTACAAGCAGCCGGCAGAGGACCGGGTGAATGTTCAATTGTTTTTGCAGGCTCACTACCTGTTCTTCGTCAACAGGGATTATCGTCCATCTCTTCTCCATGCGCGTATTCAATTCAGCGGGTGGTCTGTTAATATTTCCGGTCTGTAACGTAGGTTACCAGGTCTTCTAATCCTTTACGGGCGGGATTTTCAGGAAATTCCCGGAGGATAGCCAATGCTTCGGCCTTGTATTCCTCCATTTTTTTCGCAGCATAGGCAATGCCGCCGGCTTCAGTGACCTTATCTATCACCCAGTTCACTTTTTTCCTGTCCTTGTTGTTGTTCTTTACAATATAAATGATCTCCTTCCTCGTTTTTCGATCGATGTTATTCAGCGTGTAAATAAGGGGGAGGGTCAGTTTTTTTTCCTTGATATCGTTTCCCGTTGGCTTGCCCACGTTCTCATTGGAATAATCGAAAAGGTCATCTTTAATCTGGAAAGCGATGCCGGTTTTTTCACCAAAAAGCCGCATTTTTTCGGCCGTCGCCTCGTCTTTACTGGTGGACCAGGCGCCGGCAGCGCAGGCAGAGGCCAGGAGAGATGCAGTCTTGTTGCGAATGATATCAAAATAAATGTCTTCGCTGAGGTTCAGGGATCGGGCTTTTTCCAGTTGCAGCAATTCACCTTCACTCATCTTTCTCACGGCATCGGAGAGGATATGAAGGATCTTATGATCATTGTTATCCAGGGAAAGGAGCAGCCCTTTCGCCAGGAGGTAGTCGCCGACCAGTACGGAAACTTTATTCTTCCAAAGGGCATACACGGAAAAAAATCCCCGTCTTTCCATGGAGTCATCCACCACATCATCGTGGACGAGGGTGGCGGTGTGGAGAAGTTCTACCAGGGAGGCCGCCCGGTAGGCGGGTTCCTGAACCTCCCCGCACAATTTGGCGGAGAGAAGCACGAACATCGGGCGTATCTGTTTGCCCTTCCGCTTTACGATGTAGCGCATTATCCGGTCAAGAAGGGGGGTCTGGCTTTTAACGGCATCTCTGAAACGCGTTTCAAAAATCCTGAGTTCATTCTCGATTAATCCGGAGGGAAGATTCATAATAAATGGGCAATTTACGGCACAAAAATTTAATGGGTAAGTGTGGCGGAAAATCCCCATTTTTTTGCACTAAGTAGTTGAGAGAGAATATAGAAAGCTTTAAATAAATTTTGCAAAAATTTGGTATTTAATTAGCAACACCTATTTTTGCGTTTTATTAGGACATTGTTTTTAGTCAATCTTAATCCTTAGTTATGGTAAGCAAAAAGTACACTCTTCTGGCAGTTTTTTTCTGCCTTTTGGCATTGTATAGCTCCGCCCAGGTGACCACCGGTGGCAGCTATAGTGCTTCAGATTCTTCTGTTGTTCCGGCCAACAGAATGGCTCAGCATACAGAATTTTTAAACGGAACCTATAACTTCCCTGCGAAACCGCGTAACCAGTGGGAAATCGGTATCAAAGGCGGCGCTTTCACTGTTAGCGGTGACGTTCCTGCGGTATTCCCGACTCCAGGCTTCGGCGTTCACGTCCGCAAAGCTTTCGGTTACATCTTCTCTCTCCGTCTTGAGTACATGTACGGTATCGGTAAAGGCCTGAGCTACAGGTACAACGAAAACTATGGTAAAAACGATCCATGGGTTGCGGCTGGTTACACACCAAACGCAGACTTCGTTTTCTACAACTACAAAACAAAGGTGCAGGACCTGACCCTTCAAGGTGTTTTCACCCTGAACAACATCCGGTTCCATAAATCCAAAACTGGTGTTGCGTTCTACGCTCTCGCCGGTGTTGGTGCATCGATCTACGATACAAAAGTGAACGCACTGGATGCAGGCGGAAATCCTTACAACTTTGCCAGCATTCCCCAGGGAGCTTACAAAGACAGAAAGGACACTCGTAAAGCTATCAAGGACCTCCTGGATGACAGCTACGAGTCTGCTGCACAAAATCAGGGCGATCGCCGTCCGAAATTGTTTGGTGACACCTTCAAGCCTGCAGGAACTGTTGGTCTCGGTGTTGCATTCAAACTCAGCAACAGAATCAACATCGCCCTCGAAGATCGCCTGACCGTAATCAAAGACGATCTGCTGGATGGTCAGCAATGGCAGGAACACCCGCAGGGTGATGCTGCTCTGACCAGCGATTTCGATTCTTACAACTATCTCTCTCTTGGTCTTAATATCAACCTCGGCGCGAAATCAGTTGAACCACTGTGGTGGCTCAACCCGCTGGATTACGCTTACAGCGAAATCCGCAACCCACGCCTGATGAGACTTCCAAAGCCAGTTCTGCCTGATAGCGACGGCGATGGTGTAACTGATCAGTTCGACCAGGAACAAACACCTGCAGGTGCTCCTGTTGACTCTCATGGTGTAAGCCGCGATACAGACGGTGATGGTGTACCTGACTACAAAGACAAAGAACTCATCACTCCAACAAGCTGCCAGCCTGTTGATGCGGATGGTGTAGGTAAATGCCCTTGCCCTGGCCCTGAGTGCGGTTATGGTAAAGATTCTAGCGACAACGCCTGTGCAAATGCACTGGGTCAACTGCCAAGCGTATCATTCAGAGCAGGTTCCAACAACCTGAGCGATGATAACAAAGCAGTACTCGCTACAGTTGCTTCAAGAATGCGTAACAACCCAGAATGTAAAGTTGTGGTAGTTGGCTATTGCTCTTCCAGCAAGAAAGAACAGCAGCTTAGCTGGGATCACGTGAATAAAGTAATCACTCACCTGGTGGAAAAAGAAGGTCTGAGCGCTGACCGCTTTATCTTCAACTACGGCCAGGAAGGTGGTGACTGTAACACAGTTGATCTGCGCGCAGCAAGTGCGAACGAGGAAGGACCAAATACGGTAGCTCCTCCGCATCCAAACCTGCGTAAGAAATAATTCGTCACTTTACTTTTTGCTGATATAGCCCTTCCGCGTCTGCGGAAGGGCTTTTTTATTAATTATCAATTCCTTAACTACCAACCATTTGGCAAAAACGAGTTTTTAGCGAAGATTTGCCGCTTAACGCTTAACTTTGCCCTCCTTTATGCGCTTTATACCCGTTATTTTATTGATGATACTCCTCGGCAGTTGCAGCAAGGGTATCAACAAAGTCCTGAAAAGCCCCGATCCGGAATACAAGCTCCGGATGGCTGAGAAGTACTATGTGCAGAAAAAATATAACAAAGCGCAAATCCTGTTTGAGGATGTGATGCCTTACTACAAGACCAGGCCCGAATTCCAGGATATCTATTACAAATATGCGTACTGCGCCTATAACCAGGCGGATTACATGAACGCAGAGAACCTGTTCAAGACCTTCCTGGAGATATTCCCCAACAGCCCCAAGGCAGAGGAAGTGGATTACATGCGGGCCTACACCTATTTCAAGCAATCACCAAAGGCCGAACTCGACCAGACCAATACGATCAAGACGATCGGGCTGATGCAGGTATTCATCAATACCCACCCGGGCTCCGAAAGGAACAAAGAGGCGGCAGCCATCATTGATCAGCTCCGGACCAAACTGGAGACAAAGGATTACAAAAGCGCCAAGCTCTATTATGATATGGGGCAGTACCGTGCGGCAGGGGTAGCCTTTTCTTCATTGCTGAACTCATTTCCTGAGTCGCTGAGAGCGGATGAATACAAATTAATGATCATCAAATCTTATTATAACTTTGCAGAGATGAGCATCGAGGAGAAGAAGGCGGACCGTTATGCCGAGGTGATCGAAGAATGTGAAGAGTTTGCCGATCGTTTCCCCGAAAGCAAGTTTAAGGAAGAAGCGATGAATTACAGGAATTTATCTCAAACCAATATAAAAAATCTGAAAAATGAGCAAGTTAAGACGTCAGCTTAGTGCTGGTATCGCTAACAATGTCGAAACGAAGAGTCTGGATGATATCCGTCGCAAGACCGGTAATCTCTATGAATCCATCGCTATTGTTGCAAAAAGAGCGAACCAGATCAATATCTCGCTGAAAGAAGAGCTGCATAACAAGCTCGATGAATTCGCCAGCCATACCGACAGCCTGGAAGAGATACACGAAAACAAAGAACAGATCGAAATATCCCGTGCCTATGAGCGTATGCCTAACCCGGCCTTGCTCGCCACACAGGAATTCATGGAAGAGAAAGTCTACTTCCGTAAAGGCGACGATCAGCTTTTTGATTGATCTGCACATAACCTTTTGCAAAAGCGATCCTGAATACCGGGATCGCTTTTATAGTTTATAACTAAATGGTATTTTTGACCGATATGCTGAAAGGGCGTAAAATCTTACTCGGTATCACTGGCAGCATTGCAGCGTATAAGGCAATCTACCTGCTTCGTCTTCTCGTAAAAGAGGGTGCCGAGGTAAAGATCATAATGACTCCCGCCGCCGCCGATTTCGTTTCCCCCCTCACTCTTTCTACGCTCAGTCAGCACCCTGTATTGATCGATCTATTTGACGAACAGAGCTGGAGCAATCACGTAATGCTCGGGAGATGGGCAGATGTCATGGTCATCGCACCATTAAGTTGCAATACACTATCGAAGATGGCAACCGGCCAGGCAGATAACCTGCTATTGGCCACTTATCTCTCTGCCACCTGCCCGGTACTGGTGGCTCCGGCGATGGATGAAGACATGTGGCATCATCCCGCAACCAGGGCAAACCTTGAAACAATAACCCGGTTTGGAAACCGCGTGATACCTGTTGGTTACGGCGAACTGGCGAGCGGTCTTACAGGGGATGGCAGAATGGCCGAACCTGAAGCCATCGTTTCCTGCCTCGTACAGCATTTCCACCAGGCCACTGAGCTCAAGGGCAAAAAAGCGCTTGTGACTGCAGGTCCTACATACGAAGCCCTCGATCCGGTTCGTTTTATTGGCAACCATTCTTCCGGTAAAATGGGTATCGCTATTGCCAAAGTACTCCGCGATCGCGGCGCAGATGTAACCCTCGTGCTTGGCCCTACGCAACAGGCCTTGCCGGCGGATGTTGAGGTAGTGCATGTGACCAGTGCGGAGGAGATGTACCAGGCATGCAGCAGCAGATTTGACGATACCGACCTCGCCGTCATGGCAGCGGCTGTGGCAGACTATCGGCCTGCCACGGTTGCAGAGAAAAAGATAAAGAAGAAGGACGGTACATTGCAGATGGACCTTGTTGCCACCACCGACATTCTTAAAACGCTGGGTGGCCGTAAGAAATCCGGACAGGTACTCGTTGGATTTGCACTGGAAACAAATAATGAAGAGGCACATGCCCTGGAAAAACTGCAAAAGAAAAATGCAGACATGATCATCCTGAATTCGCTCAACGATCAGGGAGCCGGTTTCGGTACAGATACCAACCGCGTTACCATATTCAGGAATGGCCAGGATCCGGTCAGGTTTGAAACGAAATCAAAAGATGCCGTGGCGTCGGATATTGTGAATACTATAATCAGTTCGTACTATGCGTAAGATATTCCTGTTTGTAATGATCAGTCTGCTGCTCACCGGGCAAGCCGAAGCACAGGAGATCCAGGCCCGGCTCACGGTCCTCTCCGCCAAGATCAGTACCCAGGTCAACAAAAGTATTTTCCAGACACTCCAGACCACGCTGACCAATTTCCTCAATGCCCGGAAATGGACGAACGATGTCTTTCAGCCCAATGAAAAGATCCAGTGTAATTTTTTATTGAATGTAGACCAGGAACTTGGCAACAACATGTATAAAGCCAAACTCACCGTTCAGGCCGCACGACCTGTCTACAACACAACATACGATTCTCCACTGATTAACTTCATCGATGATGAAGTCACCTTTCGCTACCAGGAATTTCAACCAATAGAATTCAACGAAAACCGGGTACAGGGCAATGATCCTTCAGCAGCAAATCTGCCCGCCATTCTCGCTTATTACGTGAACATCATCCTGGGACTTGACTACGGCTCATTTTCCCTGCGTGGCGGTGCACCTTATTTTCAAAAGGCCTGGAATATCGTGAACAATGCACCGGAAAGCCGGGACATAAGCGGCTGGAAAGCGTTCGAGGGCCTTCGCAACCGCTACTGGCTCGCGGAAAACCTGAACAATAACCGTTTTGCTCTCATGCATGATGCCTTGTATTCTTATTATCGCACAGGCATGGATGTATTGATTGAAAACGAGGACGAAGCAAGAACCGGTGTATTGAATGCGCTCAACTTCCTGAATACCGTCAATGCCGAGAATCCCAACTCGATGATCATGCAATTCTTTTTCCAGGGAAAAAGCGGTGAAATGGTCAAGGTGTTCAGCAAGGCCAATAGTGATGTAAAGACAAGAGCAAGGGAGATACTTACCAAACTGGACATTGCCAATACAGCAGCCTATAAAGAATTGCGATGAAATTATCAGCATTGATCATTGGCCTGCTTGTCCTGGCATCGTGCAAATCAAAAGACGAACTGCCAAAGGATGTATTACCTGAACCGGCTTTCCGTGCAGTTTATTGGGATCTCATTCGTTCGGGACAATACCTGAATGCTTTTGTCATTAACCGCGATACGTCGTTGGCTGCATCAGAGAATTTCAGGTTCAACCAGCGCATCTTTGAACTTCATAAGATCACCAGGCAACAGTTCGAGACCAGTTACAAGTATTACCGCGAGCATCCCGTGCTGATGAAACGTGTACTCGATTCACTGGCGAAGCAGCCTCCTGTGGTAATAGAGACACCGGCAGATACAACCGGCCAGGCAGAACGCCGGAAATCACGTGGAATGAGAATCACTGATTCGATCCGGAAAACACTGATACAACCAATTGAAGGCAAATAACAACCACAATCCATGATAAATAAAGTTGTAGCAAACGCAGATGCAGCTATCCAGGACATACAGAACGGTGCCGTGCTGATGCTGGGTGGCTTTGGGCTGTGTGGTATACCGGAAAACTGTATCACAGCGCTGGTGAAAAAAGGCGTGAAGGAACTGACGTGCATCTCCAATAACGCGGGGGTGGATGATTTCGGTATAGGACTAATGCTGCAGCAAAAGCAGGTGCGTAAGATGATCTCGTCGTATGTCGGTGAAAATGCAGAATTCGAGCGGCAATTGCTGAGCGGTGAACTGGAGGTGGAGCTGATCCCGCAGGGTACCCTGGCCACCCGCTGCATGGCGGCGGGCTATGGAATGCCGGCCATCTTTACACCGGCAGGCGTCGGCACCGAAGTGGCCACCGGCAAAGAGACGCGTACTTTCAATGGAAAAGAATACCTCCTCGAAACGGCGTTTGATGCAGACTTTGCGCTGGTGAAAGCCTGGAAAGGGGATGAGCAGGGCAATCTTGTCTATCACGCTACCGCCAGGAACTTCAATCCAATGATGGCGATGGCGGGCAAAATCACCATTGCAGAAGTGGAAGAGCTTGTCCCGGCAGGTACACTCGACCCGGATCATATCCATACACCGGGTATTTACGTGCACCGTATATTCCAGGGAGAGAATTATGAAAAACGAATAGAGCAACGCACCGTGCGTAATAAATAATTTATCGTAAATCCAGTTCAATGGCATTAACAAAAGAACAGATAGCCTGGCGTATCGCACAGGAACTTCGCGACGGGTTTTACGTTAACCTCGGTATCGGCATTCCCACACTGGTGGCCAATTACATTCCCGCTGGTGTGAACGTGGTATTGCAAAGTGAAAATGGTCTGCTCGGAATGGGCCCGTTTCCCGAGGCGGGAAAAGAAGATGCTGACCTCATTAATGCAGGCAAACAAACCATTACAACGCTTCCCGGATCAGCGTTTTTCGATTCTGCCATGAGCTTCGGCATGATCCGCGCGGGGAAGGTAGATCTCACCGTACTCGGTGCAATGGAAGTCAGTGATCAGGGTGATATCGCCAACTGGAAAATACCCGGTAAAATGGTGAAAGGCATGGGTGGTGCGATGGACCTGGTAGCGAGTGCCCGCAACATCATTGTTGCGATGATGCACACCAATCCAAAAGGTGAATCAAAATTGCTCGATAAATGTTCACTGCCATTGACCGGTATTCGCTGCGTGAAGAAAATTGTGAGCGATCTTGCTGTTCTTGATGTGACGGAAGAGGGATTCCGGCTGCTGGAAAGAGCGCCCGGTGTATCCGTTGACGAGATACAAGAAAAAACCGTTGGAAGACTCATTGTCGGTGACCATATACCCGAAATAAAAATCCCTGCCTGACTTGCTGCGGCTTATTGCGATAATATTCCTGTTCATTACCACGAGTGGCATGGTGATCCCCTGCTGCTCTGTGGATGAATGTTGCGCGGACCAGGTCTCAGCGACCGAACAATCCTCGCATGAAGATGAAGGGCTATGTTCTCCATTTTTTGCCTGCTCCACCTGCCCGGGATTTATTAAAGCTATATCAGTACCGGAGCTCGGTCCCTTGCCGGTTAACCGCGCGGAACATCATGAGCATTTTTGCGAAATGATATCCGTTCAATATACCTGCCTGCCCTGGCAACCTCCGCGTGAATGGAGTTGATGACCACTAATTTTTCCATTCACTAATTTCAAAACATTATGCGTTTATTAATAATGCTGAGCCTGTTGCTGGGTACTCTCCAGGCAATGGCACAGCCACCCATACACGTTAATACAAAAGACCAGTCCGATTCTTCCATTGTGCAATCAGCAATCAGGGTAAGAGGTTCCGGCCTTAATTATGTTACCGATGCCAGTGGCCGGGCGAGCATCATTTTCCCCGGAAACGGTACGTACAAACTTGTCGTCAGGGCCATCGGATTCGAAGATCAGATAGTCGATTATGATTACAGTGGCAAGGAAGATTCGCTTGTCATTTACCTTGAGCGGGAAGAGGAGGAGATGGAAGAGGTAATCGTCCGTTCCACCCGTATCAGCAGAAGCATAGCCAACGAGCCGGCGCGCGTAGAAATGATAGAAGAAGAGGAGATCGATGAAAAGAACAATATGCGTCCCGGCAATGTAGCCATGCTGCTCCATGAAAGTACGGGCATACAGGTGCAGCAAACTTCAGCGACTTCTGCGAACGCGGCGATACGCATACAGGGTCTTGATGGCCGGTATACTCAACTGCTGAAAGATGGCTTTCCCAACTTCGGAAATTTCTCCGGCGGACTGAGTGTACTCGAGATTCCGCCGCTCGATCTGCAGCAGGTAGAGATCATCAAAGGTCCGGCCTCTACACTTTATGGTGCAGGTTCGATAGCCGGTGTGATAAATTTTGTTTCAAAGACTCCCGGTGATAAGCCCGTTCACAATTTCATAGTGAACTATTCAAACATCGGCCAGGCAAACATCGGCGGCTTCACCGCGATGCGAACTAAAAAGATCGGCTTTACGATGCTTGCCATGTACAATCGGCAGAAGGCATACGATGTCGACAAAGATGACTTCACTGAATTGCCAAAGACCAGCGACTATACGCTGCATCCCCGGTTGTTCTTTTACCCGGATGAACGAACCACCATTTCGATCGGGAACAGCTACACATCGGCAGACCGCAAAGGAGGTGACATTTTTGTGATCAGGGGAAAGCCTGATGCCAGTCATCAATATGTGGAATTGAATGACACCCGCCGCAACATCAGCACGCTGGAAATCAACCGTGATCTTGCAGATGGCAAGAAGCTTGTTTTGAAGCAAAGCCTCAGCCGGTTCGATCGGACCATCGAACTGCCGGGGTATGTGTTCAAAGGAAAGGATATCACCGCGTACACCGATGCTTCGTTTGTTGCAAACAGGGAGACGAGTGCGCTCGTCACCGGCATCAATGTTATGTACAATAATTTTACGGATGCCCTGATCGTAGCCAGGAATGAAAAGAATGTAACCACCGGGGCATATGCGCAGTATACTTTCCGGGCAGCGCGTTCGGTAGAAATAGAGACCGGTCTGCGCCTCGATCACCTGCGGTATTCGAATCCAGGGTATACAGACGACCACTTCTTCGTTTTGCCGAGGATCTCGGCCTTGTTTACCATTACTCCCTCATTGACCTCACGCATAGGAGGTGGGATCGGGTACAAGGCACCTTCTCTTTTTACGGAAAGAACAGAAGTGTTCCAATATCGGGGTCTTATGCCACTAACAGGTGTGGAGCCGGAGAGGAGTTATGGTGGCACGGCCGATCTCAACTATCGCGGCATGCTGGGGATGGATGTACAGTTTACAGTGAACCAGATGTTTTTCCTGACCACGATCCAAAAGCCATTGCTGTTGACAGGGAGTGGTATCGGTGTTTCATTTTTCAATGGAGAAAAGCCATTGGTGAGTGCAGGGTTTGAAACCAATGCGCGGTTTATTTATCGGAAGCACCTGAAACTCTTTCTCGGCTATACGTATACCGATGCAAGGTCTCACTCAATACCCGGAAAGCCATTTCTTCCGCTTGTGCCCGCGCATAAACTGAATACCGCACTTATTTATGAAAAAGAGGGCGTGGTGAAACTTGGGCTGGAAGGCTATTTTACGGGTAAGCAGTTACTGAGCAATGGTCTTCGTACCCGGCCTTTCAAGGAACTTGGGTTTATGGCGGAAAAGATATTCAGTTGGTTTTCGGTATATATAAATTTTGAAAATTTTACGGACACCAGGCAGAGCCGTTTCAAACCCGTGGTCAGCGGAGATCATCTTGATCCGCAGTTCGATGAAATATGGACCCATACGGAAGGGTTTATATTCAATGGCGGCATCAAGATAAAACTATAAATTGTCGAAGCATTTCAATTCATGGATGAGTAAGCAAATGACTTATTTCGAACAGGAGTTACACCGGCTGCGACGGGAACGGGCTATACATGAAGAGCTCGAGGCCCGGTTACGGCTGGCGAAACAACTGATGGATGATCATTATGGTGAAGACATTCAATTGAAACAAATAGCAACAACTGCAGGCCTTTCGCTGTTTCACTTCATCCGGAGTTTCCGGAAT
The DNA here is from genome assembly GCA_023430465.1 of Bacteroidota bacterium. Taxonomy (GTDB): domain Bacteria; phylum Bacteroidota; class Bacteroidia; order Chitinophagales; family Chitinophagaceae; genus JAEZAM01. Next base: position 12,225 of record JAEZAM010000001.1, on the reverse strand, counting down.
TATTATGGCGTCACGCCGTACCAGTATCTGCGCAGTGTGCGTGTACGCCAGGCCAGACAGATGCTGGACCAGGGCATGCCGGTAACGGATGTCTGCTATAGCTGCGGGTTCAGCAGCGTGGCCAGTTTCAGCAGCCTTTTTCGCAGGATGACATCACATATTCCTTCACGTTATACAAAGCGGCAGGGCTCAGCGAAGTCCCTGCCGCCTTTATTTCATAAATAGCAATTTTGAAATAGTCTCTTCAGTCATCATCGATTAGCTTGCCGCTACAATTTCAATATTATGCGCGTTAAACTTCTCAGCATTACGGTACAGGATCAGGATCGGGCTTTGCAATTTTATACGGATAAACTGGGTTTTGTAAAAAAGACCGAGATCCCGATGGGTGAGCATCGCTGGCTTACTGTTGTGTCACCAACAGAACAGGATGGCCCGGAGGTGGTGCTCGAGCCGCTGGCATTTGAGCCGGCAAAAGTATACCAGGCTGCCTTGTACCAGGCAGGAATTCCCGTTGCTGCCTTCCAGGTTGATGACATTGAAGCGGAGCACAGGAGACTGGCTGATGCAGGTGTAAATTTTACCATGGCACCCACCGCTATGGGCGGCGCAACGATCGCTGTATTTGATGATACATGTGGTAACAGGATACAGATATTCCAGGTGTAGTCAGCAGCATGATTTGCGGTTCCAATCATTTGAGACGGTAAATACGCCATTCCATCCTCCTTGTGGCATCGGGACGCGCGGCAGGCGCTAATTTGGCGCCCAAATGGAGAAGATGAGAACTCTTTACCTGATCCTTTTGCTGTCAATTTGGTGTGCCTGCAAAAAGAAAGACAACGGTCAGCAGGTTCCCGTTTCGGGAGTGCAAAGCGTTGTCATAGCCTCGGTGTCTCCGTCCCTGGGTGACGCAGGCATTATTACCATCACAGGGTCAGGCTTTGGAAACGATATCGCCAGCGTTCTGGTCAGGATCGGCGACAATGCAGCAACCGTGCGGTCCGTCACCCCTGTACAGGTGGTGGCCGAGATTCCTAACACGCTATCAGCAGGTCTTCATGATGTCACCATCACGGTTGGGCAGCGATCAGCTACACGGTCAAATTCTTTTGAGTTCATTGCCTGGGAGGTCAGCACATTTGCAGGTACCGGCATCCAGGGAACTGACAATGGCGCGGGGAATCTGGCATCCTTCGCCAATCCGGTCTCGATTATGTCTGATCAGCAGGGCAGCCTGTATGTATGTGATGTGCACCGTATTCGCCGCATAGATCAGCAGGGTGTGGTCAGCAACTTTGCAGGCAGTGGTATTGCCGGCCTGGCTGATGGCAGTACTAACGTGGCGCGGTTCAGGTTCCCGATAGCAACAACGGTGGATGGTATGGGAAATATCTATGTATCAGACCAGGGTAACCATTGCATCCGAAAGATAGATCTCAATGGTATCGTGACAACCGTTGCGGGGGATGGCACGATGGGGTATGTGAATGGCGATGCATCAACGGCTCGTTTTAATCAACCATGTGGCATTGCAATAAATAAGGATGGCACCGAACTGTTCGTGGCTGACCTTGGGAATCACCGCGTGAGGAAGGTGAACCTCTGGAGCAGCACCGTATCAGACGTAGCAGGAAATGGTACCACGGTCAGCACAGATGGTACAGGTGGCAATGCCGGTATACCATCACCCGCAGGTATCTGTCTGCTTGAGAACGGGGATATTTTTGTAACGGAGAAATTGGGAAATAAGATACGGCGGATCACGCCGGGAGGTGAAACAACAACATGGATCACCAACCTGGGCGAAGGGGCGCAGCCAACCTGCATTACGGCTGATGATGAAGGCAACCTGTACGTGGTGTGCAAAGGCCTTAACCGGATCAAACGGATATTCAATGGCCAGGCCACTGCTGTCGACCTGTTGGGACAACCGTTGTCGGGAAATACCGATGGGCCCTTATCGCAGGCGCGTTTCAAATTACCTGAGGGTGTCGCGGTAGCTGACATTCCGGGCCAGATGCGCCGGTTCTATGTAGCAGATAACGGAAACTTCAAGATCCGTCGCGTGCAGCAATAGAGCCGGGCAACACCCGGTCATACTCAAGGAACAGTTAATCCATTTACCAGCACACCTGACTAATTCAGCATGTCCCCCAATGAAATATCATCGATATAAGGTTGAAGAGCTGTGGTGTAATAAAACACGCGGAACTCATCGATGTGTTTGCTTTGAACGTTGCAATAAGTTTCTACATAAAAATTGTCCATCTGAAAGAGGAAGACCTTGTGATCTCCAAGCTCTCTTTTCGCAATAAAAACGCCCTGGGTGATAACGGCGGTTTTCATTTTCTGCTCATCCAGCAAAATAAATTCTGAACTTCTCATCGCTTTGAATTTAATAGTTAAGTCAAAAGAGGCATTACTACTAACAAATCGGACAAGAGACTGATAACGGAATAGGTCGTGGTCATGAGCGACCCTGAACATTGCAAAGGCTAATAACAGAGCAAAAATGTGCGGCTGCACCGGATGTAAGACGGGACAAACTTATACATTAATCTGTAAAAACCAAATAGAGGAGAGAGTGGGGGTGGAGTGCGGAGTGTGAGGAGGGTGGTGTGGCGTAGAACGAGAAGGAGAACGACTTGTGACTTTGCGTGACTCCGCACTCCACACTCCGCACTCCGCACTTTCTCTTGCGCCTTTGCTCCCCCGGTTACTTTACGTGAAACCATGCAGCAGGGTCCGCCACTTCCCAAACTACCTTATGATACCTAATTGCTGCAGCATACCGAGGTCGTCGCGAACCGCCTGCCGCGCAACGATCTTCCCATCCCGTATCTTATACATCCGGATATGCGTCACAGAGAATCGTTTGCCAGTAGGCGCGAGTCCAACCAGTACCTGCCCGTGGTGCGGTAAGGTTGCTGTGCCTATGTGCGTGCCGCTGAAAGAACATTTTGCAATTACCCAATCCTGGTCGGCCCATAATTCGAGGATGGTTGTCCGGACATCGGGAAACGTTCGGGAGATATCTTCCTGGAACGCCAGGAAGGCCGGTTTACCATTTATGTTACCGCCTCTTGCCAGGCTGTCACTGTAATAGGCTGTTGCCTCGGCAGATTTTCCCTCGTTGAAAAGGCCATTCATTTTTCTCACGAGCTCTTTGTTCACTTCTTCCTGGTTGTCCGGCTGCGCCAGGATGTTTTGTGTGCTTAGCAAAATAAACACCGCAAAATGCCAATATCAGCCCTCTTTTCATTTGTTTCATTTTTGCGAAGCTGCATTTTGTACGCCAACATTATCATCCCCGATCGTGTGAAACCGTTCACCGAATTGCGTATGAGTTGATTAATTTTATGGATCAGCAGATCAGTATGGAAAAACGAGACGGTGTAATCGTAGTCAACCCTAAAAGCCGTGCCCAGTGGCGCAGTTGGCTTGAAAGAAATCATGCAAAGCTTGACAATGCCTGGCTTGTATTGTACAAAAAAGGGCATCCTGAGTTTGTGCTCGACAATCCCGCAGCGGTGGAAGAGGGATTATGCTTTGGATGGATAGATAGTAAGGTGATCAGGCGTGATGAAGACAGCCGTTTGCAATTTTTTAGTAAGCGCAAGCCGAAAAGTAATTGGAGCAGGATAAACCGGGAGCGTGTGAAAAAACTAACGGACGCCGGGTTGATGCGGCCCGCGGGCCAGGCGATGGTCGACCTGGCAAAACGGACCGGTACCTGGACTGCCATGGAGGGAGTGGAGAATATGGAGATACCGCCTGACCTCGCCGCACTATTAAAAAAAAATAAAAAGGCAGCAGCAAATTTTCATGCATTTTCCCCTTCAGCAAGAAAGTTGATACTGACATGGATCATGAGTGCGAAGCGCCCCGGGACGCGACAGGCGAGAGTAGAAAAAACGGTGACGGATGCGGCTGATAATCTGAAAGCACATTAAATCTCAACCTCAACCTTTTGCGTCTTTGCTCCCTTTGCTACTGTGCGTGAAACCGTGCAGCACTCTCAGCCCCACCATAATTCTGAACTCTGCATTACTTTTTCCCTCCACCCCGGCTTTAGCTTTGTAAAAAAACAATCATGGAAAAAAACAATAAGATCGCGCTTGTCACGGGTGGTAGCCGCGGGCTTGGCCGTAACATGGCGTTGAGCCTGGCATCAGCGGGATTGGACATCGTCATTACATACCATAGCCGCCAGGATCAGGCTGAAGAAGTAGTGAGGGAGATCGAGGCCCTCGGTCGTAAGGCTCACGTCTTGCAGTTAGATGTGGAAAAAGCACAGGGATACGGCACATTTGCCGGCAATCTTAAACAGGCACTGAAAGAAATATTCCAGCGGGAGGATTTTGATTTTCTCGTCAATAATGCCGGGATAGGTATCCACGCACCGTTCGAGCAGACGAGTATGGAGCAGTTTGACCAGCTGGTAAATATCCATCTGAAAAGCGCCTATTTTCTTACGCAAACATTATTGCCTGTCCTGGCGGATGGAGGCGGGATTGTGAATGTATCAACGGGCCTGGCAAGGTTCAGTCTCCCTGGTTATTCTGCTTATGCCGCCATGAAGGGGGCGATCGAGACGTTGACCCGATACCAGGCGAAGGAGTTGGGTGCCCGCGGGATCCGGGTGAATGTGGTGGCACCGGGTGCTATTGAAACGGATTTTGGCGGGGGAGTGGTAAGGGACAATGCGGAGATGAACAGGATGATCGCGTCGCAGACAGCCCTTGGCAGGGTCGGTTTGCCGGCTGATATTGGTCCGGTGGTCGCATTTCTTTGCAGTGATGCGGCCGGCTGGGTGAATGGACAGCGCATCGAAGTTTCAGGAGGGATTTATCTTTGATGAAAAATATGGCGGGAACTACCCAGGACATATTGCCGCAAAAGATAGCAAGCCGGAGTGAGGAGATCACCAGGGATTTCCTCCGGCTGACGGAGGAGCACATCACGGATCTGTTGAGCCAGCGGATCGAGAAGCGGGCGAGCACGCGGATGTTTGCGGAGAAGTTGTTCATTGCCCCCAGGCACCTGACGAATACGATCCGTTTAACGCTCGGGAAATCGCCCTGTGATGTAATGGAGGAGCGGTTGACGGACGAGGCGAAGAAGATGTTGCTTGATACGAGTCAGACGGTGGCGGAGATCAGTTACCGGTTCGGGTATAATGACACGACGAATTTCATCAAGTTTTTCAAGGGGATGGCTGGGGTGACGCCGTTGCAGTTCAGGAAGGGGCTGATGAAAGAAACAAAAAAGTGAAAATTCAAAAGCGAGCCCGCTGGAGGCTTCTGGTTTAAGGCTGATTTTTTTGGGTTTTCTTGTTGGTTCTCATTATTTTTGCCACCCCTTAAACGGGATATTCAGCCGACGGTGAGGTGGATGAGTGGCTGAAATCAGTAGTTTGCTAAACTGCCGTACGGGTTAAACTGTACCGCGGGTTCGAATCCCGCCCTCACCGCCAATAAAAGTTAAGATGCCCCGCGAGGGGCATTTTGCATTTGGGTGGGAGTGAAAGAAAGTTGCAATAGTTTTTGCTGGGAAACGCCTTTAAACTTACATTTGCACCCCACAGATCGGGAAGTAGCGCAGGCCGGTAGCGCACCTGGTTTGGGACCAGGGGGTCGCAGGTTCGAATCCTGTCTTCCCGACACAAAAGAGGCTCTAAGTAATTAGGGTCTTTTTTGTTTCACGCAAATCCCGAGGGATCGGGACGAAGCCTCGTGAGCCAGGGAGCCTGATGGTTGTCTGGCGTGAGGAAAGGGGTGAAGGTGGACCCGGTTATCCCGATCTTCGGTAAGCATGGGTGGGCTGGTATTGCAACGCGAAAAGAGCGAGGGGCTTCCGGGTGCGATGGATTGGTCGAGATTTCTCATCTAAATAAATTTAAATCTATTTAATATGCTACGAGTTGGTATTCTGATTATCATCTGTCTCGGTGTCGGAAATCTAAAAGCACAAACGCAGCTTGAACTCAATGAAGCTGAGGCCAAAAATTATCAGCTTAAAGATGCCGAATTAAACAAGGTGTACAAGAAGTTAGTAACCATGCTGAAGTCAAAGGATAAGCAACTGTTGCTGAAGTCTCAACGGGCATGGATCGCATTTCGCGATTCACATTGTGCGTTTGCTGCAAGTAGTTATGAGGGAGGGTCAATGCAGCCCTCAGTTCATATGGGTTGCTTAAGCGAACTGACTGAGAAAAGGATTATCGAACTTAAAGCCCTAATTGAAGACCGTAGCCCAAAGTAACCACTCTGCCAATAACCATTAGTCCGGCTATGCCGCTTTCTCCCGCATGACTTTAGCGATGGTTGGGTATGTGACTAGAGATGACCGAAATTCTCTTTCAGTACCTCATACTGTACCGTGGTTTGCGTCGTTTGGTCGCAGTTTCCCCCGCCGTGGCGGGGTGTCTTCCCGAAACAAAAAGAGGCTCTAAGTAATTGGGGCCTTTTTTTTATTTCAAGCAATGGATCATTCTGTTTGGGTTTCACGCAAAGGGGCTAAGGTGACAAATGGCAGTGTGGCGTGAGTAAAGACGCCAAGTTCCACACTTCATAGCGTCTTTTCTCACGCCCGTTTTGCAACTGAAACCTTTGCTCCCGAGGCTTCGTCCCGATCCCTCGGGATTTGCGTGAAAATTGGCGCATGGTCTTCGGGATTTGCGTGAAAGAAAGCTGAAGCACAGTTCGGTTTCGCGCGAAGGTGCCAGGGAAATATGTTTCGTTATGAGATTCTCTTAAGTGTGCAATCTTATTAGCGCATAATCACAACCATGGCCCCTACCCAAAGGGGTCGCAGGTTCCGCCGCTGTGGCGGGGTGTGTTCCCGACAAGTGCTCTATAAAGCCTTTGATGTTTCAAAATGTCAAGTCTTGTTAAGTTAAAGGACTTTTTTAATATTGTAGCTCGGCAAAACACAGGTATGAAACTGATTAACAATTTGTTTATTTTAGACTCGTAATCAACACAGGACGTTAAGAGAGATTAAAAGAGCACTTCGCTTAAAATGAAAAAACTTCTTCTAATTATCATTCTTTTGACAAGCTTAGGCGCTTATTCCCAAAGGAAATTATTTCGCTTATATAATGACTCTGCTACTTTGGTGCAGGATGCGAACTATGTAATCGCTGCTTTTTCAACACATCTGAACTCTATCTCACCGATGTTCAACTCGCAGCCCAAAGCGATATTAAATACCAAGCCATTTCTGATATTTTACTCGCCCAAATCTAACCTGATAAACTTGCCCATTTGGAAACAGGTAATATCGCAGCAAAAAGAATTCTTCTATAAATTGGGTGGCAATGAGAAAAAAGGAAGAAAAATTTTCGGACTATTCTTCAATGGTTTTTATCTGCCACATGAACTTGGTCATGCAATCCAAAATGCTACTAACAAAAAAGAAAGCAATTTATATTTAAATGAATACTTCGCTAATACGATATCAATCCTGTATTGGAGGAAAGTAAATCGGGAAAAAGAACTTCGTCAATGCTATAAATATGCAAAACAAATGGTAAGGAAATTGCCTAATCCAGCTCCCGAAGGAGAAGATCCTATTAGATACTTTAATGAACATTACCAGGAATTGGGGGCAGACCCTTATAAGTACGGCTATTACCAGTTTGCGCAGTTTGTTGAAATCTATGAGAACAAATCGCTAAAAGATTTTGATGGGTTTATCAGAGAGTTCTTATCTAAATAAACTGGCAAGCCCGCCCGCTAACATTAGACTGACTGATTTCTATGGAGGGACATTTATTTGCTGACTAAAATCGCTATTCAAGAATATCTAATAGCATTCGGTTTTGTGCTAAAGCCCCCTTTATTGTCCCTAAATCTCCGAGTATTAAGCTCGAACGTTGTAAAATTTTCCCGACATAAAAAGAGGCTCTAAGTAATTGGGGCCTTTTTTTTTATTTCAAGCAATGGATCATTCTGTTTGGATTTCACGCAAAGCAGCCAAGGTGGCTGATGGTAGTGTGGCGTGAGGAAAGGCGCGGAGGTGCAAACGGCAGACCATCTTTTCTCACGCCCGTCTTGCAACGGAAACCTTTGCTCCCGAAGCTTCGTCCCGATCCCTTGGGATTTGCGTGAAAGTTGGCGCATGGTCCCGGGATTTGGGTGAAAACCACCCTTATATCTACGCTGAAGACAACTGGTACGATGATATGGAACTCGCATATGCGGCGCATATCCCGGCATTGAAAAAGCAATACCCTGCACATGATGATCAGCTCCTGGCCGAACCACAACGTAATGCAATGAAGTTCGCTGCCCTGGAGCCCGTCACGCCATGGCTCGGTGCTGACACGGCCAGACATTACCAATGGTATCCGTTCATCAATCTCGGGCATTACGAACTTGCCATGCAACTGAGAGGCAAACAGCGCGATACCACTATTGGCTATTGCAAAACAGGCATCCAGGCGGTCATGAATAAGGCGAAAAGCAACGCGTTCTACCGCGGTGTTCCGTTCATCTGGTGCAGTAACAACCTCACCACTTCCTTTGCCATTCAATGTTATTGGTACAAGAAGCTGACAGGAGACAGGCAATATGAAGAACTGGAGCAGGCAAACTTTGACTGGCTGTTTGGCTGCAATCCCTGGGGCACTTCGATGGTGTATGGTTTGCCGGCCTGGGGCGATACGCCGGTGGATCCGCATTCAGCGTTCACACAACTTGGCAAATTCCCTATCGACGGAGGACTTGTTGACGGTCCGGTATACGGCAGCATTTACAACAACCTGATCGGCATCAGACTCTATCAGCCTGATGAATATGCGGCTTTTCAAAGCAACCTGGCTGTGTATCATGATGATTACGGCGACTACAGCACCAATGAACCCACGATGGACGGTACGGCTTCGCTGATTTATCTCCTCGCGGCTAAAGAGGCAGAGGGAGGGGAGAGAAAGTAGCAGGATTTGCGTGAAAATGCCTGAGGAACCGGAACCCTCGTGTTCGAATCATCCTGATAGTAGAAATTACGGACGGTTATATTTCTCTATAATTGTCCACAACTACCAAAATTTGTACATTTGTGGACGATTATATAAATTTAAACTTGTCCATAACTTATGGCAGAAGCAATTGTCGGTAGGGAGGCGGAGAAAAAAGTTCTGAAAGAAATGCTCCATTCCAACGAAGCTGAACTTATCGCAATATTGGGCCGCAGACGGATAGGCAAAACCTTCCTCATCCGCAATTTTTTTCAGAAGTATCTTGTCTTTGAATGCACGGGTATCCATGAAGCGGGTATGCCTGAACAATTATTCAATTTCAGCCGCTCTCTTCAGCAAGCCATGCAGTCTGTCGTACCACCTGCGATCCCCAATAGCTGGGTACAGGCCTTCACGTTTCTCAGTGATTTCCTCGTGTCCAGACTGAAAGGCCAGCCGGTCGTTGTATTATTCGATGAATTTCCGTGGATCCATACCGCCAAATCGGGATTTCTTAGCGCCTTCGGTCATTGGTGGAATACCTGGGCCTCCCGGCAACCGAAACTAAAAGTTGTGATCTGCGGGTCAGCCGCGTCGTGGATGATCGAGAACATCCTGCACAATAAAGGCGGTCTGCATAACCGGGTTAGCCGCACCATTCAACTACTACCATTCAGCTTGAAAGAATCAGAAGAGTACCTGATCAGGCGTGGTGTAAAACTCGACCATTACCAGATACTGCAACTCTATATGGCAATGGGTGGTATTCCACAATACCTCAAGCAAGTTGATAAAGGACAAAGTGTTCAGCAGGTAATCGATAAACTCTTCTTTGAAAAGAACGGGATGCTGAAGACAGAATTCAGCGTTCTTTACCGGTCGCTATTCGATGATGCCAGTCGCCATGAAGCCATCGTGCGGGAACTCGCCAGGAAAGCAAAAGGGATGAGCCGTATGGAAGTCATCGAAGCCTGCGGCCTTACCACGGGTGGAACGACAACACGCCTGTTTGAAGAGCTGGAGCAATCCGGTTTTATCACGCAGTACATTCCTTTCGAAAAAACCTCAAGGGATAGTATCTATAAACTCACCGACGAATACTCCCTATTCTACCTGAAATTTATCGATCGCGCCAGAGCTTCCGGCGCCGGGACCTGGCAGAGAATTGCCGAGGGCCAATCTTACAACAGTTGGAGCGGCTATGCTTTCGAGGCCATTTGCCAAAAGCATGTTCCACAGATTAAGACAGCGTTGGGTATCGCAGGAGTTTATACAGGAGCATCCGGATGGCGATATACACCAAAAAAGGGCGAAACGGGTGCGCAGATTGATTTGCTGCTGGACCGCGCGGATCATACTATCAATTTGTGTGAAATGAAATTTGCCAGCGGTGAATTTTCTATTGATAAGAAGTATGCGGCTGAACTGGACACCAAAATAAAAGTATTCAAAGAACAAACGAAGACAAAGAAAGCGATCTTTCCTACGATGGTCACGACGTATGGAGTCAAACAAAATATTTATTACAGCGGTCGCATTGTTTCGGAGGTGAGGATGGAGGACCTGTTCAAATGATCGCCTAAATCGGGAACATATTTATGGCCGAGTTTCAAGGTTAATCATCGCGACTTTGTTGCGAAAATTCCAGCGCAGGGTATAAGGCCTCGTCAATTCTGGTGACTACTGCTGAGCCACTTTTGCAGTTGACCGATCTCCTTCTCCTGATCAGTGATTATTTTCTTTGCCATGGCTTTCAGTTTCTCTTCTTTACCGTTTGCTTTCAAATATGCCTTCGACATGTCAATAGCGCCCTGGTGATGCGGGATCATCATCTTTGCAAACTGGGCGTCGTACGATCCGGAATGGTCCATGTCCATTTTCATCTCATCCATTTGCTTCATGGCTTCGCGGTAAAATGCATCGCCGCCTTCACGGGTCTGCTGACCGGAGATAAACGTATTCAGCTCTGCTATCTCCCGCTCCTGCGCCTGGACCATCTGCTGCGCCATTGTCTTCAATTCCGCGCTTGTTCCATTAGCGATCTCTGCCCTGGCCATGTCCAGCGCACCCATGTGATGGACTTTCATCAGCGCCGCAAAATCATTGTCAGGGCTACCGCTTGAAGGGACGGCTTTCATGCCCGCCATCGTTTTGTTCATCATGTCCATCATGGAGGCTGAACTGCTATCCGGTTGCTGTGATGGCATGTGGTGTCCACCGTTTGCCCCTTCAGTGGCATGCGATGTGGTGTCGCTGTGGCCAGAGCCGGAGGAGTGGTCGTTGTTGCATGTCAGTATAATTACCGGTGCGAAAGAAGCAAGCATCAATAACTTTTTCATGTTGTTGGTTTTAGTAGCTGCGGCGAATAACATGCCAGATGCCAGATCCCTGGACGGAAGGAAGCGTTCACCACGATCCATCGGGCATGTCCGACTCATCGTCATTCACCGGGCATTTAATAATAACTGATTTCGGTCTCAAAGCTAGCGCCACATAAATCGAACAGTGTTACATAATTTTTAGTTTGTGTTATATGATTTCCCTCCCGTTCCTGAATTGACCTGCATTGCATGTATATTATTTTCCTGCAAACCAGGTTTTGCAACACGCCAATTTTCGAGTGCTGGCGTTGAGCCTGATGAATGAGGCGAAGTATTTATCTTTATGGGTACTGTCAATGCCTTCGCTCAAACCTCAGGACATATTGCCACAGTTACAACTGATCCGCGCCGCACTGGCCACCGGGTTGTTAACCAAAGATGAGGTCATCGATTGGGCTATCGGAATCGTGGCCGGGGATGAACATCCCGATATCTTCTTCATCGACCTGGCACTATCCGGTTCGCTGTCTGTTAATGACATCATCACCCAGTTTAGCCGTTTTCTGAATTTTGACGGACCTACGGCCAATGGCCGTGCTCTGCTTGGATTGCTGTGCAAGCAATATCAGGAAACGGATATGTCTCTCGAGCAGGCCATCATTAAGTTGTATGCCCTTAAGTCTGAGGCGAAATTTTCCGGTATTGAAGAATCGAATATCTATTCGCTTGAAAATGCTTATGATTTAGCCAAACACAATGTTTACGGATCAATACCTGAAGTAAAGCAGGAGTTTGAGCAATTCCTTTTTTTGTATAAAGAATACGCCATCGATGATCCTGCGGAGTGGGAAAGGCTGGATCGTGACATTGACCATGCCCTGAATGAGATCGACCGGCGTGAACGATTGTAATCATCCAAACTCCTGAATAAACCACGGC
>JAEZAM010000135.1 GCA_023430465.1 Bacteroidota bacterium | reverse complement strand
CCCTTTGCTCCCTTTGCTCCCGAAGCCTCGGGATTTGCGTGAAAAAATCAAAGTCAAAGAGCAGTCTAAACAAGATTGACCTCTCTCTCCAGCTCCACCCCAAACTTTTCCCGCACCGAGGCCATGATATCTTCACTGAGTTGAACGATCTCTTCTCCCGTTGCCTGACCATGATTGACCAGCACCAACGCCTGTCGGTCATGGACACCGGCATCACCGCGGCGATAGCCCTTCCATCCTGCCTGCTCGATCAGCCAGCCGGCAGCGAGCTTTATCGTTCCATCAGCGTTTTCATAGCCCACCACACCGGGATTTGATTTCTTTAACTGTTGATACCTGTCTGCCGCCACGGACGGGTTTTTGAAAAAACTCCCCGCATTGCCAACTTTCGCGGGATCCGGCAGCTTCGACTGCCGGATGCGGATCACCGCATCCGATACCGCCCGGATGCTGAGCTCAGTCACGCGCATGCGATCCAGTTCCTCGCGGATAGCACCATAACCGATCCTGAACTCCGGCTTCTTCGAAAGCCGGAAGGTCACATGCGTTATGGCAAACTGCTCTTTGTATTTTCTTTTGAAAACAGATTCGCGGTAGCCAAAGGCGCAATCTTTGAGTCCGAATGTATAATTCGCCCGCTCTTCCAGGTGAAAGGCTTTTAGCTGGTGAAAGATGTCACGGATCTCCACGCCATAGGCACCGATGTTTTGCATGGGTGAAGCACCTACCAGCCCGGGGATCAAAGAAAGATTTTCGGCACCGGCAAATCCATTATCGATGCAGTACATCACGAACTGGTGCCAGTTCTCTCCCGCCCCAACCTGCAGATGCACATATTCATCCGTCTCTTCTGTTTTGCTGATGCCCCGGATCTCGTTGCGCAATACAAGCCGGTCAACATTCCTGGTAAAAAGAATATTACTACCGCCGCCAAGGATCATGCGCGGCGTGGTTGAGTACTCAGTCAGTATTTCATTCAGTTGGGACACGGAACTGAATGAAGCGAAATACCGCGCAGTGGCTGGAAGGCCAAAGGTGTTGAGCGACTGCAAAGAATAATTTTCCTGAACTTGCATAGAATTCGTTCAGCAATTATACAGTAAAAATCATGAGCCATAAAAATGCAGCCATCCTGGGCGCAACAGGAATGATCGGAAACTATCTCCTGGAGGAACTGCTGAAAGGCAATGAATATGAAACGATCCGGCTAATAGTAAGAAGACCGATTCAGAAACCACATCGCCGGGTTGAGATCAAACTTGTCGATTTCAACGATACGGAATCGGTGAAACTGGCACTGGAAGATACCGATGTCCTGTTCAGCGCAATGGGCACTACCCAAAAAAACGTGAAAGGCGACAAAGCCGCCTACCGCCAAGCTGATTTTGAGATCCCGCTAAAGGTAGCCCGGCTTGCCGCGGAGAATGGTTGCAGGAAAATGGTGGTCGTTACTTCCGTCGGTGCCAATAGCAACAGCAGCACATTTTACCTGAAACTCAAAGGGGAACTGGAAGATGCGTTATCCGCGATGGGTTTTGACAGCCTGCACATCATGCAGCCTTCCATGTTGCTGGGTGATCGCAAAGAAAACCGACCGATGGAGCGCATGCTTCAGTGGGGATTCAAATTTCTTTCGCCGTTGTTCATCGGAGGTCTGAAAAAATACCGCGGCGTCGAGGGCCGGGATCTTGCGCGCGCTATGATCAGGGTTTCGTTGAAAGAAGAGAAAGGTGTGTTTCGTTATCTGGTCCCGGAGATTTCACGCAAAGACGCAAAGTAAGCAAAGGACGCAAAGCTGACTCTCCGTACTTCTCTCACAGCTCATCCACATCCGCTACTACCCCCACACTCCTGAACCTCGGGTCGTTGTGCATCAATGCCACCTGGTCAAGCAGATCCTTTTTACACCGCGCTATCAGTTTCTGATCTTTGGGCAGCTTCAGCAGCAACTCCATGATGTATTGATTCCTGATCCGGTTCACCACCGGCTCGGCGGGTCCGCTCATGAACTCTCCATATTTATTTCTCAATGCATCTGCATAGGTATGAATAGCATGCTGCGCAATCTCCTTGACCTTATGCCGGAAGGCAAGTGAAATGGTACGGGAAAAAGGAGGATAGAAGAATTGCTTTCGTTTGGCAATTTCATCGTCAAACATTTTCCGGTAATCATGCTGCTTTACATACATCAGCACCGGGTGTGAGGGCTGGGATGTCTGTACGATCACCTTGCCTGTATCTTCACGGCGACCTGCGCGCCCGCTCACCTGCTCCATCAACTGAAATGCCCGCTCATTGACGCGGAAGTCGGCAAAATGCATCAGTCCGTCAGCGTCAAGAATACCAACAAGATCGACATTATCGAAGTCAAGACCTTTTACCACCATCTGCGTACCCACGAGTACATCGATGCGTCGCTGTTCGAACAGTTGTATCAATGCGTCATGTGCATTTTTTCCCCGGACCGTATCCACATCCATCCGCGCGATCTTCATTTCCGGAAACGTATCCTGCAGCATCTCCTCGATCTTCTCGGTACCAAAATTCTTTTGTAAAAAACTATGGCTTCCGCAGGCCGCGCAAACGTGCATAGTCGGATAGGTGGTGCCACAATAGTGACAGACGAGTTTGTTGGAAAATTTGTGAAAGGTCAGCGATACATCGCAATATTTACATTGTGGTATCCACCCGCAAACACCGCATATCTGGTAAGGCGAATAGCCCCGCCTGTTCTGAAAGAGGATCACCTGTTTGTTTCTTGCCACCGCCGCCCGGATGCCTTCCACCAGTGCCGGCGACAACATGACCCTGGTCTTATCCTTATGTTCAATGCGCCTGGTGTCAATGATCTCGATCTCCGGCAATTTCACATCGCCATAGCGCTGCAATAATTCCACAAGACCGAATTTCCCACGCAAGGCATTGTTGTATGTCTCCAGCGATGGTGTAGCGCTGCCCAGCACCACTTTTGTCGTGTGGGCAGGGTTTTCGTAAAGTGAAGCGAGATAGATCGCCGCATCCCGGCCGTTATAGCGTGGTGCCGGTTCCTGCTGCTTATACGAAGAATCATGCTCCTCATCCACTATCACCAGTGAAAGGTCCTGGAAAGGAAGGAACACGGATGACCTCGCGCCGAGGATGACTTTCAACTCGCCCGTCTTCACCTTATTCCATATCTCCACCCGCTCGTTGTGTGAAAATTTTGAATGATAGATACCGATATATCCCCCAAAATGCTTTTGCAATCGCCGGATGATCTGGGAGGTGAGGGCAATCTCGGGCAGCATATACAACACCTGCCGTCCCTTGCGGATATGCTCTTCAATGAGTTTTATATAAATGAGTGTCTTACCACTGGACGTTACACCGTGTAACAGGCAAACAGGCTTTTGCTGGAATGAATCGCGAACCTCCTGAAGTGCCCGGGCCTGGTCATCTGTGAGTGTAAAATCAATGTTGATATCCCGCGGCAGGTATTGCAACCGGTCGATGTTGCGCTTTTCGGTCCACAATATCTTTTTCTCCACCAGTCCTTTCAACTGCGCATCTGCCGCGCCGGATTTCTTCAGCAGTTCGGATTTGGTCACCTCTCCCATCGTACGCTGCAGGTGCAGGTAGGCCAGCAAGAGTTCCATCTGTTTCTCTGCACGCTGCAGTTTCTTATCATCATTCAGCAAGGCAGCGAGATTGTCTTCGTTATCGTACTGCTGATTCAGCAGCACGTAGGTTTCTTTCCGTGGGGCATAGGTCTGCTTGAGGGCTTCCCATACGTGACAGAGCTTTTTATGGATCAGCCGGTTGATGACGGGATATACATGCACCGAGTCGAGTATTTCCTGCACTTCGGTGATCTTAAGTTGTTTCTTGAGTAGCAGCGCCTCACCCACCAGGTATTCGTCGTGATCCAGTGCGGAGAAATCATCTCCGTACTCTTCATTAAAAACGAGGATAGTTTCACTTGACAGCTTGAAATGCGCAGGTAGTGCTGCAGCCATCACCTCTCCTTCCGTACACATATAGTAAGCGGCCATCCATTGCCAGAGACGAAGTTGCGGAGTAAAAACAACGGGTTCCACATCCAGTACGTTCAGGATATCCTTTGGTTCAAAGATCCCGGGACCAGTGGAACTCAACGAGAGCACAATACCCGCATAGCGTTTGTTCTTGCCAAGGTTGACCTCCACCCGGCAACCGGGCAGGACTTTGGCAGCAAGATGACCCGGTACACTCCAGGTATAGGTACGCGGAAGGGCAAGCGGGATGATCACCTCGGCAAATAGCGCGGGAGTGGTCGTGTTGCCAATATTGTCACTAAGAAGCTCATCCATGCGGGATGCCAAATTTACTTATTCCGCCATATCCGGTGCTGGTTTTATCCACGAGCAATGCCAGGCTTTCAACCGTTCCTCCATCTGGCGGAAGACCGTCTCTTTCAATTGTGCGGTATCGGCAGTGTTCAGCCCCGCAACAGGTATTTCGGGAAGGTAAACGATACGACTGAGCCCGGGCGTTGCTCCCAGGAAATTATCATAAGGCATGCGGTCATAGGTATCGAGAAAAAGTACTGGCTTTACCGGCGTTTGTGTTTCAATGGCCAGGCGAAACGCCCCATCATAGAAATCTTTCAGGGGCCGGTGGGTGGTATTGAATGTCCCTTCGGGAAATACCAGCACGGAAATGCCTTTATTGATGATCGATTTCAGTACGCGAATGCTTTTCGCGCGATGTTCCGGACTGCTGCGATCAACAGTTACAATAGCATTTCTATAAATGAATCCGAAGATTGGAATGCGCGACATTTCAATTTTTCCCAGTGCACGGATTGGTTGCCGATATGCTTTCACCAACACAGCAGAGTCAAGGTAGGAAATATGATTTGAAACAAAGATGTACTGCCGTGACCTGTCGTGCGGGGCCTCGTATATTTTTTTATGAAAAATAAAGATCAGCGGAAACCAGCAGTCGCCCCAGAAACTGCAGAGCCGGAAAATCATGTTGCCCCCGCGTATGCGGCCGAACAGCGTGCTGAGAAGAACAAAAGGAAAGATCACCAGCATCAACGCCACAAAGGTGATGACCGCATAAATGGTATAGATAGCCTTCAAAACTTTCATCGGTTCAGTTTTGTCGACGGGTGGGGTTGCCGGCGGGATCATCGCCGGGACAATCACAGGCCCAATCCGTATCCAGGTCGATGCAGGTCACCACTTTTGTCTTGAGATCACATTGAGCAAAGACAACGCGTAGCCGCTGGTTGTCGGAAGATGTCCCTTCAACGGCATACGTGGGGCAGGGTTTTGCCTTCACATTGCTTTTGCGGTAATTGATGACGCCATTTTTCAGTATCTCTTCCACTTCCTGTTTGCTGATCTTTCGGCAGTCCATGCGGCAATCGGCATGACGTGTATATTCCAGCATACTGGTATTCCGGTCGAGGCCGTGATTCCGGTTGACCGTTTTCGCCGAGGATTTTTTAACCGTGGTATTTGTGACAGGCTGGTTACACCGACGCAGTACAAACAGCACAATCGCCAGTGCGAGGATCAAAAAATAAGGGAGCCATTTTCTGTTCAACTCGTAGATTTAAACTGAAAACTTAAAACTAAAAACTCAAAACGTTCAAGTTTTAAGTTGAAAGTTTTGAGTTTTCAGTTTGTTGTGGAACGTACTGGACTCGAACCAGTGACCCCTACTCTGTCAAAGTAGTGC
>JAEZAM010000130.1 GCA_023430465.1 Bacteroidota bacterium | reverse complement strand
GCCTCAACCTCAGCCTCAGCCTCATCCTCAGCCTCAACCTCAGCCTCAGCCTCAACCTCAGCCTCAACCTACTTCAGCATGTCATCCATATTCCGGTCATTCGGGATTTTACCTGATTCTTCCAGCATCCGCATCTCCTTGGCATCCCGGAGGAAGTCGGAAGCAAAGATGAAATCATTCAGCCGCTGATTTTTACTGAAAATGATCTCCTTGTTGGTTCCTTCCCATTCCTTATCGCCCTGGTACATATAAAGGATATAGTTTCCGATCTCCATTACGCTGTTCATGTCGTGTGTATTGATCACCGTGGTGATATTGTACTCTTCGGTGATCTCCTGGATCAGTTTATCGATGATCAGCGAGGTCTGTGGGTCGAGACCTGAATTCGGTTCATCGCAAAACAGGTATTTCGGGTTCAGCACAATCGCGCGGGCCAGTGCCACCCGCTTTTTCATGCCACCACTTAGTTCAGAGGGAAATTTTTTATTGGCGCCCACCAGTTTCACCCGCTCCAGCACCTCATTCACGCGGTGCATCTTTTCTGCAGAAGTGTTTTTGGTGAACATATCCAGGGGAAATTTTACATTCTGCTCCACGGTCTGGCTATCGAACAACGCCGACCCCTGGAAAAGCATGCCGATCTCTTTGCGGACATTGGCCCGTTCTTCTTTGGTCATGCTGATGAAGTCGCGGCCGTCATAAAGGATCTCACCCACATCGGGAGTGAACAACCCTACCATGCACTTCATGAGTACGGTCTTACCACTGCCACTCGATCCGATGATCAGGTTGCACTGTCCGGACTTCATAACAGAACTGACATCATTAATGACTGTTTTGTCTCCGAACGTTTTCTTTATGTTTCTTACTTCGATCACAGGAGTATTTGAAAATTCGATATCTAAAAGTCAAAATGCAAAACTCAAAAGTCAAAACTTAACCTCAACCTCAGCCTCAACCTCCCCTTACAGCAGGAGGGCCGACAACAAATAATCCGAGAACAAAATCAATATACACGTCACCACCACGGCTTTTGTACTCGCTTTTCCGATCTCCAAAGCGCCTCCCTGTACATAAAATCCAAAGAAAGAGGGGATGCTGGCAATGATGAAAGCGAAAGTATATGATTTCATCAGGGCGAAAAATACATTGTACGGTATGAATGATTCCCGCAGGCCTTTATCAAATGCATCAACGGGGATGATGTCTGTCAGTGATCCCGCCAGCCGGCCGCCCCAGATACCGAGTGCCATGGAGATCGCGATCAGCAGCGGTATCATTAGCAGGCCTGCAAGTATTTTTGGTAAAATAAGGTACGACTGCGTATTGATGCCCATGATCTCCAGCGCATCGATCTGCTCACTTACGCGCATATTGCCAAGTTCACTGGCGATCTTGCTGCCCACCACGCCGGCCAGCACGATACAGGTAAGGGTAGGAGCAAACTCGAGGATCACCGTATCACGCACGATCTGGGCGATGGTGGACAGAGGAATCAGGGGTGATACAAGCTGGTAGGCCGTTTGCAAGGTGGATACTGCCCCGATGAATACGGAAATGATGGCGACGATGCCCAATGAGCCGATGCCAATGTCCACGCACTGCCGCATGAATTCCTTCCAGAACATCTTACCGTTCTCAGGTCGGGAAAACATGCCTTTCAGCATCAACAAAAATTCACCGATGTTCCGTACAATTTTCATGGGAAAACTTAAAAGTCAAAAGTCAAAACTTAAAACTCAACCTGATCCTCAATCTCTCCGCACTCCGCACTCCACACTCCGCACTCCGCACTCCTTAAAGGTCCTTGCTCACTTTCTTAAACCGCTTCCACCAGGCTGACCGCTTTACGATCTCCTCTGTCTGCGTGTTCTTGCACTTGATCTGAGCATCCATCACCGCGATCAGTGCCATATCCACGATGCTCCTTACTGAGCTTCCTAACTGCAATACATGGACCGGTTTTTTCAATCCGAGCAATACCGGGCCAACTGCATAAGCATCTCCCAGCTCTTTCAGGATATTGTAGGCAATATTGCCTGCTGCCAGGTTGGGAAATACCAGCGTATTGACATCTTTATCGATCAGTTCGGAGAAGGGATAATTCTCTTTCAATAACTCTTTATTGAACGCCACATTGGCCTGCATCTCCCCGTCAACGATCAAAGAGGGCATTTTTTCCTTCACCAGTTTGCGGGCATCCGCCACGAGCCTGGCCTCGGGTGAGTTGCTGCTGCCGAAGTTGGAATAGCTCAGCATGGCAATCCTTGGCACAATGTTGAAATGCCGTACCTCCTTCGCCACCAGCAGCGTGATCTCGGCTAGTTCTTCTGCTGTCGGGTTGAAGTTGACGGTTGTATCCGCGAGGAACAATGGTCCTTTTTTTGTCAGCATCAAATACATGCCGGCGATCTTCCGTACGCCGTCTTCTGTACCGATAGTATGCAATGCGGGCCGGATGGTATCGGGATAGTTTTTGGTCAAACCGGAAATCATCGCATCGGCATCACCGCATTCCACCATCATGCAACCAAAATAGTTCCGGTCGCGCATGACTTTCTTTGCTTCGTACGCATTGAAGCCACGACGGTTTCTTTTTTTGAAAAATATTTCAGAGTACTCGTTTCGTTTTTCTTCCATCGCCGGGCTCCGCGGATCGAAAATAGGCAGGCCGTCGATCTCGATGCCGTTATCAGTGGCAATCTTCCGGATCCTTTCCTCATCACCAAGCAGGATGGGATAGCCGATCCCTTCATCGAAAATGCTTTGCGCTGCTTTAAGGATCTTGATATTGTCGGCCTCTGCAAACACAATACGTTTAGGATCGCGGCGGGCCTTGTTGCCCACAACGCGCATTACCTGGTTATCGAGGCCAAGACGTTTGTTGAGATCCGTAACGTATTTATCCCAATCCTGGATCGGGTGTTGAGCGACGCCGCTGTCCATGGCGGCTTTTGCCACCGCCGGAGCTACTGTTGCCAGCAGTCGCGGATCCAGCGGTTTTGGAATGATATAATTGGGGCCGAATGTGATCGTCTTTTCATTATATGCATTCGTCACAAGATCCGGTACAGGTGTCTTGGCCAGTTCTGCCAGTGCCTTTACGGCGGCCATCTTCATTGCCTCGTTGATCTGGCTCGCGCGTACATCCAATGCTCCGCGGAAGATATAGGGGAAGCCCAGAACATTGTTCACCTGATTTGGATAATCACTCCGGCCTGTCGCCATGATGATGTCTTTACGTACAGCCGTGGCGTCCTCCCAACTGATCTCGGGATCAGGGTTGGCCATGGCAAACACGATGGCATTTTTTGCCATGGATTTCACCATATCTCCCGTCACAACATTTCCCGCACTCAATCCTATGAATACATCGGCGTCCTTCATCGCCTGGTCCAGCGTCATCTCTCCTTTGGCATTGGAGAATTTTATCTTTATCTCATCCACGTCCCCGCGATCCTTGTGCAGCACCCCCTTCCGGTCGAACATCAGGAAGTTTTCCGGCTTTGCACCGAATGCCACATAAAGCTGTACACAGGCCATGGCTGCTGCACCTGCGCCATTCACCACGAACTTCACCCTTTCGATCTTTTTCTTTTGTATCTCCAGGGCATTTAAAAGGGCTGCAGCGCTAATGATAGCTGTCCCGTGCTGATCATCATGCATCACCGGGATATTCAGTTCCTCCTTCAGTTTCTTTTCTATATAAAAGCATTCCGGGGCTTTGATATCCTCGAGGTTAATACCACCAAAAGTGGGTTCGAGTGCCTTTACGATCTGGACAAATTTCTCGGGATCTTTTTCATTGATCTCGATATCGAATACATCGATGTCGGCAAAAATTTTGAATAGTACGCCTTTGCCTTCCATCACCGGCTTGCCGGCTTCGGGCCCGATATCGCCCAGTCCAAGCACCGCCGTTCCATTGCTGATCACCGCTACCAGGTTGCCTTTTGCAGTGTATTTGTAAACGTTCTCTTTATTCGCTGCTATCTCCTTACAGGGCTCAGCTACTCCCGGTGAATATGCAAGAGAAAGATCTCGCTGGGTCTTGGCCTCTTTGGTGGGAATGACTTCAATCTTACCGGGTCTGCCTTTCGCGTGATAATCGAGCGCCTGTTTTCTACGCAAATCACTATTCATATGAGTTTTTTATGTGAAACCGTATCTTCATCGAATAGAATCAACAGTCTTATAAAACGGCGTGCAAGGTACAAAATATTCATCCGAACGATTTTTCCCTCACTTATTGAATAATTTACCCCGGCACCGTACTTTAAAGGATCAATTTAAATAACATGAACGACAATGCGGTCATTCTGACCAGGTCCCTCAATTTTTCTTTCACCTCCGGTGTGCAAACGTTAAAGGACGTAAACCTGCATGTTCCCAAGGGCAGCGTTTATGGCTTCCTCGGCCCAAACGGAGCAGGTAAGACAACGACGCTGCGGCTACTTCTCGGTTTGTTGAAAAAGCAGGAAGGAACCCTGGAGATTTTCGGAAAAAATTTCGCCAATCACCGCATTGAGATCCTGGCCAGGCTGGGCTCACTCATCGAACAGCCCTCCCTGTATGGTCATCTGTCAGCCAAAGAAAATCTGGAAATATATCGACGCATTCACCGGGTCACCCGGGAACGTGTAGAGGAGGTGTTACGCATCGTGGGCCTGCAACTCACCGGAAAGAAAAAAGCCAAACAGTTTTCGCTCGGGATGAAACAGCGACTGTCCATAGCCATCGCTTTACTGCATCAGCCCGAGTTGCTTATCCTGGATGAACCTACAAACGGACTGGATCCAAATGGCATCATTGAGACCCGTGAACTGATCCGCAGGCTCAACCAGGAACACAAGACCACGGTGATCGTATCCAGTCATATCCTGCATGAGATCGAAAAGATGTGCACCCACGTTGGTATCATCAATCATGGCAAGCTGCTGTTCCAGGGTACGCTGAAGGAATTGCAACAAATGAAAACCCGCGATGCAGTGCTCGAGATCCAAACACGCGACAACACCGCGGCGAAAGATATTCTTGGTGAATACCATGGCCTCTCTGAAGCTGGTGACAGCCTGTTGCTGCCCTTCAAAAGCCGCGAGGAGACGGCATCGATCAATCGCCGGCTTGTGCAGGCAGGACTGGATGTGTACTCCATTCACGCGCGGCAGAACGACCTCGAACAATTATTTCTTGACATTACATCCAACCAAGCATGAGCCTCCTGATAGCCACTCAAACGGAATTGATAAAAACCAAAAGAAGTTCAGCCTTCTGGATGAGCCTTATCGGCTCAGGGATGATCCCGCTGATTTTTTTCCTGGTGTACACGATCAGCCCGGAAAAAAATATCCCGAAATTCCAGGACCGCCCCTGGGATACTCATCTATTCCAGGGCTGGAATGCCTTTTCCGCGTTCCTGCTCCCGATGTTCGTAACCCTCATCTGCAGCCTGATCCCTCAGATCGAATACAAGAATAACACCTGGAAACAGGTCTTTGCCTCTCCGCAGTCAGTGGGTACCATCTTCTTTTCAAAATACCTTGCTATCATGCTGATGGTGCTGTTTCTTTTCCTCATGTTCAATGTCTTCATGATCCTCGTGGCGGTCATCGCCAATGCGATTCATGGCGGCTACGGATTTTTTAATACATCGATCGACTGGTCGCAGCTCGCCCGCATGAATTTCAAAGTGTTCATTGCGCTGCTCGCAGTGATATCGATTCAGTACTGGCTAAGCCTGCGGTTCAAAAATTTCATCATTCCCATCGGCATTGGCCTTGCCTGCCTGGTGGCAACCATGATCCTGATAAGCTGGAAACACAGTGATAAGATACCTTACGCCTTTCCTTTCCTGACCTTCAACACGAGCGTATCCGGTAACCGGATGGGCGGGCCTTTCTTTCAGAACCATGAGCTCAACTCGATCGGGTATTTTCTTTTCTTCACGGTGCTTGCCTTCCTTGACATGCGGTTTCGTAAGGAAAGAGGATAGGCTCCCTGCTGTTGGTTTATCCGTAAATTTATGGCATGGTAGAAAAGATCAGGTCATTGGCGAAGCAGTATCAGGATGAATTTATCGCCGTGCGTCGGCACCTGCATGCCAATCCGGAATTAAGCTATAAGGAATTCAAGACGGCCGCCTATGTACAGGAAAAGCTCAGCCAACTCGGCATTCCCGTTGAGATAAAAGCCGGTACAGGTGTGATCGGGTTGATCGAAGGACGCGACCCGCAGTCGCGGATCGTGGCATTGAGGGCTGACATGGATGCTTTGCCTATTCATGAAGAAAACGATGTGCCGTATAAATCCACTAATGAAGGGGTGATGCATGCCTGCGGGCATGACGTTCATACCACCTGCCTGCTGGGCGCGGCGAAGATCCTGTCAGAGACCAGGAACGAATGGAGCGGCACCGTCAAATTGATCTTTCAGCCCGGAGAGGAGAAAAACCCCGGTGGAGCCAGCCTGCTGATAAAAGAGGGCGTACTGGAAAATCCTGCACCGCAGGCTATTTTCGGTCTGCATGTACATCCCGGGCTGGCGACGGGAAAGACCAGTTTCCGAAGCGGTAAGGTGATGGCAAGCGCCGACGAATTGTACATCACGATTAAAGGAAAGGGTGGTCATGCCGCGTCTCCGCATCTCTGTATAGATCCCATCCTGGTTGCATCTCACCTCGTGGTTGGCCTGCAACAGGTGGTAAGTCGTAATAACAATCCGCATAACCCAACCGTACTTTCCATTACCGCATTCAATGGCGGATCAACGACGAACGTAATACCCGATGAAGTAAAATTGAAAGGCACCTTCCGTGCGATGGATGAAGAGTGGCGATTCCATGCACATGACCTCATTCGCCGCACGGCGACGCATATTGCAGAAAGCATGGGGGCTGAGATAGACCTGCTGATCGATGTTGGCTATCCCTCTGTGTATAACAATGAAGTTCTTCATGAGGTTGGTCGCAAAAAAGCGATCGACTACCTCGGAGAAGCGAATGTGGAAGAAACTGAAAAGCGGATGGGTGCAGAAGACTTTGGCTATTACTCGCAAAAAATACCGGGCTGTTTCTTCCGCCTCGGCGTAATGAATGAAGCGAAAGGAATTACGGCTGGTGTACACACACCGAGGTTCAATATTGATGAAGATGCCATTGCGATCGGCATGGGTATGATGGCCTGGCTTGGCGCGACGGCGGAGGTGTGAGCGGATTGAAGTGCGGAGTGCGGAGTGATTCTGGATGCTGGCCTGCCTGCCGGAGCGAAGCGGAGGCAGGATGGTTGGATGCTGGATGCTGGATGGTTGGATGCTGGCCTGCCTACCGTAGCGAAGCGTAGGTTGGATGCGAGATACGAGATCCGGGATACGAGGGATTTTTTTAATTTTTCATTTTGAATTTTTAATTGAACAGTACGCCCCGGTCCCTGAGTAGCTCATGAGCGCAGCGAATGGGCGTACTTGCCCTGAGCCTGTCGAAGGGTCGAAGGGCCCTGAAATCGTGATGCCGGAGTAAGTGCGGAGTGCGGAGTGTGGAGTGCGGAGGGAGCACGAGAGCGAAAGCGGCCTGAGACTAACGGCCACTTTTTCATTTTTCCTTTATAATTTTTAATTACTTATAAATCCTCATCCTTCACCGGCTTCAACTCCACAATATCATTGATGATAAATACCCCCTTGGGGAAATAACTGTTCAATCGCTTCTGAAATGCTTCCGCTTCTTTCAATTCCTTGAAGTTACCCGCCTTTACCTTGTAATACGGCGACTGGTGCCAGAGATAAGCTTTCAATTCAGGGAAATAGGTATAAATTTTTGTTTTCGCTGCCAGCGCCTCTTCGCGGCTATTGGTACTGATCACCATCAGCCGGTAACCCTTGGCAGTCCGGCGCGCATCGCGACTCGTGATCTCATTTATCTGCGCCTGTTTATTCACCAACAGATCAAGCCTGGCATCTTTATGTACAACTACTGAAGTACTGTCCTGGGCAACTAAGTTCAAACCGGCAAACAAGCAGCAAATAAGCAATAATTTCTTCATGTCTATTATTTAGTCAAATATCTTACCAAGTTGAGGTTGAGGTTAAGGTTGCTATTCGGCCTCCGCACTCCACACCCTGCCTCCGCTTCGCTCCGGCAGGCAGGTCCGCACTCCGCACTCCGCACTCCCTAGTATCCTCCGCCCGCACCCGCAATGTTCTCCACGGGATGCCAGGTCGTCTTGATCTCCTGCGTATCCATTACCAGGTAGGGCGACTGGCTGTTTTTGTCCATCCAGTCCTGCTTATCATGGATAAATACACGTTTCAGGTTTGTTGCGGATTTTTCCCGTAACATCTGCTTCACTCCAGATTCTTTCCCACAGTAAATGGTTGCATTCACATCCATGTGATCGGCAAACCAGGGCAGCAGTTCCGACACTGTTCCTGTCAGGATATTTACCACTCCGCCCGGTAGATCCGAAGAATGAAGGACCTCTGCAAACGTCACTGCCGATAACGGCTTTTCCGTGGAAGCCAGCACGACACAACTGTTTCCACCGGCTATTACCGGAGCGATCACCGACACCAGCCCGATCAGCGCCGTGTCCTGAGGGGCAATGATCGCCACTACACCCGTGGGTTCGGGCACGGAAAAGTTAAAATGTGAACTCGCTACGGGGTTGACTGCACTGAACACCTGCTGAAATTTATCACACCAGCCGGCATAGTAGATTAACCGGTCGATCGACAGGTTTACTTCTTTCAGGGCATCTTCGCGGGAAGAGCCCTGTTCCTGCAACTCTTCTACAAATTGCGCACGACGACCTTCCAGCATCTCCGCCATGCGATAAAGGATCTGGCTCCTGTTGAACGCCGCCCTGCCGGCCCAACCGCCAACCGCAGCACGGGCTGCCACTACCGCATCGCGGAAATCCTTCCGCGAGCAGAGGCAAACATTTGCCAGCTTTTTTCCATCACCATTTACCGCCACATAATATCGACCTGATTCGGTGCGGGGGAATTGCCCGCCGATATAGATCTTATACGTCTTCAAAACACCCAGCCGGCTGCTACTGTTGTGTTCCATTGTGCCGGTTCCGTTATTGCGACTTTTATCTGCTGTCTTTGCCATGTCGAATAGTTAGTTGATGATTACCTCAGGTTAACATAGGGATATAATCCATGCAATCCTCCTTCGCGCCCAAAGCCACTTTCTTTGTATCCGCCGAAGGGAGAGGTCGGGTCGAATTTGTTGAAGGTATTGGCCCAGACCACACCGGCTTTCATTCGTTTGGTCATGTTGAAAATCTTCGAACCTTTATCCGTCCATACACCCGCGCTCAGGCCATAAGGTGAATTGTTTGCCTTCTCGATCACTTCATCTTCCGTGCGAAAGGTCAATACTGCCAGCACCGGCCCGAAGATTTCCTCCTGCGCAATGCGATTGCTCTGTGCAACATTCGTAAAGATCGTCGGCCGGCAATAATAACCTTTGCCTGGTAGCGCACAGGTGCTCTCATACATCTCTGCACCTTCTTTTTTACCGATAGCGATATATTTTTGAATGGTTTGCAATTGTTGCTTTGAATTGATGGCGCCGATGTCTGTGTTCTTGTCCATCGGATCACCCACGATCAGCGATTCAAGCCGATCCTTCAATTTCCGTATCACCTCTTTTGCCACCGACTCCTGTACATACAATCTTGAACCCGCACAGCACACATGACCCTGGTTGAAGAAGATGGCGTTGATCACACCTTCCACCGCCTGATCGATAGGGGCATCGTCAAAAATAATATTGGCCGCTTTGCCTCCCAGCTCAAGTGTTGCTTTCTTATCTGTGCCGGCAATGGCGCGCTGAATGCTTTTGCCAACTTCCGTTGAACCCGTGAACGCTATCTTCTGTATGCCCGGGTGGTTTACAATGGCTGCCCCGGTTGCGCCAGCACCTGTGACAATGTTCACTACACCAGGCGGAAGGCCTGACTCCTGGATGATCTCAGCAAGTTTAAGCGCTGTGAGTGAGGTTGTCTCAGCGGGTTTGAGTACAACGGTGTTTCCTGTAGCCAGTGCCGGCGCTATTTTCCATGCGGCCATCAATAAAGGAAAATTCCAGGGGATGATCTGGCCGGCTACACCAAGCGGGGATGCCTGCCTGTTGGGAAATGCATATTCCAGCTTGTCCGCCCAACCGGCATAGTAAAAAAAATGATTGGCGGCGGCCGGTACATCAAAGTCGCGGCTTTCCTTGATCGGTTTTCCCCCATCAAGCGTTTCGATCACCGCCAGTTCGCGTGCCCGTTCCTGAATCATCCGGGCAATGCGAAAAATATATTTGCCTCGTTCAGCGGCAGGCATGTTTTTCCATACATCATTGTATGCATTGGTCGCTGCAGTTACCGCCTTATCAACATCCTTGTCTGTTGCCTCTGCTATTCGACTGAGTTTTTCTTCCGTGGCGGGATTGATGGTGTCGAAATATTTATTCCCCGAGGGTTTTTGCCATTCACCATTGATAAAGAGGTCATACGATGGGGCAATCGTGGCAGCACTGCGGCTTTCCGGCGCAGGATCAAATGACCACGACGTGTCGAACTTCAACCGGATCGTATTGCTCTTGCCGTTCTTCCGGGAAGGGGCCACTGTTTTCTTTCTTAATACAGCCATAAGTATAATTTATCTGCAAAAACTGCAGCAGGTAAGATCAGTCTACGGAAAAATAATTTGCACTCTGGTATTGACCCGTGGTCTCCTTCACGATCTGCATGAGTACATCGTTGGCAAGACTGCTTGCCCCGAAGCGGAACCATTCATTGTTCAACCAGTCCTCACCCAGCACTTCTTTTACCATGACCAGATAATGTAAGGCGAGTTTGGATTTGGAAATACCGCCTGCGGGCTTCATGCCAACCATGCGGCCAGTCTTATAATAATGATCGCGAATGGCTTCGAGCATCACCAGTGTTACCGGCATCGTGGCGGCCGGCTGTATCTTGCCGGTGGATGTTTTGATAAAATCGGCACCCGCCTGCATCGCAATGTCGCTTGCCCGGCGAACCTTGTCGAAGCTTCCCAGTTCTCCTGTTTCCAGTATCACCTTGAGCCTGGCTTCGCCGCAGGCTTCTTTCACTGCCGCTATTTCATCAAAAACAAAATTGTATTCCCCACTGTGAAATTTTCCCCGGCTGATCACCATGTCAACTTCATCGGCACCCTGGTCCACCGCATAGCGCGTATCACGGATCTTTACATCACGTGGAGCCTGGCCACTGGGAAATGCTGTCGCCACCGATGCAATCTTGATACCGGAGCCTTCCACCGCTTTCTTCGCCACCTTTACCATCGATGGGTAAACACAAACCGCCGCCACAGTTGGCAGCCCGGGAATGGCATCATGCGGATGCATCGCCTTGTAACAAAGTTGTTTCACCTTGCCTTCTGTATCTTTCCCTTCAAGGGTGGTAAGATCGATCATGTTCAGCACCAGCAGGAGGCCATTCATCTTCGATTCTTTTTTGATACTCCTTTTGGTAAAACGTGCCGCCCTTTCTTCCACACCTACCTGGTCGATGCGGGGCGTGTTGGTGAAGTCCCGGAACAAGCCATTCGTTTTGGCGATTGCCATAGAAAAAATGTTAGGCACCAAAGGTAGAGAGATTTGTGGATAACGGCGGCGGCGCCGAAATGGCGGCCACTTCGAATATATCCTTGCGGGTTCTTTGTTTTATTCTAAATTCGGTGCAGGTTAAGGAGTTAAATGTCTTCAAATAGAAAAACAATCACTGCAATGAGAAAAACCAGCCTGCTCTTCAAGCTGGCTGTTGTACTGGCAAGCGCTGCCGGGATGACAACAGTCCAGGCTCAAACGACTTTCCCCGAGAACGGTGTGGCCGATCCAAGGCACGGTCATTATGCGTTCACCAATGCGACCATCGTGAAAGATGGCGCAGCATCGATTTACAATGCCACACTCGTTATCCGCGATGGTAAAATAGTGGCGGTGGGTAGCGGCTTGAAAGTGCCTTCCGGCGCCGTGGAGATCGATTGTAAAGGAAAATATATTTATCCTTCATTTATCGATATCTATGCCGATTACGGAATCAATGCGGCATCTTCCGGCCCCGGTGGCTTCGTACCCGGTCAGCAGGCCCAGCTCAACACGGCCGTCAAGGGCCCTTTTGGCTGGAACCAGGCCATCCGCAGCGATGTGGAGGCGTATAAATTATTTTCCTCCGACGAGCAGAAAGCCCGTCCATTGCGTGAAGCCGGATTTGGTACAGTACTCACGCATGTGCGCGATGGTATCGCCCGTGGTACAGGTGCCGTTGTGACACTGGCGGCTGAAAAGGAAAACCTGGTGATCCTGAAAGAACGTGCTTCCGCGCATTATTCATTCAGCAAAGGTTCTTCGCGGCAAAGCTATCCGAGTTCGATGATGGGCTCGATCGCGTTGCTGCGCCAGACATTTCTCGATGCAGCATGGTACAAGTCAAAGCCAGCGAAGGAAGGATTGAACGTTTCACTGAAAGCGTTCAACGAAACGCAGGACCTGCCACAGATATTCGAAGCGAACGATAAATGGAATAACCTCCGTGCCGACAGGATCGGTGATGAATTCGGTGTCCAATACATCATTAAAGCAGGGGGCAACGAATACCAGCGCATCCGCGAAATGAAGAACACCAATGCTGTATTCATCCTGCCTTTAAATTACCCCCAGGCGCAGGATGTGGAAGATCCAAATGATGCACGGTTCGTCTCGCTTTCGGATATGAAACATTGGGAAATGGCACCCTCCAATGCTGCCGCGATGGAGAAAGCTGGTATTAGCTTCTGCCTTACCACGGCGGACCTCCGCAGTGTCGGACAGTTCTGGAGCAGTCTCCGCAAGGCAATGGAATATGGGCTGAGTGAAACGGCGGCTATGAACGCGCTGACAAAAACACCTGCCACGGTACTTGGCATATACAATGAAGTAGGTAGCCTCGATGCAGGGAAATGGGCAAATTTTATCATTACCTCTGGTCCCATCTTCAATGAAAAGACATCTATTTATGAAAACTGGATCCAGGGTATCCGGTATAATGTGAAGTCCGATGCTACTGCAAATGCCGCAGAGTATGAACTTGCGGTAAACAGGCAGGGCACGACAGAAAAATACACGCTGCTGGTGAAAAGCGGCTCTTCACTCACTATGGTGGGCGTGGATACGATGATCACGAAGTTCAGTTACGATGGCAGAATGATCAGCCTGCAGTATGCACCAAAGCCACAGCGGCAAAGGCCGTCGAATGCAGGCGAGGGGCAGCCGCGTCCATTGCGTCCTTCAGGTGATGCACTACCCGCCACCGCTATGCGCCTCAGCGGCGTTAGCATTAACAATGGCAACGAATGGAACGGAACAGGTGTTGACAGTCTCGGCAATAATTTTACCTGGACAGCCTCCTTTATAAGGAACACTGGAGCAGCCACAGATTCTGCAAAGAAGAAGGACGCACCCGTGATCGGCAAGGTGATGTATCCGTTTGAGCCATTTGGCTGGCAGGAGAATGAAGCGCCCAAACAGGAGACGATCCTTATAAAGAACGCGACAGTCTGGACAAATGAAAAAGAAGGTATCCTGAAGGAAGCCGATGTTTTGATCCGCGATGGTAAAATTGCAGGTGTAGGGAAAAATCTATCGGCCACCGGCGCCCGCGTGATCGACGGTACAGGCAAGCATGTGACAGCAGGCATTATCGATGAACACTCGCACATTGCCGCGGCTTCGATCAATGAAGGTGGACAGAGCGTTACATCTGAAGTGCGTATTGCAGATAACCTGAACCCGGATGATATTAATATCTACCGGCAACTCAGTGGTGGCGTTACCACTTCCCATATCCTTCACGGGTCGGCAAACGTGATAGGAGGGCAGACGCAACTTATTAAATTACGCTGGGGTGCAAATGATGAGGAACTGAAATTCCGGAATTGGGATGGCCAGATAAAATTTGCATTGGGCGAGAATGTAAAACGCTCGGGTTCGGCTATCGGTAACTCATCCAACAACAATCGTTATCCCGATACCCGCATGGGTGTGGAGCAGGTGCTGGTGGATGCATTCACCAGGGCAAAGGATTACCAGAAAGCCTGGAAAGAGTACAACGGCATCAAGGGCAAGAAGCCGGCAGCACCGCGCCGTGACCTGGAACTGGAAGCGCTGGTGGAGATACTGGAGAACAAACGATTCATTACCTGCCACTCCTATGTGCAAAGCGAGATCAACGGATCCATCGAGGTGGCCAACCGCATGGGATACAAGTACAATACATTTACACATATCCTTGAAGGGTATAAGGTGGCTGATAAAATGAAGGCGCACGGCGCCAATGCTTCAACATTCTCCGACTGGTGGGCGTATAAAATGGAAGTGGAAGATGCGATCCCTTATAATGCAGCCATCATGCACAAGGTAGGATTGAACGTGGCGATCAATTCAGATGATGCGGAGATGGCACGTCGCCTTAACCAGGAAGCCGCGAAGATCGTGAAGTATGGTGGCGTTACAGAAGAAGAGGCATTGAAAATGGTAACACTGAACCCCGCCATCATGCTGCATGTGCAGGACCGTGTAGGCAGCCTTAAGAATGGCAAAGACGGTGATGTGGTAGTGTGGTCAGATCATCCGCTGAGCATTTATGCAAAATCATTGTACACCATCGTGGATGGTATCGTGTATTTTGACCGCACGAAAGATGAGCAGATGCAAAAACGCGTAGATGAAGAACGCAATCGCCTGGTGAGAAAAATGAATGGCGAGAAGCGTGGTGGCGCAGCAGTAATTCCTGCCCAGCCAACCTATCGCGAAATGCATACCTGCATGGATCATCAGCACAGTCATGGCCTGCTGGTGGTGGATGCTGAATGATAGTGCGGACCTGCCTGCCGCAGGCAGGGTGCGGAGTGTGGAGTTGATTGCAAGTTGAACTTTATTAAATTATTCAAATAAGAACAATGAGAAAATATTTTCTGATCCTGTCGCTGCTGGTTGGTTCTGTGGCCATGGCCCAGGAGACGGTGTACCCGGCGGGTCCACAAAAAGGTGATGTATTTATCACCAATGCTACCATACACGTTGGTAACGGAAAGGTCATTGAAAACGGCTCGATCCGTATCCGCGATGGGAAGATCGAGGAGGTGGGGGTGAACCTGCAGGCTGCCGCGGGCAATGCACAGGTTTATGATGCCAAAGGAAAACATGTCTACCCCGGCCTGATACTCCCTGCGAGCAACCTGGGCCTTGTAGAGGTATCGTCCGTACGGGCGACATCTGATGTCCGCGAGATCGGCGATATGAATCCCAATATTCGTTCCATAGTCGCGTACAACACTGATTCGAAGGTGATCAACACGCTTCGGTCAAATGGAATCCTGCTGGCTAACATCGTTCCGCAAGGAAGTTTTCTTGCGGGTTCATCGTCTGTTGTGCAACTGGATGCATGGAACTGGGAAGATGCGGCTTATAAGACTGATGCGGGTATGCATTTCTATATGCCATCGCTTATCGCGCGACCCAGGTTTCGCGGTGGTGGCGGTCCTGGCGGCCCTTCTGCCCCGGCATCCGATCCGGTGAAAGAGGGCCTCGACAAGATCGATGAATTGAAAAATTATTTCCGTGAAGCAAAAGCTTATCACGGCGAGACAACGCACAGCGAGACCAACCTGAAATTTGAATCACTCAAGCCCCTGCTTGAGAAGAAACAGAAATTTTATGTGCATGCCAATACCGTAAAGCAGATCCTGGTAGCGTTGGATTTTGTGAAGGAGTTCAACCTGGATATGGTGATCATCGGCGGCAGCGAAAGTTGGGAAGTGGCCGACCTGCTGAAGCAGCACAATGTATCTGTCATCCTTAGCCAGCCGCATTCACTGCCAACGCTGGCAGATGATGATGTGGATCAGCCCTACAAGACGGCGGCCATGTTGCAGAAGGCAGGTGTGTTATTTTCTATAAATGATGATGATGGGCAGACCCGCGGTCGGAATCTTTCCTTCAATGCCGGCACAACTGCGGCGTATGGCTTATCAAAAGAAGAGGCGTTGCAAGCGATCACGCTGAATGCAGCAAAGATCCTGGGGGTGGCCGATAAGACCGGTAGAATCGAAGTGGGCAAGGATGCGAATATCATCATCAGTGAAGGGGATATCATGGATATGCGCACGAGCAACGTAACGGATGCATTCATCCAGGGCCGGAAAATTGATCTGACAGATAAGCACAAGCAACTGAATGACCGGTACAACAGGAAGTATCAGTTGAAGGGGTTCTGATAGGTTTCACGCAAAGACGCCAAGGAAGCTAAGTCGCAAAATCTCTTTGCGGTTCTTTGCTCACTTGGCGTCTTTGCGTGAAACAAAAAGCCACCCCGAAGGATGGCTCAATTTGGTGTCATTCTGTAAAAACCTGCTGCCGGGCAAGCAATGGAAAAATTCATTTCTACTGTTTGAACTTTTCGATGCAGCGGGAGATACAGAATGACAAGTCGTTTATAAGCTGGCTACGCAAATATAGCACTGGTTATCTTAAAACAGCTCAGAGGGCAATTTGTTTTTGCACCATCAATTTTCTTAGATTGATTAGTCCATAACGCATGCGGCCAAGTGCCGTGTTGATGCTGCAGTTTGTAGCCGCCGCAATTTCCTTGAAACTCATATCAGCATAATGACGCAGGATGATCACTTCACGCTGATCTTCCGGCAGGCGCTCCAGCATTTCGCGGACGCGGCTGTGGCTCTGGCGCTTCATCATCACCGTTTCAGCACTGTCATCTGCAAAGTTGAGCACTTCAAAGATGTCCTTGTCTTCGCTGTTACGGATAGTGGGAGTGCGTTTTACCTTACGGAAATGATCCACGCAAAGGTTGTGAGCGATCCGCATCGCCCAGGGCAGGAACTTACCTTCCTCTGTATAGCGGCCACTCCGCATGGTGTCGATGATCCGGATAAAAACATCCTGGAAGATATCTTCGGCCAGATATTTGTCTTTGACGAGGAAAAGAATGGACGTGTACAGTTTGTCCTTGTGACGGAGCACCAATGCTTCCAGTGCGTCCAGGTTGCCATCTGTGAACAGATGGATGAGTTCATGGTCAGTTTTTTTGTTAAAAGCTTTCATAATACTCCTACGTTTTATACCTGCACGCAATAGTGCACAGGCGGTGGTTTAAATGGATAATGGGCGAAAAAGTAAATCGGTAAAAGTGTAGAGTATTATGCGATAGGCTGGGGGATTTTTGAGTTTTTCATTTTATTTGGATATTGGACAATAAAAATAGCGGTTTTCCCGATACAACCAAACTCCGCCATCCCCGTATCGTATAATTTCACGCCAATAAAATGTTAAGGATTCGGGCTCAAATTTGCATTGGATAAGGCTTTACATTTGCAGGGCAGACAATGGAAAAAACAATAAAAGGGAAAAATCCCTCCGTAAAGAAGACCGTAAATTCCGCAGAAAATATTCTCATCGCCGGTGCGAAGATCCACAACCTGAAGAACGTTACCGTTGAAATTCCACGTAACAAGCTCATCGTTGTCACCGGCGTCTCCGGTTCCGGTAAATCATCGCTCACCATCGATACCCTTTATGCCGAAGGGCAACGCCGCTATGCCGAAAGCCTCAGCGCCTATGCCCGGCAATTTCTCAACCGGATGAACAAACCCGATGTAGATTACATCAAGGGTCTGTGCCCGGCAATCGCCATCGAACAAAAGGTGATCACCCGTACGCCGCGGAGTACCGTGGGCAGTATGACCGAATTATATGATTACCTGCGATTAATGTATGCGCGAATCGGTAAAACCATTTCACCAGTATCTGGTCAGTTGGTTAAAAAAGATGATGTGACGGATGTTGTCAGCGTCATCACCAGTCGCAAAGCAGGAGAGAAGATCTTTATTCTTGTCCCATTTCTCCAGCATAAGAACCGGGATATTAAAGAAGAATTGAATATCCTGATGCAAAAGGGATTTTCAAGAATGTACGCCGGTGGTGAAACCATCCGGATCGAGGATCTCCAGGAGAAGACCGATAAGGAACTAAAAACAGTTTTCACCGCCCCGAAAGGCAAAGGCTCACCGATCGCTGCCGGTGCGGTATTGATCGACCGGATCGTGGTCAAGGAATTTGATGAGGACGATATCCATCGCCTGTCGGATTCCGTGGGCACCGCTTTCTATGAGGGTGAAGGTGATGTATACCTGGAAATTGACGGGAAAGAATTGCTGCATTATAATAACCGGTTCGAGTTGGATGGTATCCAGTTTGAAGAGCCGGTTCCGAATTTGTTCTCTTTCAATAATCCCTTTGGTGCCTGCCCCACGTGCGAAGGTTTCAGCCAGGTGCTGGGCATCGACAGTGATCTCGTGATCCCTGACCGAAGACTAAGCGTATATGATGGCGCTGTAGCGCCGTGGAAAGGCGAAAAGCTCGGACTCTGGCGCGAACAGTTTATCAAAGGCGCAGGCAAATTCAATTTCCCTATCCACAAGCCCATTGCCGACCTTACACCCGCTCAATATGATGTGTTGTGGAAGGGTAATAATTATGTAGATGGCATCAACGCATTCTTCAAAGAGGTGGAGCAGAACCTGTACAAGGTTCAATACCGGGTGTTGCTAAGCCGGTACCGCGGGCGTACACAATGCCCAGATTGCGAAGGTTATCGCCTGCGTAAGGAAGCACTGTACGTGAAAGTGGATGGAAAACATATCGGTGAATTGTGTGAACTCCCTGTTCGGGATTTGCAGCAATGGTTCGATCAATTGGAAAAGAAATTGACGGAGCACGACCGCACGGTGGCGAAGCGGATACTGCTCGAGATTCATCACCGGATAAAAACATTGATGGATGTTGGCCTTGGTTATCTTACGGTAAACCGGCTTGCCAATACACTGAGTGGCGGTGAGAGCCAGCGTATCCAGCTTACACGCAGCCTTGGCAGCAACCTCACCGATTCGCTATATATACTCGATGAGCCATCCATTGGTCTGCACTCACGGGATACCGCCAATCTCATCCGTGTGCTGAAAGAATTGCGTGACCTGGGCAATACAGTAGTAGTGGTGGAACATGATGATATGATGATGCGCGAAGCAGATCATATCATCGATATGGGGCCGCTGGCCTCCCATCTTGGTGGTGAAGTGATCGCGCAGGGAAATTATGAGGAGATCGTTTCAAATCCTGCTAGTCTTACAGGACAATATTTAAGTGGCGCACTCGAAATTGGTAAGCCCGCTCAGGTGAGGAAATGGAACAGGTCGATCAAAGTGGAAGGAGCGAGGCAACATAATTTAAAAGATATCACGGTCGAGTTTCCGCTGAATGTGCTCTGCGTGGTGAGTGGCGTGAGCGGTAGCGGTAAGACAACGCTGGTGAAACAGATATTGTACCCTGCGCTGCGCAAGTTGAAGGGTGAGTTTGGAGATAAGGTTGGCTTCCACAAAGCGATCACCGGTGATATCGAGAGCATAGCACAGATAGAGATGGTGGATCAGAACCCGATCGGAAAATCATCCCGCAGCAATCCTGTAACGTATATAAAGGCCTACGACGAGATCCGGGATCTGTTTGCCCGGCAGCCGCTGAGCAAGATGCGCGGATTTCAGCCGAAACATTTTTCATTCAATGTAGACAGCGGTCGCTGTGATACCTGCAAGGGCGAGGGGGAGCAGGTGGTGGAGATGCAGTTCCTCGCCGATGTACACCTGGTGTGTGAGTCATGTGGCGGCAAGCGGTTCAAGGAAGAAGTGCTGGAAGTGAAATACCACGACAAGAGTATCTATGATGTGCTCGACATGAGCGTAGATGAGGCGATCGTATTTTTTTATGAAGAGAAAAATCTTTCCAGGGCAATACAGCCACTGAGTGATGTGGGCCTTGGCTATATCAAGTTGGGGCAATCATCTGATACATTGTCGGGTGGTGAAGCGCAGCGGGTGAAGCTGGCGTCATTCTTAGGAAAAGGAAAGGCATCGGGAAAGATCCTGTTCATTTTTGATGAGCCAACGACCGGCCTGCATTTTCATGATATAAAGAAACTGCTGACTTCATTCAACGCGCTGATCGAGCAGGGTCATTCGATTATCGTGATCGAGCACAATACGGATGTGATAAAAAGCGCCGACTGGCTGATCGATCTCGGCCCCGAGGCAGGAGATGCCGGGGGCAACCTGGTATATGCAGGGAAGCCGGAGGGGATCAAGAAGGTAAAGGAAAGCCATACCGGAAAGTTTCTGTAAAATTCAAAACGCAAAACTCAAAATTTAAAACTGAAAGGCCTTTGTCCGCTTTTGAGTTTTAAGTTTTGAGTTTTTAGTTTCAGATTAAGTTGTTGATAAAAATCAATTTAATGACTCTACGTAGTTATTCTTAAAAAAATTCGGAAAAATACTTGCATCTCTGAAATGTGAAATATAGATTTGTTCTCACAACAGGCATGTTCTAATGCCTTTCCAATACTTCTGAAGTCCGTACCTCAAAATCCTCACAATTACTGAAAGCAAATGATGCCGTAATGGGCAACTGACTTTCTATTCCCCTGACTGGCCGTTCCAATCCTTGTAAAAAGCTGCATTGTCCATAGCTATGACCGACTCACAAACTCGTGTATCCGTCATCTATAATAACAACAAAACAACAGCTTACATGAAACGATTTTACTTCATTATGATCAGCCTGCTGGCCGTGACGGCAGGATGGAGCCAGACCACCTATACGTGGCAGGGCGGGAATGGTGCCTCATGGACAACATCCACCAACTGGACCCCAACACGGACATCACCGGCCAATAGTGACCGCCTGATATTCAATACAGGAACGACCCTCAGCGTGATCAACGTGCCGACGCAAACGATCGGCCGGCTCAGCATACTCTCGGGCAGCATTACACTGAACGGTGCGGCAAATGCCACAACGCTGACGATTGGTGGCTCTACCGGAGATGATCTCATTGTTGCAGAAGATGCGACGATGACGCAGGCGTCTTCGTTGGAGACAATCACTTTTTCAAATAACTCATCTAGCAATGTCGCAGGAGCGCTTGTAGTTGAAGGTACATTCAACGCGAACTCAAATAGTTCATCAATAACGATCACTGCAACGGGCTCGGTGGAGAATAGAA
Source organism: Bacteroidota bacterium (assembly GCA_023430465.1). GTDB lineage: Bacteria > Bacteroidota > Bacteroidia > Chitinophagales > Chitinophagaceae > JAEZAM01. The sequence continues at coordinate 20,580 of JAEZAM010000130.1, read as the reverse complement.
ATTCATTCTCAACAACATCAGCTAATCGCACTAATTTCAATGGCGGGTCTAGCTATTTCCACGCACGAAACGGTGGAGATATCCCAACAGCTACCTGGAGCATCACATCTAACTGCCACATTACAGGAATCACCAGCAATGGCCCTGCATCTGGAACATTGGCACAGGACTTCGGAAATTTTATCTGGAATTCGCCTTTACAGACAGCCCAGTACTCTATGGCTGGAAATCTCGACAACGTTTCAGGAAATTTTGAGATTGTAAATACAGGTTCAGGAGACATTCGGTTTAAGAATTCGACATCAGGTTTTTTTCCTCCCCCATCGACCACTGTCATTGACGGGGATCTGAAAATTTCTGGTGGCACACTGAACATTGTTGGTACCTCTGAGGATCATGAGGTTTATGTTTCCGGTAATTTTATAATGACGGGCGGTACGCTGACCGAAACCGGAGCTGACATTTCCACGATTCTGTTCAATATGGGCACGCAAACTTTCACAAAGACAGGGGGTGTCATTTTGAACACCGTACGTTTCGAAGTTGTCAGTGGTTCAACTCTTGATTTCGGTACATCGGTACTTGACGGTTCAAATGCCCGCTTTACTTTAGCGAGCGGTGCAGCTATAGCAACCGCACACAATTCGGGCTTGTCATCTTCCGGGGCAACAGGATCAATTCAGGTAGGCGGTACTCGAACATACAGCTCCACCGCAAATTATGAGTTCCGCGGGGCTTCAACTGGAAGCTTCAGCACATCTGGCAACAACGTAAACTCCCTGATCATTAACCGCGTTGGTGGGGAAGTGGTAGCCGCAAGAGACTTCATCGTTAATGGAGCGCTCACCCTTACAAACGGATACCTGACTACAAGCGCTACAAATACAGTGACTATCGGAGGTTCGGGAACCGCTTCTACTTCAAATGGAGCATTCGTGAACGGTCCGCTTATTGTCACGCGCACAAGTACTGCGGCTATTACACTCCCGGTTGGAACTGTATCAGGCGGCCTTCGCACGATTGGGATCACACCCAATAATACGAATAGCACCACAACGTTTACTGCACAGGCCTTTCGTTCATCACCGCAGTCACTTCCAAATGGAACGGTCTATGGTTCCGGCATCAGTAAAGTGAGCGGTTGTGAATACTGGACACTCGTGCGCAACTCCGGCAGCCGTAATGCAAACGTTACCCTTTCCTGGTCAGCACAAAGCAACTGCAGCACCACTCCTTATGTAACCGAACTTTCTTCACTTCGTGTTGCCCGCCTCACCGGTACATCATGGGTGAATGCAGGTCCTGGCACAGGTGCGGGTATGCCAAGCACCATCACCGCAGGTACCATCACATCTGATGTGCAAACAACCTTCGGTACATTCGCCCTTGCCACCACCACTTCTTCTGAAAACCCGCTGCCGGTGATGTTCTCCGACGTGCGCGCTTTCTCGAAGAATGCAGGTGTACAGATCGAGTGGAGCAACCTGACCGAGCGTGATATTCAGAAATACACCGTGGAGCGTTCTTCCAATGGCATCGAGTTTACCGAAATCAGCATGTATGCACCAAAAAGCAATCGTGACGACAAGGCATCTTATGATCATTTCGATGCGGTTCCATTCAACGGTGCTAATTTCTACCGCGTGAAAGTTTATGAGAATGGCGGCAAGATCATCTACAGCAAGATCCTTCGTGTAGAAACAGGTAATACCAAAACCGGGTTCAATGTTTATCCAAACCCTGTTACCGGAAATCAATTGACCGTATCACTGAACGGTGTTGGCCAGGGTAAATATGCAGTAAGCATTGCAGGTTCCAACGGACAGCAGGTTTATCGCACCACGATCATGAATGCCGGTAACGGTACATCACAAATGATCGAACTCCCTGCCAGCGTAAAACCAGGCGTCTACAACGTGACGATCACTGACGGCCAGTTCCGCAGTACAAAGATGATCATCGTACAATAATATTGAGAGAGAGACACCAATAGAGAAGAGGTCCCGTGAAAGCGGGGCCTTTCTTATTAAGTCAAAACTAAAAAGTTAAAAGTCAAAAATGACATTCTTTTTTCCTTTTTAATTTTGACTTTTTACTTTTTTGAGACCTCCAGCATCCGGCTGCAATAAACTCCCGTCACCATAGCTCAGGAACCTGTACCCATTTTCCAGCGCATGCGCATAGATCTTTCTCCAGTCATTTCCCAACAGCGCTGCCACGAGTAAGAGCAGCGTAGACTGTGGTTGATGGAAATTCGTGATCAGTCCCTTCGCCACGCGAAAGCGATAGCCCGGTGCGATGATGATGCGTGTTCTTCCTCCAAAATGATCAAGGCCCCTGTCATTCATGTATGTCAATACTGCCTGTAACGCATCTGGCCGTGAGATGTCCTGGTGAGGCAGGTCATATACCTCCCATTGATCCAGCTCGGTCGTGAATGTTGACGTCGATGCTGTCAATAATTTTACCCCAAACCAATAAAGACTTTCCAATGTACGCATGGAAGTGGTGCCCACCGGGATCACCTGCTTGCCTGTCAGTAATTGTTCGATCAGCGGGCGGGGAATGCGGAATGATTCCGCGTGCATATCATGATCGGCCATTTTATCTGCCTTTACAGGTTTGAAGGTTCCCGCACCGACATGAAGCGTGACGAATGCATGAGCGATATGTTTTTGTGTAAAGGCATCCATAAGTTCGGGCGTGAAATGCAGGCCGGCAGTAGGTGCCGCGACGGAGCCTTCTTCCCGTGCGTATACGGTTTGATAACGTGCCACATCCTCTTCGGACGCTTCCCTGCGAATATAGGGTGGCAATGGGATCGCGCCTGCATGTTGCAGTATCTCGGAAAAATGATGCGCGGAGTTCCAGGAAAAATGTATGATAAAATTTTCTCCGTCGCGGCCGTCAATGCGTGCCTGCAATGTGATCTCCTGATCATCTATGCTTAGTTGTATCGAAGGCGTATAGCCATGTTTCCATTTCGATGCACCACCAACCAGGCAGGTCCATTTACATTCATATGGCTTTGCCATGGCAGCGTTCATTTCTTTCGTATCGTAAGGTTCAAGGCAGAAGATCTCGATGATGCCGCCGGTTTCTTTCTTGAATAATAGTCGTGCAGCCACCACGCGCGTGTCGTTGAACACGAGCAATGTGTCGGCAGGCAGGAGGTCAGGGAGATCGGTATACTTCGCATCATGAATCACTCCGGCGTTATAGGAGAGTAGCCGGGATGCACCTCGCTCGGCAGCGGGGTGATGGGCTATTTTTTCTGCAGGAAGCTCATACGTGAAATCAATTATGGAGAGTTCTTTTGGATGCATGATGCTGCGAAGTTATTCTTTGCCTTTTGCGACTTTGCCTTCGTTGCTCTTTGCTTGAAAGGACCTTATCCACACCCTATACACCGCAATTCACACTATATCCACCGGATTTTGTGTTCCAGCCTCGATAAATCCCGGGAAACTGTTACTCCTATTGCTTCATACGAAAAAAAATCTTGTGGAAAAAATAAAACAAATGAAATTTGGGCCATAAGTGGTAAAAAGTGTTATTTTGTGTGAATTAGAAGAAAATTGTTTCAATTCCTTGATATTGATGGACTTTCTGGGCGAATTCGAAGCTACTCTGGACGCCAAAGGGCGTTTCCTGCTTCCGGCCGGCTTTAAAAAGCAGTTGCCGGAGGACCAGGGGACGACATTCGTTATCAACAGGGGATTTGAAAAATGCCTGAGCCTCTACCCGGTGAAAAACTGGGAGCCGCTCTTTGCGAAAATCAAGGGTCTGAACGATTTCGATCCAAAGGCCCGCGAATTCAGGCGATACTTCTTAAATGGCGCCACCTACGTGGAACCCGATACGGCAGGAAGACTGTTGGTGCCACCAAACCTGAAAACGCACGCCGATCTCCAGAAGGATATCGTGCTGGTGGCCGCCGGGGATAAAATTGAAATCTGGGATAGTAATAAGTACAAAGAGTTCTTTGATTCATTCTCATCGGAAGCATTCAGCAACCTTGCGCAGCAGGTGATGGTGGGTGATACCGGGCCAAAACTCTGACCATTCGTTGAATCGTTGTTATGAAAAAGAATACCAACAACCACGAAGACAAATCAGACGAACAGGAAAACGCCGGCTATCATATCCCCGTCCTCTTCCACGAATCGATTGACGCACTCGCCATCCGGACAGATGGTGTATATGTCGATTGCACATTCGGTGGTGGCGGACACAGCAGGGGCATTCTTGACAAACTCGGTCCGAACGGCAGATTACTTGCCTTCGACCAGGACGATGATGCCCGGCGCAACCTGCCCAATGATCCACGCCTGATCTTTGTGCCGCACAATTTCCGCCACCTGCAACGCTTTACGCGGCTCCATAAGGTGACCGAAGTTGACGGCATTCTGGCTGATCTCGGCGTCAGCAGTCACCAGTTTGACGAAGCCACCCGCGGCTTTTCCATCCGGTTTGACGCTGCCCTCGACATGCGGATGGACCAGCGGCAAACCGTTACGGCCTATGACATCGTGAACACCTACACCGAAGAACGACTTCATAAGTTGTTTGAAAAATACGGCGAGGTGACCAACTCCAAAACGCTGGCCCGCACCATTGTCGCTATTCGCAAACAGGTATCGCTGAAAACGGTAGATGCATTCAGGACCGCCCTCCGTGAGATCGTGAAAGGAAACCCCCACAAGTATTTTGCCCAGGTTTTCCAGGCATTGCGCATTGAAGTGAACGATGAATTAGGCGCGTTAGAAGAAATGCTGCAGCAAATCCCAAAACTGCTCAAGCCCGGTGGCCGGGCTGCTATTATCACTTTTCACTCTCTGGAAGACAGGCTGGTTAAGAACTTTTTCCGACGGGGCTCCTTTGATGAACCCGATACCAATCCTTTTATCAACGAAGAAACCACCAACGAGCTGAAGATCATCACACGTAAACCGATCACAGCTTCAGCCGAAGAATTGAAAAGAAACCCGCGATCCCGCAGCGCCAAGCTACGGGTCGCTGAAAAGATATAAGCGCATGCAGGAAGAGAACAACATAGGCACTGAAGAGAATATTACAACGGCCAGCCAGGCCCTGCCGGGATGGAAACGCTGGCTGAATTACCAGTCCGTCACCCGCCAGTTGCCGTTCTTTCTCTTCCTTACCCTGCTTGCTGTAGTGTACATATATAATGGTCATCACGCAGACAAGACCATCAGGAAGATAAACCGGACTGCGCGTGAGGTGAGAGAGCTTCAACATGAATACAAGACCGTGAAGAGTGAGGTGATGTTCAGGAGCAAACAGAGTGAACTGGTCAAAGCGGTAGAGCCGCTCGGCCTTCGGCAAATGAATGAATCGCCCGTGGTGCTGGAAGCACAATAGAACAGGATTACAACTCATACGGATCAATAAATTTCAGTGGAAGTAAAACGCGATATATTATGGAGGGTCTATGTCTGCTTTCTCGGCATGGTATTGCTGAGTCTGCTGATCCTCGGTAAAGCGTTCTATATCCAGCGCGTCCAGGGCGCCCACTGGAGAAGCATGAGTGATAGCATGCATCAACGCATCGTTGAGCTCGATGCCGACCGGGGCACCATCTACAGCGAGGACGGCCAGATGCTGAGCACCTCCCTTCCTCAGTTCGATATCTACCTCGACTTCCAGGCCGATGGCCTCCGTGACAAGAACGGCAAAGTATTCCGCGAAAACATCGACTCTTTTGCCATCGCCATGGCAAAATATTTTGGCGATAAATCTGCCGCACAGTACAAGACCGAACTTCGTGAAGGATACAAAAAGAAGAGCCGCTACTATTCCCTGCGAAAGAAAATGTCATTTGAGGAATACAAGGCCTTCCGTGCATTCCCACTTGTTCGGCTCGGACGTAATAAAAGCGGCGTAATCGTGGAAGAAAGCAGTAAGCGCCTCTCTCCGTTTGGACTCCTGGCAAACCGTACCATCGGCCTTTCCCGTGAACACATTGCCAGCAACGGTAAAGTCAAAAAACAAAACGTAGGTCTCGAAAGAACCTACGATTCGCTGCTGACGGGCCAGAAGGGGCAGCGACTCGTTCGTTATGCTGCAGGTGGAGCTATCCCGGTTGAGGGCTTCCAGGTGGAGCCCGAAAATGGCAAAGATGTTTTTACCACACTTGATGTAAATATCCAGGACATCGCGCAGACAGCATTGCTGAAAACCATGACCGAGAACGAGGCCCTGTATGGCACATGTGTGGTGATGGAAACCCGTACCGGAAAGATCAAGGCCATTGCCAATCTCGGCCGCCGCCCTGATGGCAGTTATTGGGAAGATGATAATTATGCCCTCCGCGTTACAGAGCCCGGATCAACCATCAAACTGGTCACCCTTCTTTCCGTATTGGAAAAAGGTACATCCAAACTGACCGACCTCGTTGAGGTTGGCTCTGCCGGCCGTATGCAGGTTGGACCCCGGAACGTCAACGATGCGGAGCGTTCACCAAAGCCTGTATTGAATGTGCTGGAATGCTTTGCTCACAGTTCCAACGTAGGAATGGGTAAGCTGGCTTATAAAGCATTTGCACAAAATCCAAAGGAGTTTCGTGACTACCTCCATAAATACCACATGGATGTAAAATCACCCGTGGATCTTTCCAATATTCCCAGGCCACAGGTCGCTCCGCTGGATAAAAACAATGGTGGGGTGATGAATATGATCACCATGAGCTTCGGCTATGCCGTACAGGTAAGTCCGCTCCATACACTTGCGTTGTACAATGCCGTTGCGAACAATGGCAAAATGATGAAGCCCTACCTGGTTAACAGCATACAACAGGATGGTATCGTGATCAGGCAGTTTGAACCCACGGTGATGGAAGAATCCATCGCCAGCAGTTCCACGATCGAGGGCGCGAAGAAAAGCATGGAAGCCGTCATCACCGAAGGCACAGGTAAATATGCGTTCAAGGACATGCCATTTCCCATAGCCGGCAAAACCGGCACCGCACACGTTGCCGATGGTGACATTAAATATGGGCACGGCGTTTACCAGGCCTCCTTCGTTGGTTATTTCCCTGCCAATGACCCTCAATATTCCTGCATCGTTGTCATCCGGTCCAAACCGCATGCTGCCGTGCACTATGGCGGAACCCTGGCTGGTCCTGTGTTCCGTGAGGTGGCACTACGGTTGTATGCATCTTATGTTGACAAGAAGGCGCCTGCAAAATTTATCAGCCGTAAAGATTCCAGTGCATTTTTCTACGCAGGAAACACGACAGATATAAAGTATGTGTACAAAAATCTTGGAGTGAACTATACCGACTCGGCTGCTAAAGGCGACTGGGGAAATGTGTTTTCCAATAACTATAAGCCTGTTATCCGCACCGCGGCGGTACGGGAGCAACGCATGCCCGATGTGCGGGGGATGGGACTTCGTGATGCGCTTTACCTGCTGGAGAACATGGGTATCAAAGTTTCCGTGAAGGGGCGGGGCAAGGTCAGCAGTCAGTCGATCCTGCCGGGTACTGTTATCGGAAAAGGGAATCTTGTTACACTCGAATTGATCTGAACTTAAAATATAAACCCACTTGTTACTTAGAGATCTGTTATACAAAGTTGCGATTCGATCCGTTGCCGGGAGCACGGAGGAAATTGTTACGTCGATACAGATCGATTCACGGCATGTGGCGGAAGGTGCGGCATTTATTGCTGTAAAAGGAACCGGTACGGATGGGCACAACTTCATCGATGCCGCCATCAGCAGAGGTGCGAAAGCCGTGATCTGCGAACAACTGCCTGCTACGTTGAAAGAGGGTGTTGTATTTGTTCAGGTAGAGAACAGTGCAGCCGCTGCAGGTTATATCGCACATAATTTCTATGGCCAGCCCTCTGCAGGCCTCAAATTGGTGGGTGTAACCGGTACGAATGGTAAAACGACCATCGCGACGCTGTTGTACAAATTGTTTACCCACCTCGGTTACACCTGCGGCCTGGTGAGTACCGTGGAGAATATCATTGGTGAAGAGGTGATACCAGCCAGCCATACAACACCTGATGCAGTCAGTCTTAATGCACTGCTACGCAAAATGGCCGATGCGGGTTGCAGTCACGTGTTCATGGAAGTGAGCTCGCATGCTGTACATCAGCACCGTGTTACCGGTTTGAATTTTGCCGGAGGCATATTCAGCAATATCACGCACGACCACCTCGATTATCACCAGACGTTTGATGAATACATCCGCGTGAAGAAAGCATTCTTTGATGGCCTGCCCTCAACGGCTTTTGCCATTAGCAATGCGGACGACAAGCGCGGTACAGTGATGCTGCAGAATACAGCAGCAAAAAAATACCTGTACAGTCTACGGACACTCGCGGAATTCAAAGGCAAGATCATCGAGAACAGCCTGTCGGGGTTGATACTGGTTGTGAATGACCAGGAAGTGCATTTCCGCCTCATCGGTGAGTTCAATGCCTATAACCTGCTGGCAGTTTTTGGTGCGGCTATCTGCCTGGGTGAAGACAAGCAGGAAGTGTTGACAAAACTGAGCATGCTGACAGGTGCGGAAGGCCGATTCGATTATATGGTGTCGCCAAAGGAGCGGGTCATCGCGATCGTCGACTATGCGCACACGCCCGATGCGCTCCTCAATGTGCTTGCTACGATTAATAAGCTAAAGAAAGGGATAGAAAAAGTGATAACGGTTGTCGGCTGTGGAGGTGACCGCGACCGCACAAAACGCCCGATCATGGGTCAGGCGGCCTGTGAGCACAGCGACAAGGCAATTTTTACCAGCGATAATCCGCGCAGTGAAGACCCGCAGCAGATCATCCGTGATATGGAGGAAGGGTTGCCCGCGGCGTCCAGGAGGAAATACATCGCCATCGCTGACCGGCGCGAGGCGATAAAGACGGCGATCACCATGGCGGCACCGGAAGATATAGTGTTGATCGCGGGAAAGGGCCATGAGAAATACCAGGACATCAGCGGAGTGAAACATCATTTTGACGATAAAGAGGTGGTGCAGGAAATGTTTGCACTGCTGGAAAAATAAAACCCCGGGCGGCCGGTAAAAGAATAAAATCAACAACATGCTATATCATTTATTTGAATGGCTTAAAAGTGAAGGGATCCGTTTCCCGGGGAGTGAACTATTGCTGTTCATCACCTTCCGTGTGCTCCTGGCAGCCGGACTCTCCCTGTTCATTGCGTTGATTTATGGCCGGCGCCTCATCCGTTTCCTGCAAAGAAAACAGGTGGGTGAAACAGTCAGGGATCTTGGCCTTGCAGGTGAGCAGCAAAAGAAAGGAACGCCGACAATGGGCGGTATCATCATCATCCTCGGCATCATCATTCCCACCGTCTTGCTGGCTGACCTGACATCGGTGTACATCATCCTTATGCTGATAGCAACCGTGTGGCTGGGTATCATTGGGTTTGTAGACGACTATCTCAAGTTGCGGTCAAAAAAACTTGCCCAGCAACAGGGCGTGAATTATAAGAAAGGCGATAAGGACGGACTTGCCGGCTGGTTCAAGATCATCGGCCAGGTAGGACTTGGTATCACCGTCGGAGCTGTACTGTATTTCAATGATGATGTAAAGATCTGGCGGGAATACAGAGGTGCTGCTAACCCAAGCGTTATCCAGGTTCCTTTCAACGGTGAAGTGAAACAGTTCGTGGAAACCAAAGAGCCCATCACCACCATCCCATTTGTCAAAAACCATGAATTCAATTATTCCAAATTATTACCCGAAGCCCTCCGGCAATATTCATGGATCTTATACATAATGGTGGTGATATTCATCATCACGGCGGTATCAAATGGTGCCAACATAACCGATGGATTGGACGGACTCGCCACGGGTACGTCGGCGGTGATAGGCGTCTGTCTCGGGATATTCGCCTATGCCAGCGGTAGCTTCTTTTTTGCCGATTACCTCAATATCATGTTCATACCCGGGCTTGCAGAGCTATCGGTGTTTATTGCAGCAATGATAGGTTCCTGTATAGGCTTTCTCTGGTACAATGCCTACCCGGCGCAGGTATTCATGGGTGATACGGGTAGTCTGACCCTGGGCGGGATCATTGCCTCCATAGCGATCATCGTGCACAAAGAATTGCTGATACCGATCTTCTGCGGCGTGTTCCTCGTAGAACTGGTAAGTGTGATGACACAAGTGACCTATTTCAAATACACGAAGAAAAAATATGGAGTCGGTAAACGAATATTCCTCATGAGCCCCCTTCATCACCACTATCAGAAGAAGGGTTATCATGAAGCGAAGATCGTGACCCGGTTCTGGATCATGACTGTGCTCTGTGTATTATTTAGTATAGCAACCTTGAAATTGAGATAAGGGAAATCTTTTTTCCGAAAAACCAGCCACCCGATGTCCGGGTCACCCTATGAAACCAGGAAGGACTCTATGTAAGTTATTGTGGTGCATTACCAAACCTATGCTTGTGAAGAACCATTTTCTTGTACCCGTTGAAGGAGACGAATGAAAAAGAAACTGATCATACTCGGTGCCGGTGAAAGCGGCGTTGGCGCTGCGCTACTGGCGAAGCGAGAAGGGTATGACGTGTTTGTTTCAGACGGCGGTTCATTGAAAGACAACTATCGCGCAGAGCTGGAGGATGCGGGGATAGCTTATGAAGAGGGGCGCAATACCGAGGATAAGGTATTGGCTGCCGACGAGGTGATGAAAAGTCCCGGCATACCGGATAAGAACCCGCTGGTGAAAAAGATCAGGACCAAAGGAATCCCCGTTATCAGCGAGATCGAACTCGCCTGGCGGCACAAGGGCAATAGCCGCGTGATCGCCATCTCAGGGAGCAACGGGAAAACAACAACTACGGCGCTGACCTGGCATATCTGCAAGAAAGGCGGACTGGATGCAGCACTGGTAGGGAACATCGGGTATTCATTTGCCCGCCAGGTGGCGATGGACCCAAAGCCGGTTTATGTGGCAGAGATCAGCAGCTTCCAACTCGATGATATCCATGAATTCCGCCCTGACATCGCGATCCTCACCAATATTACCGAGGATCATCTTGACAGGTATGACTACAAGTTTGAGAACTATATAAGAAGCAAGTTCAGGATCGCCATGAACCAGCAAAAAAGCGATACCCTGATCTACAACGCGGACGATGAAGTGACAATGAAGTATCTAAACCAATTCGATATACACGCAAACCAACTGCCAATCAGCATGAAAACAGAAACTAAAGGCGCATTTATCAAAGACGGGGACATGTACGTAAGGACAGGCGAAGAATTCACCAGCATGAGTGTATACGATTTCGCATTGAAAGGAAAGCACAATCAATACAATACCATGGCAGCATGTGTGGCAGGGGCAACGATGGACATCCGCAAGGATAAGATCCGCGAAGCAGTGCAGGATTTCCAAAGCCTGGAACACAGGATGGAGCCTGTAGCGACGGTACGGGGCGTTGAGTTTATCAATGACAGTAAGGCGACAAACGTGAATTCGGCCTGGTATGCACTGGAGAGCATGACAAAACCTACCATCCTGATCCTGGGTGGTGTGGATAAAGGAAATGATTACTCCCTCATCCTCGAACTGGTGAAGGAAAAAGTAAAGGCGATCATCTGTCTAGGTACAGATAACACCAAGATCCATGAGGCATTTGGCAATGTGGTTACGACGATTGTAAATACAGCCAGCGCAACAGAAGCCGTACATGCAGCATTTCATTTCGCTACGAAAGGAGATGTGGTCTTGCTGAGCCCTGCCTGTGCCAGCTTTGATCTCTTTAAAAATTATGAAGACAGGGGGAATCAGTTTAAACAGGCAGTAAAAGACCTCTGAGGTTGAGGTTAAGGTTGAGGTTAAGGGTGATGGACCAACTCTTTCAACTTTTGAATTTTGACTTTTGAATTTTGACTTCGGATTTTTAAGTTTTTGACATTTGGATTTAACAAAAGACATACGATTCAGCGAAGTAGGCGGCAGCTTTGCCCCCCGCAACCTGCTGAGCAAGACACGCGGTGACAAAGTCATCTGGGCGCTGGTGATCCTGCTTGCTCTGGTATCGTTGCTGGCGGTGTATAGCGCCACCGGGTCCCTGGCATACAAAAACTACAAGGGCAATACCGAGGTATACCTGTTCAAGCAGGTTGCTTTTATTGTAGTTGGTGTGCTGGTAATCTATTTCGCTCACCTGGTGAACTATACCCTTTATTCCAGGATAGCCACCATTCTGTTCCTGCTGACGATTCCACTCCTTATATATACCCTGTTTTTCGGAGTCAGGATGAATGAAGGAAGTCGCTGGATCCGACTGCCGCTGATCAACATGACCATGCAGACATCCGATCTGGCCAAGCTTGCATTGTTCATGTACCTGGCGCGACTGCTAAGTAAAAAGCAGGATGTGATCAAAAGTTTCAAGGCAGGTTTTGTACCGGTAATGATACCTGTTGCCATTACCTGCCTGCTGATTGCACCGGCCAACCTGTCAACGGCGCTGCTGCTTGGGGCAAGTTGCATGATGCTGCTGTTTATCGGCCGGGCCCGGGCAAAGCACCTGCTGCTGGCTGCCGGAGTGGCATTGATACCGATCCTGTTCCTCATCATCGCAGCCGTCGCAAGCCATAAATCAGATGGGGAAGAAGCAGCTACTGTGAAACGGAGCTCGGGTGGATTATTTGCCCGCGTTGAAACCTGGGTAGGTCGGGTTGAGAATTTTATTTACGGAGGAAAGGATGCGGATAACGATGAGATGTACCAGGTGAACCAGGCTAAAATTGCCATCGCAAAAGGTGGCGTGCTTGGGGTGGGCCCGGGTAACAGTACCACGCGCGATTATTTGCCGCAGGCATACAATGATTTCATTTTCGCGATCATCATAGAGGAGTATGGTTTTGTGGGAGGCTTGTTCATCGTTTTTATTTACCTGGTATTCCTTTATCGGTGTATCAGGATATTCAAACGATGCCCATACGCCTTCGGGGCATTCCTGGCATTGGGGCTGAGTTTCACCCTTGCCATCCAGGCGATAGCGAATATGGCGGTAACGGTAAACCTGTTCCCGGTAACCGGTGTGACGTTACCATTGGTGAGCATGGGAGGATCAAGTTTCATCTTCACCTGCCTCGCCATCGGGATCATCTTGAGCGTAGCCAGAAATGTGGAGAAGAACGAAGGAAAGGCGCTTGGCGCAGGTTAAGGTTAAGGTTGAGGTTGAGATGCTTGTTTTGAATTTTGACTTTTGAATTTTGACTTTTCAGTTGCTGGTCAAATACTATGGCGAATAAAATTATCATAGCAGGAGGAGGGACTGGCGGGCATATTTTCCCGGCCGTGGCGATTGCCAATGCGTTGCGCGAGGCAGATCCCGCTATAGAGATTCTGTTTGTGGGGGCGAAAGGAAAAATGGAGATGGAGAAAGTACCACAGGCCGGGTACCGCATCGAAGGCCTTGATATTGCCGGGTTCAACCGGAGCTCTTTGATAAAAAATCTTGGCCTGCCTTTCAAACTTATCAAAAGTTTTTTCCAGGTCAGGAAGATTTTTCAGCAATTCAAACCTGATGCAGCGATCGGTGTTGGTGGTTATTCAAGCTTCCCCGTACTGCGGTATGCACAGGCGAAGGGTGTGCCCACATTTATACATGAGTCAAATTCCTTCGCAGGTAAATCGAATATCCTGCTGGGGAAGAAAGCAACACAGGTGTTTGTAGCATCAGAGGGCATGGAGAAATTTTTTCCTGCGGAAAAATTAACCATCTCCGGCAATCCTGTAAGAAAAACGATCGTGTCGGCCAACGTGTCACGCGCTAATGGATTACAATTGTTTTCACTGTCAGAAGATCGCAAGACGGTACTTGTTGTTGGCGGCAGCCTGGGTGCAAAAACGATCAATGAAGCCATCGATAAGCACCTTGATCAATTACTGGATGCAGGCCTGCAGTTGATCTGGCAGACAGGTAAGCCCTATGCTGCGAAGGCAGAGGCAAGAGTAAAGGGAAAGCAGCATGTGTGGATCAACGATTTTATCACACAAATGGAATATGCCTATGCCGCGGCTGACATCGTAGTGGCAAGGGCAGGAGCCATGACCGTGGCTGAGCTCGCCGTGGTAAAGAAGCCTGTTCTGTTCGTGCCTTATCCATTCGCGGCCGAAGACCATCAGACCGTTAATGCGGCGCAACTGGTAAAACGCCATGCGGCACTGATGGTGAAAGACAGTGAAGCACTGGATGCCGTAGTCCCAACTATTATCGAGCTGGCGAGGGATGAACGCAGGCAGGAGGAAATGAAAAATAATATCGCTGCGTTCGCTATCACGGACGCAGATAAAAAAGTGGCATCAGCCATACTGGATAAGTTGAAATAAATGAAGAATGCAATCGCAAATACTGACATCATGAACGCCTCTTTCAAAGGGGTGGACAATATCCGCACGATCTATTTCATCGGTATCGGCGGAATTGGCATGAGCGCGATTGCACGGTTTTTCCATTCCCATGGCGTGCAGGTTAGTGGGTATGATAAGACGCCAACAGCCCTGACCCGTGAACTTGAAGCAAGCGGTATTTCGATTCATTATGATGAGAATGTGGCGGCCATCCCGGCGCAGCCTGACCTGGTGGTTTATACCCCCGCCATCCCCGCAGCCCACAAAGAACTGGTACACTATCAAAACGCCGGTGTGAAAGTGGTCAAGCGAAGCGATGTGCTGAAGATCATTACTGAAAACTCATTCAATATCTGTATTGCAGGAACTCATGGCAAAACCACCATCACTACCATGGTGGCGCATCTGCTGCGTGACACAGGCTTCGGGTGCAACGCCTTTCTTGGAGGCATATCAGTTAATTATGGCACCAACTTCTGGAGTGATCCGAAGAATGTTTGTGTGATAGAAGCGGATGAATACGACCGGAGCTTTTTAAAGCTGAGTCCTGATATTGCCATCGTTACAGCCATGGATGCGGATCACCTGGATATCTATGGGGATGCTGCTTCCGTGGAGCAGGCCTTTATAGATTTCAGCAAAAGAGTCAAACCGGGCGGGATGCTGGTAAAGCAGTTCGGACTTTCCCGTGGATCAGAGCTGGTCGCCAGCAATACCTACACCTACAGCTTACAGAATGATGCGGCAGATATCCACGCTGCCAACATTCGCCTTCAGCATGGCGGATATGAGTTCGATGTGGTGATGAAGGATACCCTGCTGACAGGTGTACGCCTGCACATGGGTGGAATGCACAATGTGGAGAATGTGCTGGCTGCCATTGCTGTTGCCAGCGCACTGGGTATTGAAAATGAAAAAATAAAGGCGGCCGTGGCATCCTTCAGGGGTGTGAAGCGCCGGTTTGAATATATCGTCCGGGAGGAAGAACTGGTGTATGTAGATGACTATGCGCATCATCCGGAGGAGCTCCGTGCACTGATCTCCGGCGCCAGGGCATTGTTTCCGGGGATGAAGGCTACGGTCATTTTTCAGCCACACCTTTATAGCCGCACGAGAGACTTTGCTGATGGTTTTGCAGAGGTGCTGGATATGGCAGATGAGGTTGTTTTACTGCCGATCTACCCCGCCCGCGAGTTACCCATCGAAGGTGTGACCAGCGAAATGATCCTGGAGAAAATGAAAAAGGCCGGCCGACAGGTCATTTCGAAGACAGATATCCCCGGGTTCGTTGAAAAGGAATTCGGGCGTGCGAGTGCGGAAAACGGTCAGTTATTGATAACGGCAGGAGCAGGGGATATCGATACCCTTGTTGGCCCGATAAAGCAAAAGTTGAAAGACGCGTAAGATTTTGAATACGAAGAAAACCATAAAGAGAATTTTATTTTTCGGCCTCTGGCTGTTCATCGGCTCGGGCATGCTCATGCTGCTCATCGCCGCTATGGGAAAGCAGAAGAGGGCCACCTGTAAAGATGTGCAGGTTGTCATCAACGCCCGCAATGCAGATGATCTTTTTCTCGATGAAAAGGATGTGACACGTCTGCTGAAATCTGCTGCCAAAGGGAAACTCGTAGGCCAGCCCAAGAATCTCTTTGACCTGCGCCAGATGGAAGAATTGCTGGAAGACAATGTGTGGGTGAAAGAAGCCCAGCTTTATTTCGATAACGAAGATGTGCTCCACGTTACCATCAGTGAGCGCGTGCCGGTTGCGCGCGTGTTTACATCTGGGAACCGTTCATTTTACCTGGATGAACATAGCCAGGTAATGCAACTGTCCGATAAAGTGAGCATGAAGCTGCCGGTATTCACGGGTTTCCCGGAAAAGAAAAATCTAAGCAGGACAGATAGCCTGTTACTAAACGATGTGAATGCGATCGCCGGCTATATCAATGGCAATGATTTCTGGGCAGCCCAGGTGGAACAGGTCGATATCGTTTCAATCGCCCCTGCGGCCTGGGAATTCGAACTGGTGCCACTGGTGGGTAACCACGTGATCCGTATTGGAAATGGAAAAGATCTGGAAAGCAAGTTCAGCAGGCTCTATACATTCTATAAGCAGGTTCTCGCCACATCCGGATTTGACCGGTATAAAACCATCGATGTGCGATTTGCCGGCCAGGTAGTGGGCGGGAAGACAGATAACCCAAAGGTGGATTCTGTGCAGCTCCGTAAATCTGTTGAAACCTTGTTGCGGCAGATCAAAGAAGCAGAGGCAAAGGCGGCCGAGCCCGTTGTAGCCGCAGCGCCAACTAAGAACGATTCGATCCAGTCCAGTAATACGCGTACGACGGGGATAGCCCGTAACGTATCCAATCCGACTCCTACAGAAAGACCGGCAGCTAAACCCGCTGCATCCAAACCCAGAACAACCGAACGACAGCAGCCAAAGGCAGTAATGCCGAAACGTTAGTCTTTGCGTGCTGGCTGTTGACTTTGCGTCTTTGCGAGAAATTTCACGCAGAGTCGCAAAGGGAGCAAAGACGCAAAAAACGCAACAACTAAAAACAACATATCATGAATCACGAACAACCCATCATTGTCGGCCTCGACATTGGGACCACCAAGATCGCCGTGATTGCCGGTCGTAAAAACGAGTTTGGCAAGCTGGAGATCCTTGGGTTTGGTAAAGCCAATTCCAATGGTGTCAAGCACGGGCAGGTGCTGAACATCGACGAGACGATCAAAGCCATTCGCACTGCTCTTGAAAATTGTTTTGCCTCCAATCCCAATCTGGATATCAACGAGGTCTATGTGGGCATTGCAGGACATCACATCAAAAGTTTGCAAACACGTGGCGATATCGTCCGCCAGACAACGGATGAAGAGATCTCGCAACGCGAGATCGATCAGCTCATCGCCGATCAGTATAAAACCTACATTCCTGCCGGTGACCAGATCATCGATGTGATCCCGCAGGAATTCACGGTAGATAACTTCCAGAACATACCTAACCCTATCGGTTATGGAGGTGTGAAGGTGGGCGCGAATTTTCACATCATCACCGGCGATAAGAATGCGATCCGCAACATCAACAGGAGTGTGGAGAAGTCCGGCCTGATGACAAAAGATCTCGTATTGCAGCCGCTCGCGTCTTCTTCCGCAGTAATGGCGCAGGAAGACCTCGAGGCAGGTGTTGCCATCGTGGACATTGGCGGTGGTACCACTGACCTTGCTGTATTTTATGAAGGCATCCTGAAGCATACTGCCGTGATTCCTTTTGCTGGTGAAAATATCACCAACGATATCAAAACAGGTTTGGGTGTGTTGAAGACCCAGGCCGAGCAGATGAAGGTACAGTTCGGAAGTGCGCTTGCCAATGAAGCAAAAGCAAACGCGTACATCACCATTCCAGGACTGCGCGGTATGCCGGCAAAGGAGATTAGCGTTAAGAACCTGGCAAACATCATCCAGGCCCGCATGAGCGAGATCATGGATTTTGTGACGTATCACCTCAAGCAGGTCGGACTTGATAACAAGGCGCTGAACGGTGGCGTGGTACTCACAGGCGGTGGCTCACAACTGAAGCACCTGATCCAGTTGACCGAGTATGTGACCGGGCTTCCTGCACGCATTGGGTTCCCTAATGAGCACCTTGCAGCAGGACATATTGAAGAGCTTGCCCGCCCAACGTACTCCACCTGTATCGGTCTTATCCTGAAAGGATACGATGATTATGAGCACAATCGTAAACAATTTGAAAAGGAATACAGAAAAGTAGAGGTTCCTGATGCACTGAAGCGCGCGGAAGCTGAGGCGGAGCAGGAGGAAGAAGAAATGGAAGATGTTGTCACCGCTCAGAAAGTAAGGCAACGCAAGAGCCTGAATAATTTCTGGGGGAAATTCAAGGACGGCATCATCGATCTTTTCAAAGAAGAAGAAGACAAGCATTTGTAAAACTCAAAACTCAAAACTTAAAACTTAAAAGCTCACGCACAATGCAAAACGAGCAAGGGTAAAGGTGATCAGTTTTACATTTTCAGTTTTGAGTTTTAAGTTAATCTCACTTACTAACCTTATTAAAATTCGCAAATATGATTCAGTTTGATCTGCCAAAAGAAAAGTCGTCCATCATCAAGGTCATTGGTGTTGGCGGAGGCGGTGGCAACGCAGTCAACCACATGTTTAGCCAGGACATTGAAGGAGTCAACTTCATAATATGTAATACGGATGCACAGGCGTTGGCCAACAGCGCGATACCAAATCGCGTGCAGCTTGGACCACACCTGACACAGGGACTTGGCGCCGGAGCCAACCCCGAGATTGGCCGGCAGGCAACCGAGGAAAGCCTTGATGAACTCAAGGGCATCCTGGAAGTAAATACAAAAATGGCCTTCATCACTGCGGGTATGGGTGGTGGAACAGGTACGGGTGGTGCACCTATCATTGCCAAGATCTGTAAGGACCTCGGCATCCTTACGGTGGGTATCGTGACCACACCATTCGCCTATGAAGGAAGAAAACGCCAGATGCAGGCGGAAGAAGGTATCAAGACCTTGAAGGGTTATGTAGATACATTGCTGGTAATCAGCAATGATAAGCTGCGTCACCAGTTCGGTAACCTGAAAATGCGCGAAGCATTTGAAAAGGCTGACAACGTCCTGGCCACTGCAGCGAAATGTATCACCGATGTGATCAATACGACAGGTCAGATCAACGTTGACTTTGCCGACGTATGTACGGTGATGAGAAACGGTGGTGTAGCTATCCTGGGCAGTGCAGCAGCAGCGGGAGAGGACAGGGCACATCGCGCAATCGAAGAAGCATTGAATTCACCATTGCTGAACGACAACGAGATCCGCGGTGCGAAATGGATACTGATCAATATCAATTCCGCCGAAGGCGAACATGAGTTCACGATGGATGAAGTAGAGGTGATCCAGGCCTATCTCCTTAGCCAGGCCGGTGAAGGTACCGACGTTATCCTTGGTCTCGGATATGATAACACCCTGAATGACCAACTTGGCATTACACTGATAGCAACCGGTTTTGAACACAAGAACCCGTTTGTCAAACCAGTGTTGAAAAAAACTGAGCCGGCGAAGGAAGAAAAGATCGTGATGGTGCTCGGCCAGGAAGCGCAGAAGCCCCAGGCAAAGCAGCACGTGGCGGTAAGTATGCCAAAAGCAAACCCTGTCACCGAAGCGCTTGCGCCCAAACTGGTGGATCATGATGCATTGATGGACAGTCCCATGCCGGGAGCACAGGACATGCAGGAAATCGTTTACCCGGATGCCACACCGGGCATCGATGAGACGCCGGCCCAATACTTCCAATTGGCGCCGATAGAAAAATTACCAGGGGAAAATACGAATATGGATGCTGGGAAAAATACTGTTAGCAATTTGATGATGGAGGCGAAAAAAGATGTTTTATTTTCGGCTTCACAAACCTCATCTACGCAAAGTTCTACAGATTCCCCTACAGAATCCCTATCCCCCGTATTAAAAACAGAAGAGAAGAAAGATAGTGTCAGCCCGTTGTCTGCAGCATCGGGAGGTTATCTGGCAAGACCGTCCAATATCTATGCGGAAGCGAAAGCAGGAGTTTCGACTCCAACGCCTTCTGAAGAGCCGGTCCAGCCACCATTCGTTGCCGCAAAACAGGATGAGGAATCAGCCGATATGCAATTGCAACTGGTGGAAAAGGATGACATTCCTGCGGCGGATATGCCGTTGGCCCACCATTCTCACACACCATTGAACTCCGACACTGAGGATCCTGCTTTGCAGGACGAAGCCGGGGAACAAAAACGTAGGGCTGCCGAACGACTGCACAAGTTGAGAAACTTGTCGTTCAACGTCAACGGCGCTGACCCGAATAATGAGTTTGAAACAGTGCCGGCATATATCCGCCGCAATATGGAATTATACAACAGTACATCCCATATTGAAAGCTTCTACAGCAGCTACGAAGTGCGTTCTGACAAGAACAACCAGGCACAAATCAGCACGATCAATACGTTTTTAGATGGCAAAAAGCCGGATTAAGTGTCAGTTTGGTCTCCGACCAAGTTGAACGTTGTTTTTTTAGTTGTTCCTCTCTCGCGAAAGCGGGAGAGGTTTTTTGTTTCACGCAAAGCCGTTTTGGGATTTGCGAGAAGCGGGATGCGGGATGCTGGGTGCTTGGTGCTGGGGACTGGGGACTGGGTGCT
>JAEZAM010000145.1 GCA_023430465.1 Bacteroidota bacterium | reverse complement strand
CATCATCCGCTACAAGCAAGGAACCATCCGGCAGTTGGGCAACACCTACCGGCCTTCCATACACTTCACTCTTGTCGGCGTTGGCGATGAAACCCGTGAGAAAATCTTCGGGCTTGCCCGCAGCTTTCCCATCCCTGAACGGTACGAACACCACCTTATAACCTGCCAGTTGAGAACGGTTCCAGGAACCGTGCTGTCCCACGAATGCACCACTTTTATATTTTTCAGGAAAACCGTTATGGCGATTGAATACAAGCCCGAGCGAGGCGGTATGTGACCCCAATGGTACATCAGGCACGATAGCTTTCTTAACAAGTTCGGGCTTTGGATCGTCTTTCAACCTCGGATCAGCGTGTCTCCCGAAATAAGAATAAGGCCATCCATAAAAACCTCCCGGCTGCACCGAAGTCATGTAGTCCGGCACAAGGTCATCTCCCAGGCCGTCCCGTTCATTCACTGCAGTCCAGAGCACGTTCGTTCCAGGCGCCCAGTCCATACCTACAGGATTACGCAGCCCTGAGGCATAGATCCTTTCTCCACTCCCGTCCAGTGCGGTCTCCAGGATATTTGCCCGGCGTACTTCATACTCCATCCCATGCTCACCGACGTTGCTTGCCGAGCCAACCGAGATGTAAAGTTTATCCCCGGTCGCATTTGTGATGATGTTACGGGTCCAGTGATTGTTATAGCCTTTTGCTGGAAGCTCCACGATCCGCTTACCGGCTCCTTCGAGTTTGGTCAGGCCCGGAGTATAGGGAAATTGTAAAACCGCATCAGTATTGGCAATGTAAAACGAATTGCCTACAGCGAGCATGCCCAGCGGTTGTTTAAGATTGTCGGCGAAGATAAAGCGCTGATCAACCTTGCCATCCTTGTTGGCATCACGCAGCAGCAATACATGATTGGCGCCTTCACCCAGATCCTGAGATTTTCCCTTGCCTGACACCTGTGCGGCTATTTTTTTCAGACCGGTAATCTCACTGTTTGCCTCCGCCACAAATACATCCCCGTTTGGCGCAACATAGATCCATCGTGGATTATCCAGGCTGTCGGCAAAACGGGTTACCGTGAATCCTTCCGGAGCAACAGGCGCGCCATTGGCAGGCCAGCCGATCACCTTGCTGAAATTGTTGCTTGACTTGGTAGCGAACGGTTTCGGTAGCGTATCTCCAGGAGCGGTCGCATGAAGGGCCGTGTCAGTAACCGCGCTTTCGGAGGCCGTCTGGTTGTTACAGGCTGCAAGAGCCAGGGTGGCAAGCAGTCCGCCAGCCAGTTTTTTATGGATCATATTATACTTTGGTTATCGGATATACGAGGCCGTCATGGTGCTGCTCTCTATCGGAACAGTCTTAACCAGTGTGGGCTGGCGCACCTGTTTTCCCTCGTGCAATGCACGATTGAAGATCAGCGCATAGACGGCAACGAGAAAGGCCAATAATTTGATGTGACTACGGAATGCAAGGCGGGTCCTGGATGGCTCAGGGACAGGCACTGAAGAGGCTGTTTCGGGCAGGGTTACGTTGTCCATTGTATCAGAGCTTGACATCAGTTGCTATTTATTTGTTGTTATCCGGCAGGTCACAGTCACAAATTATATGCCCTGATATAATGTTTGACCACTGATATCGGTACCAACCAATGCTATCGCCAATAAATACAATGTTGGCCCGGTCGTAGTGGAGGTAGTTCAGGGCAATTCGTTTAAGTGTATACCCGGGGTAATCTTGCAACCTTTACCTGAAGGAGGATATTTTTCTACACTATGCCCCCGGGCATCCCCATTTCAGCAGTAAAGGAATGGTGCATAACTCTTTAGCACTAAAGTTTTCCCCCGCAATATTTACAGAAACTGGCGTTGGCGTCATGGCCCTCGCGTCCGCAAACCGGGCAAACCTCATGTTGCTGTTCCTTCCGGGAGGCGGCCAGGGCAAACTCAGTTGTAAGAATACCGGTTGGTACAGCGATGATGCCATAACCGATGAGCATGATTACGCTCGCCACGAGCTTGCCGAGTGGTGTCGCAGGGGCGATATCACCATATCCCACCGTTGTGATGGTGACAATTGCCCAGTAGATACTGGCGGGGATACTCTCGAAGCCGTTTTGCCGGCGCTCGATGAGATGCATGAGGGAACCCAGTATGATAACAATCGTGAATACAATCAGCATGAAAATGGCGATCTTCCGCAGGCTCCCCCGGATGGCTACCAGGAGAAACTGCATCTCGCTCATGAAATGCGTCAGGCGGAAAATGCGGAATACCCGCAGAAGGCGAAGCGCCCTGAAAACGAGCAGGGCCTGGGCACCCGCATAGAACAAACTCAGGTAACTCGGAATGATAGCCAGCAGATCCACCAGGCCGAGGAAACTGAGCACGTACCGCCAGGGCTGATGAAGGGACAGGAGGCGCAGGATGAACTCAATGGTAAAAATGATGGTAAATCCCCATTCCAGCGCATGAAAAAGATCGCCATAGCGCGCACCATAGGCCGGAATGCTGTCTAGCATGACAACGATGATACTGGCAATGATCAACACAAGCAGGGACACATCAAATAGCTTTCCCGCCGGTGTGTTTGATTCATAGATCACATCGTGCAACTTCGATCGCCAGTTTCGACCAGCCTGATTCGTCATTGCACAAACTTATGCAATAAGCCCAATCCTTCAACAGGAACGGCTTAACAGTCCCATTTGCGGATGCTGTAGAATTTTACCTACATCCCTTCGTGGAAGCAATGACAGCAGATCGGAAGGTTTGACTATTTTCTGCGAACTCCCGCAGTCGTTCCTTTACACCCTATTTTTCCCATGACCGATTTACTCATCATAGATGACGATACTGACCTCTGTTACCTGATCACTCAGATACTGGAGCCTTACCAACTGAACATTAGCTCCACCCCCAGTTTAACCGAGGCAGAACAGTATATCCGTGGTACCAAAGTGCGAACAGTACTGCTGGATCATCACGTGGCGGATGGCGCGGCATTGGACTTTATCGCAACCATTCATCAGATCGATCAAACGATCAACGTCCTGGTAACCAGCAACAGCATGAGCAGGGTTTTCGAACAACAGGCCCTGGCGAAAGGCGCGACATTATTTCTCCCAAAACCGTTTAACTACCAGCAGGTGCTGGAACTGGGGTTGCTCGCCGGAGATAAGAAAAAAACCAGCGAAGAAGCAGAAAGCTATTCATCATAAACTTTACCTATGTTACCAATCTTAATTCAGTTTATCTGCGACCTGCCACTAAGCATCAGTTGCCTTCGGGGAATGATCGGCCGGCAGTTGTTACCGGTTCGCCTGCCGAATAAATAATATCTTTTTAAAACAAGAAAGCCTCCGATCGGGAGGCTTTCTTGTTTTAAATACCGTGGCAGCCGCATGAAATATCCGTACTGGCACGAGTGCTGCCGGCGGTGTGGGATGCTACCTTGCTGGTGCATTCGATCACATCACCGTTGTTTTACCGGCCGGGAGATGACGGGGATAAAGAACGATTTCATCATCATGTAAACCTTTTGTTGTTTTTCCAATGAGAAAAGCATCCACAATTATGAAAAAAATCATTTTGGCCACCGTTGCTGTGGTAATGACGGTCGGCATCTTCGCATTTGGACGGAAAACCGATTCAGAAAGCAACTCAGCAAAGGCCTGGGCCACTTACCAATTCCGTTTCAAAAGCCAGGACCTGAATGACGCGATGACTCCCAGCCAATTCGAATTGATTACGGGCACCCCGCCTGCATGTGAGGGACTTGAGCAATTGCCATGTGTGATCCAGGTTACAAGCAACCTCCCTGCCTCACAAGCGTTGGAGGATTACCTGGAATCTTTCGATAATGTCGAAGAAGTCAAGGAAGCAGCAATCTCACGCAGAGCTATCCAGTAGTCTCTATAGAGGCTGTTCCTGAAAGCAGAAACAGCCTCTATTATTTTCCTCAGTAAAGATTGCGGATCTACTCCCTCAAATTAACTACCGCATTTGCTACTCTTTTATCTTGGATTTTGCGGCAGACCTGTTAGCTGAATCAGGTCTTCGGGGATGGGTGCGGCATAGCGAAGATCATTAGGCGGTAAGGTATACTCCACTCCCGCCACTATATGCTTCAGTACAATGTTCGCCCCCTCGCTATTCAGTCGTTTAATATCTGTCCAGCGCAGCGTCCGGTTGATCAGTTCTTTTCGCCGTTCCGTAAGTATGATTGATAAAGCCTCCTGGCCGCTGCCTGCGGTGAACGGCACGAAAGTACCCGTTTTCCACCTTGTTACCAGCAGGGTGTTGAGGTCTTCCATTGCTCCCGCTACATCGTTCTGTCTCGCGCGGCACTCCGCACGGATCAGCAGTACTTCGTCTGTTGCAAGTCCATCAAAATATTGTGACGAAGGCTCGTAACTGCCTTTGAATCGAAAAGTTCCATCCGTATTACTTCTGAAATAAATTGTTTTCCGGAGGTCATCAACAGCATAGGACCGGTACAGGTTGGAATCGACGCGCGCATAGGTGGGGCTGGCCAGTGCCCGCAAGGTGGCATTGGAATGATAAATTTCCTCCTTTGAATATTTAGTCATCGGCTGATTGGCAGCAGGGTTCAGCGTATTGAAATTGATCAGCTCACTGTGTAATTGCAGAGAGGAATCAGCATACAGACCAGCCTTTGTGTAGTCTTTCATCGTCAGGTAGATTCGGGCCAGCAACGCATAAGCAGCCGGTTTGGATGGCCGTATTTTATGTATAGTTTCAACGGGTAGCAGGCGCACTGAAGCTTTTATATCCTGCAGCACCTGGGCATAGCTCGCTTCCAGGGTGGCACGTGACGAAGGTTCGTTGAAATTGGAATTTAACCGTATTGGTATGCCCATGAGTTCATCTGCGGTTGCTGCATCATATTGGAGTCCGAACACGGTGGTCAGCATATAAAACGTCCGTCCACGGTGAAACAACGCCTGGCCCATGACATCATTCCAATTTTCACGATTGGCGTCGTTAACTGGTATCTCTGCCAGTCCTTCTATCACGAGGTTGGACAGATACACGACTTTATACGAACGTTGCCAGCAATTAAAATCGGGAGGTATGTGGTAACCGGCGTTCCATTTGTACAGGTTACGATCATACTCATCGATTATATTAAAGTCGATATCGCGCAGCCAGAAGTTGTCGGTACTCTGATCTGGTTCAGCTATCCCACCGCGGTTGTGCTGGGGATAATCAAATATCGCCTGGAATTCAGCGATCCGGGTCGGAACGACGAGGCTCTGATCTGATTTCTCATCCAGTACTTTGGAACATGCTGCCAGGGCGATAGTTATAATCGCGGGCAGTAAAATCTTATATGGTTTCATTACATGTATTTTTATTAAAAAATGGCTTTCAGACTGAAGGCAAATGAGCGTGAATCCGGAATAGAATTAATGGCAAAATCAGGGTCTATGTTTGTTTTCGTTGCCGTCCATAGAAGCCCGAGGTTGTTCGCATTCACAGAAACCTGCATCTCCTGGATGATCTTGTGTCGGCGTTTTGAAGGCATCCACTGATAGGTAAGATTGATATACTGAAGACGGATATGATCAGCCCTTTCTATCGTTGCAGAGCTGCTGTTGTAAAATCCGTCTCGTCTTGCATTACCAGGGTAGATGCGGGATGGAATGTTGGTGAATGCCTCGTCACCCGGTTGCTGCCAGCGGAGAAGATAGTCCGTATGCGTAATCGCGCGACCATATAAATCAACGTAGTTGATTGTCGGCCGGCGAAAATAATGACCAAACTTGCCCAGCAATCTTACAGCCAGTCGAAATCCCTTATAAGAAATAGCATTTCCTATTGAACCGGAAACTGTGGGGAGCGCGGGACCGTGATAGACAAGTTGATCCTGCGGTAGTACCAGCAATCGTATATAATCTTTGCTGACAACACCGTCAATAACCCCCTGCGGATCGCCGGTAAGCGGATCCAAACCTGCAAAAGGATAGGAGTACATACTGTAAACCGGCTTACCCTTTACACCGGATTGCCGAGGGAACGTTGTGGTAACCTGGCCCTGGGTTGATGCTTTGTAATATTCCGTCAATCTGTCCCGGTTGAAATTCAGGTTCAGGTCCGTTGACCATGCAACAATTCCAGTTGTATTCAGGCTATGCAACTCGAGGTCCAGTCCCTTCACCTCCATCTTACCTACGTTCTTTGTTATGGTTGCACCAACACCACCTGTATAATCCACTTGCGCCGGGCCAAACAGATCTGAGGCATGTTTTTGAAAATATTCAACACTGCCCTGCAGGCGATTGCCGGGAATACCAAAATCCAGCGCGAGGTTTAGCATCTTTACACGCTCCCAGCGAAGTTCCGGATTACCCGCCTGGGTCATTGTGGCATGCAGGGACGGTACGATGGAAGAAGGGGCAAAGGAGAAGGTGGTAACCGCCGCGCGGGATGGATCAGTGTTGCCACTATAACCAATTGTCCCTCTCCAGCGCAGGTAGGGCAACCAGGAGATAGTATAAAATTTTTCGTTTGATATTTCCCAGCTTGCACCTGCTGACCATAATGGCGTCCATTTATCATTTGTTTTCAACCCGAACATATTCGACGCATCTCTTCTTCCGCTGATGCTGACCCCATAACGTTTATCATAGTTGTATGCAGCATTGGCAAAATATGATATGAAGTTATTTCGCAAAAGTCCCACCGAGTGCTGCGTCATGATATTTGAATACTCACCAGAGACAAAGGTTGGGTAAAAGCTGGTTTCATCTACAATCACATCGAGGTATGTTTCCGGATCAAAGCCGAGATATTCCTGCGTAAGATAATCCCGCCGGTTGGTGCGCTGCTCCGCCCCGGCCAATGCTGTTATCATATGTCTTCCGTGGGTGCGGTTGTAATCCAACTGTCCCCGGATGTTTTGCGACAGCATCGCTTCTTGCCAGAGCTGCATGATCTCTCCCTTCGGGAAATTGTGTACAGGGCGCAGGCTTGCCGGATTCAGTTCGGTGAACAAGTTGATCATGTTGCGGGCGTAATAACTTTCAAGTGTATAGCGGGTGGGCATGTCTACAACCTGGCGTTCATACTGATATTGCCCGCTGAAACGAAAACCTGCAATCTTGTATTCCAAAGCAAGATTGCCGAGCATGTGGCGGGTTGTGCTTTTGTCTATCACAGCATCTTTTTCACGCAGCGGATAATAATTCCAGTCAAGCAGCCTCCCCTGCCCTGCGGTATCGATGTACCCTAACCGGTATTGGTACGGCACTCTGGCATCGCTGCCATCCTCATTCTTTAGAGCAGTATAAATAGGATAAGTTTTTCCATTTCCCGGTGCTGACCCGAAGGCGGCATACCCCGGGTCGGCCGTGGAATGCGTATAAACGATATCTGTACGAATAGTAAACCTGTCACTTACCCTGAAATTATTTGCTGCGCGGAGATTGATTCTTCTGTAATGATCGGCGAGTCCGCTGGTGTTATTATCATACCCGCCAAAGAATCGCCACGAGTTTTGCTGGCTGCCGCCACTCACCTGCAGGGCATGTTGACGGGTCAGGCCTTTGCGGTATACATGTTTCAAATATTCTTCACGTAGATCAGTTTCGCCAATCTTCTGCAACATGGCTTCGGCTTCGGCATGGCTGATTTCACCACGCCGCTCGCGGAAGAGTATTTCATATACAGGAGAAAATGCAGGCCGGTTGAGGTTACCTGTGTCACTGAATGCGTGTTGTTGCTGAAAAAGAAACCGCTCAACATCAATGTAGTCACGACTGCCCAGCATAGGCAGATAATGCAGATCAGGTTCCGCTGTGGATACGAAAGCGGTGTTCAGTTCAACACGTACGGGTTGATTAAAACCTCCGCGTTTCGTGTTAATAACGATGACACCATTACCTGCTTTCGCGCCCCAGATCGACGCGGCGGCGGCATCCTTGAGGATGGTCACGCTTTCAATATCATTGGGGTTGATGTTGGAGAGATCACCTTCGTAAGGAAAATTATTGAGAATGATCAGCGGATCGCGCACACCGCGCACAGTGCTTAGTCCGCGAATGATAAAACCGGGGCTCCCGGTTACCCGATCTAAGGTTAGTCCATTCGCAACAGCAGGAAGCCGATCAAGGAGCGTAGTGGATATCTGTTCGTTCAACAGCTTCGCATCAATATGATTGAATGATCCCGTAGCTCGCTCTCTTGGGATCTCCTGGTATCCGCTGTTGATAATAACCTCCTGGAGCTCTTTGTGATCGGGATCCAGGATGATCTCAAGCCGTCCCCGTTCATTATTGATGACGGTACGTGACATATAACCCGCCAGCGATACCCGCACACTGTCAGTAGCGCGGGCATCGGGGAATGTAAACTGGCCGGTTTTCCCGGAGATGACAACCTCTCCCGTTCTTATCAGCATGACCGTAACGTTTGCGAGCGGATGACCTCGGGGATCCATTACCGTACCGTTGAGCGGCACGGGCTGACATTTTGCAAAAACGGGAAAGAGAAACAACCCCAGGAGAAGAAGTGAAATTTTCATAACAGTTAATTTTGGATAGACAATTGGTTCAATTGCTTTCAGGGCAGGAGAAGATGTTTACTACTACAGAGCACTTAACCCCACCACAACCGGGCACGGAGCTACAACCAGGCCTTAACTATCCTAACGAAACACATGCTGATTAAAATGATCGGTCAGTGCGCCGATCCTGTACTCTCCGCCGCCACATTCCGAAGCTGAAATGTTGGATCGCGAAGAACTGCTTCTATATTTTCCCGATTCACCTCCCGCCACGAAGTGATGGCCCGGACTCTGCCATGTTGCAGCCAGACATAGTGCGGTATATATTTATGGGGAAATAATTCCAGGAATATGCTGTCTGCAAGAAGTATCGGAAATGGTACCCGCCTGCCATATCTCCCTATATAGAACGACTTGTATTTTTCAACCTTGTCGCGATCATCGCCCGTATGATGGGAATTGACAAGTACAACATCCAATTGGTTTCCAAACACACCCGCCAGCGTGTCCAGTTTCGCGATCCCCTTGGAACAACTGCCACACCAGGAGGCCCAGAAATCAAGTATGGTGATGGCATCTGGCGCAGCCTGGGCACCACCTATTGGTATGCGCGCAATCACCCCTGGAGGCAGGCTATCCCCCACAGTTAGCGGGCCTGTTTGTGCCAGCGAGAGTAAGGGGCATAATAAGGTCAGCAGGCAAAATTTTTTCATTTTTGCAGGTTTTTTTCTTTGAAGAAAAAGACAGGGAACTATGGTAAAATAAAAAAGATCAGAAGCCAGTACAAGCTGATCTAAACGGGATTCTTTGGCTTTTTCGCCATCACCGTCTGCAGGAGATGCAATTGCCTGTGGTTGTATTGAACTTTCATTTCCGGGGTTTAAGCGCTTTGCAGCCCGGCAGCGAACCAACGCAACGGCGTGGAACCCTGCTTATCGCTTTTGCGGCCTCGGAAACCTGAGAACGAATAAGAGAGCCCACGCCGTAACGTGGGCATTCTACTCATCATCTCGTTCTCATCTGAAAGTTCCGAAGTTTCAAAAGCGAGACTCAAAGCGAATGCTTCAAAATATGTTGAAGGATCGCAAGATAAAATTCAATGGTCTGGTCTTACACAGGAAGCGCTGTAGACGCCTTGACAATATTATACATTATTCTGTACACTTGGTACATTTTATGTATCTTTTTTTACACACAGTTCTTAATTTCTTTACCTCGGTGACTACGAAACGCACGAAACTAAACCGGGGGCAGGTTCTCGCTACTGCTGTTGAAGCTACAGGAATGAACAAACTGGATGTTGCGGCCCGTGCCGGCTATAGCCGCTCCAGCTACTACAAACACATCGAAAACCCTCAACTGGAATACCATATACTCATGGCCTATGGCAAAGCCATCAAATATGACTTTACCGAGGAATTTCCCGACATGCCAAAATATGTACTCGAGGATCCGGAAGAGCAGTACACCAAAACACCATCACTCGACGAAGCCATCCGCCAGCGGGATCAATGGAAAGATAAATACCTGGAACTCCTGGAAAAATACAACCGGCTCATCGAACAACGGATGGAAAATAATAAGTAGCCTAGGGTTCAAAGATTCCCTGCCGGATCGCGTAGATCACTGCTCCTATCATGTTACGTGCACCGGATTTCTCCAGGATGGACTTTCGATACCCCTCTATCGTCCGCACACTCAGGTGCAGCTCCGCTGAGATCTCCATGTTGTTGTACTCGCGACAGATATATTGCATGACCTCTTTTTCTTTTTCAGAAAATTGCACCCTTGCCTGTTTATCCGCCGGCAGCCGCGAGGCGATCAACCTTGCCATGCGAAAAGAGGTCTCGCTGCAGTAATAAGCTTCCCCACGGTGCACGACATGGATCGCTTCGATGATCTCTTTTTTATGCGCATTTTTCAAAAGGTACCCCAGCGCCCCTGCCTGCAGCATCTCCACCACATGTGCATCGTCATCGAACATGCTGAGGGCTATCACATTCACGGTTGGAAACCTGCGGACTATCTCGCGCGTAGCAGTGACACCATCCATCTCCGGCATCTTTATATCTGTTAATACCACATCTGGCTTGAATTGATCGATCATCGCCAGCAACTGCACACCATTCCTCGCATCAGCCACCAGGCTGATCTCTTCATCCTCACGGAACAGCCCCGCAAAGCCATCCCGGAAGATCTCATGATCATCCGCCAATATAATGCGTATGGGTGCAGACCCTTTCATTCAATTTTTGTTTACCGGCACGACACAACTTACACGTGTGCCTTTGCGCCTGGCTGAATCGATGTACATTTTTCCTCCCAGCATTTCGCTCCTTACAAGTATGTTACGCAACCCCTGCCCTTTCGTGGCAGCCGCCTGCTTCGCAAAACCCTTTCCATCATCGTTGCACCATAACCGCAACACCTTTTCGTCTGTTCGCAACCCCACTTCGATCACACTGGCGTCGGCATGTCTGACGGCATTGTGGATCATCTCCTGCATCATCCGGTATACATGTACCCAGGAGGCAGGCTGAAACTCCGGAAGTTCACCTGCTACCAATCGTATCTCCCGTCCCTCCTTGCCCGGAATGGTGCGGATAAACTGTTCGATCGCAAATACGATCCCCCTTTCCGGTAGTACAGCCGGGATGAGGTCGTTTGCAATTTCCCGTATGCGAAGCACCATGGAATCTATATGATCGATCGCATTTTTTAGCAACGCTTCATTTTTCTCACCCGGATCCTTCACGGCGCAGATCCGAAACTTTGCTGCTGACAGCACCGGGCCCAGTTCGTCATGCAGATCTGCGGCAATGCGCGATCGCTCTTTTTCAATCAACCGCAACTCTGCGCCGGCATGATTCCTGTCGGCACGCAGTTGTCTCCGGTGCAGCCTTATCAGCGCAGCTACCATATACAGCAGAATGCCGCCAATGATGATCGCCGCAATCAGTACGGCATGGAATATGTTCGTTTCGCGGGCATCCATAAAATGGCCAAAGCATAAATGATGTTACAAACCATGTTGACCCATGCATGAATCAGGTATACCTTTTCCAGGAATTCCGGTGATGCATTCAACCCATACAGCCAGAATATTTCCACAAGGATCTTATACGTGAAGTAAAGGATGAACCCCGTCACCAGCCAATAAGCTGCATTTCGCGCGAGTGGCTCTTTCTCTGCCAGCACCAGCCTGCAGGCCAGGTGGATCGACAGTATCACGAGCAACGCAGCGTAGAACAGGCGGAACCCGGAATGAATCAGATGCAGCTCGCCGGCGGCCACCGTTTCCAGCGACCAGGCAATGGCAATCAACACCTGGACCGACCTGTACACCAGCGGGCTCATGACTGCACCCATTCGCTGGAGCACCGCAACTAACAGCAGGGCCTCTGCCAGCACATATAAATTGTTGTTGATCCCCGTATGCATCCCATGATGCTGTAATGTAACGCTGACAACCTCATTCAAAGCCGCCATCCAGGTACAGAGAAGAAAGGGATGGAACACGGGGTCGATCTGCCGCAACCGGATCAATCCAATCCCTGCAGGCAGGAAAATGCTATAGCCCATCCATACGATCCAGGTATAGTTCATTCGATCGATGATTGAATACAGGATTCAACAACTAATCAGAACTTCATCAATATCGGTAAATGTATGTATCGGGCCGACGTGCCAACACGGTATTTAAGCCGTAATTTTCCTGTTGGCCGAAAAAATAAGTGTTAATATGGATGCCGTTGTCAAACGAGTATTCCTTGCAACGGGATCTTTTCAAGGTAAGGATCAAGGGGGGCCGTGGATGAAAATGTTTTGAAGCGACTGATATCATTTTTTATCGAATGATACCAGATTTCCACATAAAAGCCATCTATCTGGTATAAAAGTAATTTATAATTGCCCTCTTCTCTCCCGGCCACCGCCACTCCCTGTTCCCAAATCACCCGGGCCTGTTGATTTTCATCCAATGAATTGAACTGGTAAAGCGTCATGGCGGGAAGATACAAAAGGCCATTTAAAAATTATAGCGAAAGCTGTGTTGGAAATTAGAAAAAAATCACAGTTTCACGCAAAGCCGCCAAGTAGGCCAAGGCGCTAAGATTTCCTTTGCCATCTTTGCCCCCGAAGCTTCGGGGTTCGCATGAAATCCGCCTCATTCCGAAACTCCGCCATCACTCTCCCCCTTCTCATATCCTCCGCTATCAAAGCCCGCTGACTCCCCCCGTGCATTGTTACCTGATTTCCCGGAAGGTGGCTGTATTCCCTGCTCATCCGTTGCATCACCTCCATCAGAATGTGTTGTCTGACCCCCAAGCCGATTGCCCTTGTCACCCAGGAACCCGCCGGCTGTATACCCCTTGTCCCCATACCCGAACGACTGGCCGCGGCCGCGTTGCGACATATCGCCCGCTTCCCCGTTATCACCCGACGATGTGCCAAATGATTCAGGATCCTTACCACTTACCTGCACGTGATCATCAGCGCCAGTCACCGTTTTGCTGCCACCATATCCTTCATTGCCGCCAGGGACCCGGTCATCTTCCTTGTCGGCGGCCAGTTCTTCATTGAAATCCTCATCATACTCCCGGTCCGGTGTGCCCGCCTGCTCATTTTTCCGCAGGTCGCGCTGCTCCAGTTCCTGTGCCGACAACGACTCATTTTCTATTTCTCTCTCCTTTTCTTTATAGATATTCTTTTCCATGGCAAATGGGTTTAAAATTTAAAAATGCACCGGTTCTCCGCCGGACCTGTACCAGGAGTTCAAATAATATGCCCAGTCCTTACCGGCGTCGCAGGCAGGATAAGTGCAGGGGTATCAACGAATACAGGAAAATTCACTCAAACCGATCGGTTAAAAAGCAGAGGGATCAGAACAACGATAGCTGTAACTGTGGGGCAGCAGGCCGGCGCAGGCGAGTTTTTGGCAGAACCATTTCAGGGAAAACGACGGGTGCGCCACTCACTTCGAATACGTCTGTTGATTCATAGCGGGAAGCCACCGTGATCGTTGTGTTACCAGCATGTTCGGAAAACATGCGGTTCACCAGGTCCGGGCAATTATTGTTTTTGGAGAGATGACTTAAAATAAGGTGGGACAAATGAGCAGCGCGACTATGAATGAATAATTCCAGTGCCTGGTCGTTCGAGAGGTGGCCACGGTCACTGCGAATTCTTTTTTTGAGATAGTAAGGATACCTCCCTTTTTCAAGCATTGTGTCGCAATAATTGCTTTCAAGGAAAACGGCATGGCAATGCTGAAAATGCCGGATGACCTCCGTGCAGCAATGGCCGATATCTGTAAACACACCCACATGTATGCCATTGTCCGAAATGACAAAGCTGTGCGGATCCGCCGCATCGTGAAATTTTGGAAAAGTCTTTATCTGCAAGCCGCCGATGGTAAACCTGTCCTGCCGGTTAAAAAATTTCACCAGGCTACTGTCCAGGGGCAAACCACAGGAAGCATGGGTATGGTGACTTATATAAACAGGAAGCTGAAATTTTTTCGATAGCCCCGCAAGGCCGGTGATATGATCACTGTGTTCATGTGAAATAAATATCCCTTTCACCTTTTGCATATCCAGGCCAAGTGCATGCATGCGGCGCTCGGTTTCCCGGCAGGATATGCCCGCATCCACCAGGACCGCCTCGGATTCATTACCGACGTAGTAGGCATTGCCGTTACTACCGGAGTTCAAAGAGGCGATAAAAAGGGGCATGTGCAAATTTACACGTTGCGCACGAGGAACTCAAGCGGATGCAGGCTCTTCGGTTGTTTTTTTATCAACAACGATTCCTACCCGCATCGCGCGAAGGCCGGATACGCCCTGCATTTCCTCCAGCTCGAGAAACTCGAGGTTATCTTCCAGCAGGTGCTCGCCCTGCAGGTAATGAATATAATTCACATACTCATCCGCCTCTTTCTGATTAAAATACACCAGCGCGATTTTGTCCGGCTGGGTGAGGCGTTCCTGTGTATCCCGCACTCTTACTTTGTCTATGCGCTTTTTAATAATATGATAGCGGATATTATAAGCACCTTCCACGTCAAAGCGCTTTTCATCCCGCCGAAAGCGGATATCGATGGTGTGGGAATGGATAAAGATCAATTGAGTGGTCCGCACCGGCCTGGCGAGATCCGGCAGCAACGAGAGCGTGTTCCTGGCGATCGCGACCATTGAGGTAAGCTGCATCAGCCGGAGATTTTTTAGATAGAGCTCGGTGTAAACCCGGTCTGGCGTAATCGACTGCCCTATATAAATATCATATTCCACGCCGTCGGTTCTGAACTTTTCAAAATAAACCGGGTAGGCCTGCTGTACCTGGTCACGGAGAAGATCGAAATACGTATTTACAGAATTGATCACCGTGTTCATGGACGCCTCCAACTGGCGGCGGTTTTCGTAGGCCGCTCCGTTAACCTCGTCTACAGCAGAAAAATAGCGTGCAGTGACGGTTTTCAGATCGGGCCGGCTCTCGCTGAACTGCCGGAGAAACGGAGTGATGTCGTTTTCGATGAAATCATTCAATGCGATCTCTTCATTGAAGATAGTTTCATCGTTGCTGATCTTGTCAAGCCAGTGCCTGCAGCTATATAATTTTTCCTCGATAAGCTCGAAACCTGTTTTCTCCCTGAACTCCTGCAGTACGCTGATCAGTATTGTGAACTGGATCTTCAGGTCCTGGTTAAGTGCGGCATTCCGTTCTATGGTGGAGTTTCGGATATCCACCGCGCCATAGAGCGGGTAAACATTTTCGAACATGATTTCATGGGGCTCTGCATTGGATTTCTTCTCGGGTCGGCTCACGAACTCCCAGGCCACTTCATTGAATTTCCATTGTACGGCCGGTTGCAGGTTGGTGAACTTCTCCTTGATCACTGCGTCTATACCATCCTGGAAGGATGTGATGCTGTTCTGCAGCAGTTGCGCCATAAGTAGCATTGCAGGCTCCAGCGAGGTAAATAATTTTTTGTCGAGCAAACCTTTTACACGGCTGTACATTTCAATAGCTCCAACCAGGTTGCCATTATAAAATACAGGCACCAGGCTGTAAGACTTCAAACCAGCATCGATCATGATCTGAGCGAATTTCAGATCAGCCGGTACTTCTTTGTCCAGATCACGGTAGTAGACTACTTCTGGCTTAACGGCAAACTTCTCCAGCAGGCTCATGCATTCGCCGCGCTTCATACCCTGTTTCATGACCATATCAAATATGATGCTTTGTGCACTGGCCTCCGGATTATCAACAAGCCTTCCATTAATACGAAACAAGGGCAGAATATTGAATTCGACTTCTTTTGTGCCCACCAACTCATTCAATGCGCCGACGATGGCATCGAAATCCGGTTGACCGGAGATGACGACCTGCTGACGTATGGCATCGATCGCATATTCAGTGGTGACATCAGTGATAGTGAGTATGGAAAAACCGCTGAAGGAGAACATGCTGGCGGGGACAGCCTGTTGCAGTGCTGCAATGGCTTCATCACCCAGCAGGCTGGAACGTACAGAATCGCTGTTGAGTTTTGGCAGATCGCCGTTAAGCGTAGGCTCGAGGAAGCGTGTATCTATGTTGATCCGGTAATGCCGGCTTAAACCGGTATGCGGATCCACCACATGCTTTACGAGTCCATTGTGATTGCGGAACCGGAGTGAATAAAATCTGTCGAGCACATAAGAGTAGAAATGTTCCAGTTTCTGCCGCTCGAAGAATCGTTCACTTTCTTCCGTCGCTATTTTTTTCTGCTGCGTATCGGCGTTGCTCAGGAGGTCGAAAAACAGGTCAGTGCCATAGAACACCAGCGGTGTCATGGGAACACTCAGGCCCCAGTAGCTGTCCTTTTCATCCTCAAGGATGCTGGACAGCAATACGAATAGGATATCGAAAACCTCGCGGTATCGACCTAGATCTTCCAGCGGCATATCGGTATCCAACTCCGGGTAGGCGTTGAATTTATCCAGTGCGTATTGGAGCAGTTCGCGCTTGATCGTGGTCTCGACGGCAATTTGCGCGCGGAGATAATCAAGGAATGGCTTGAATGAAAGCCGGGTGTGTACACCCAGCT
Organism: Bacteroidota bacterium; assembly: GCA_023430465.1. Lineage (GTDB taxonomy): Bacteria > Bacteroidota > Bacteroidia > Chitinophagales > Chitinophagaceae > JAEZAM01. The sequence goes on along the minus strand of JAEZAM010000145.1, from coordinate 97 downwards.
CGACCACGTCCGTGGCCTGGATCATATTGAGAATGCGTTGCTGCATTGGTGTGAAAATAAGGGAAAAGTGTGGTGTGTGGAGTGCGGAGTGCGGAGG
>JAEZAM010000075.1 GCA_023430465.1 Bacteroidota bacterium | reverse complement strand
AACCACGGCTGTTCAATATAGACGAACCACGGCTGGTTTTTAATATGATCTCGAAAAACTCCGCGTATGCGTCCTTCCCTGGCTTTGACCATGGCCCTGCTGACCCTCACGGCGCTGATTGCCATATCCTCCCCGGTGACCACCACGTTGTTGCTGTTGTTGAACAGGTCGCGGTACTGCTGTGGCTGACATCGGGAATGGATGAGCGTCTACTACGGGTATTGCAATACGTATCAGCTTCTGGATATCTTTCAGATAGGCTCTTTCCTCATGATCACAGAATGATAGGGCTATCCCATCGGCACCTGCGCGCCCTGTCCTCCCGATACGGTGTACATACGTCTCCGGCACATTCGGCAGATCATAATTGATGACGTGCGTCAGCTCGTCTATGTCAATGCCGCGTGCGGCGATGTCGGTAGCCACGAGGATGCGGGTTTTGCGGCTCTTGAAGTTTTGCAAGGCTGCCTGGCGGGCGTTCTGGGATTTGTTTCCATGAATCGCCTCTGCACGAATGCCTTCCTTGTTCAATACACGGGCGATCTTGTCTGCGCCGTGTTTTGTCCGGGTGAACACCAGCGCAGTACCTATCTTGCTGTCCTGCAGTAAATGCACAAGCAACGAGTTTTTCTGCTGGCGGTCTACAAAGTACATACTCTGCTGAATCGTTTCTGCGGTGGAAGAAACCGGTGTCACTTCTACTTTCAGGGGATTCGTTAACAATATATTGGCCAGTTGCTGTATCTCGGGTGGCATGGTTGCGGAGAAAAATAATGTCTGGCGCTTTGCCGGAAGCTTCGCGATAATGCGTTTAACATCATGCACAAAACCCATGTCCAGCATACGATCTGCTTCATCCAAGACAAAAAAGCGGATATCATTCAGGGAAATATGCCCCTGGTTCATAAGATCAAGCAAACGACCCGGTGTTGCTACAAGGATATCCACGCCACGGCGAAGACTGTTTACCTGACTAAATTGGTTTACACCACCAAAGATGACAAGCTGGCTCAGGCCAAGGTATTTACCATATGCCTTGAAGCTTTCTTCGATCTGGATGGCCAGTTCACGCGTTGGTGTCAGGATCAGCGCCTTGATGCCTTTCCTGTGAGATTGGCCGGCGGCCTGCTGCTGATGCATCAACTGCAACAATGGGATGGCGAAAGCAGCTGTTTTACCAGTTCCGGTCTGGGCACAACCCAGAAGATCGCGTTGTTGTAAAATAATGGGAATTGATTGTTCCTGTATCGGTGTGGGTGCTGTATACCCTTCATCGCTCAATGCCTTGAGTACAGGCTCGATGAGCTGTAATTCGTTAAATAACACTAAAATAAAAATTTGATTAAAAAATGTGGTAAGGCTATCAAAATTCACTTGATACACTACCTGCCTTACGTTAAGCCTTCACGGCGTTTGAGTGGGATGCACAACAAAAACTAAGAGAGCAATAACATATAGAACTGCAAATATACATCAAATCACCGAAACCACCTAAAGCTGGTAGAGGATCACACAATCCACCGGTGGCACGGTCAGCGATCCGGACACAACGGGTTTTGAGGCGCTGTTATCGCGCAGGTTGACCTGGTGCCAATTTCCGGGAGGCAATAGTTGCGTCGATTCGGATGTATTCGCATTGTAAACAACAAGAATGTTTTTCCATGTATCCCTGAGCGCTGCACCATCGAGTGTGTAGGCTACTATGCCCGGATCCGACTTGATGAAGCGCAGGGATTTTGTAACCTCCTCCCCTTTTTTCATGCGAAAGGCAGGATGAGATTTTCTTAACGAAATAAGATTTCGAACGTATTGGACGGTGGATGCATACCTGCTTTTCCGACTCCAGTCAATCGCGTTGATGCTGTCACCAGCGTTGTAGGAGTTTTCATTTCCCTGCTTTGTCCGTAAGAACTCAGTTCCTGCATGCAGGAATGGTATGCCCTGTGATGTTAATACGATCGCCAGTGACAGTTCGTGCATGCGAACCAGCTCTGCTTCGCTGGCCCCTGGCACAGAAAGGGACAACTTATCAAAGAGCACATGGTTATCATGACATTCAGCATAGCTCACTACCTGGCCAGGGTGGCGGGCGTAAGGTGCCCTGGAATAATTCACGCTGTCATAATTCACCTGGTCGTGCGGACAGGCAGCCGTGACCCCGAAACGTATCGAAGATTCCATACCTGCCTTGCCACTGACAAAGCCCCTGTCCTCATTCAAGAATACACTGCCTTTGATGCCATCCCGCAGATCATCACTGAACACCGCTATATCATCCAGCATCATTGCATTTTTTTTTAACGCCCTCGCGCTATCGGGCAGTGGCGAATGACCGGCAGTCCAGCCCTCACCATACAGGAGGATATTGGGATTGATGCGACGCAGTCGTTGAGCTGCTTCGTTCATCGTTTCAATATCATGTATCCCCATGAGATCAAACCGGAAACCATCGATATGGTATTCGCGCACCCAATATTCCAGCGACTCCAGGATGAACTTTCGCATCATTGGCCGCTCGCTGGCAGTTTCGTTACCACAGGCAGAGGCATCGGAAAAGCCTCCTGTTGCCGACTGGCGGTAATAATAACCCGGCACCAATTGATTGAAATAAGAATCTTTTGTCAGCATTGTGTGGTTGTACACCACGTCCATTACAACGCTCAGGCCTTTTGCATGAAAGGCCATGATCATTTTCTTCAATTCGATTATTCTTTTTACGGGATCATTTGCATTTGAAGAGTAAGAGCCTTCAGGTACATTGTAGTTCAACGGTTCATAGCCCCAGTTGTATTGGGGAACCTGGGGCTTGCTTTCATCAACCGAAAGAAAATCAAAAAATGGCAACAGGTGTACATGCGTTACGCCCATTTCTGCGATATGATCAAGACCCGTAGTTTGACCCATAGGATTTTTGGTGCCCGACTCCGCAAGACCGTTGTAGCCGCCTTTTTTGTTTACACCAGAATTGGCTGCAATGCTGGCGTCACGGATATGCAACTCATAAATGACCGCATCCACCGGTGCACCGGAAAATACCGGCCTGTCGACCTCCCAGCCTTCGGGAGAAAACTTATCCCGCGAAATGATGTAACCACGTTTTCCATTGATACCGGATGCCATCACGTACGGATCCGGTACTTCCAATGACCAGTTGCCACCGTGCATCACGCGAAACGCATAATATTTACCAACTGCATCTTTCGCGGATGCCTGCCATGTGCCTGATTCCGCAGCGCGCATGACTATCTTCCGGACTGCCTTTCCACCTGTTGGTACATCATAGATCAACAGTTCTGCCCGGCTTGCCATTGGTGACCACATCCGGAACCGCGCCACGTTCCCCTCAACTTTCAGACCCAGGTCACTGCCGGAATACACCGGGTACCGATCAAAGGCGGTGTTAAAGTTTTGCGCCCGCAGTTCCGCGGTTGCGATAAACATAAACAGCAGTACGAGTGAAACAGGTGCCTGCTGCCGGACAGCCCTGGAAATATGGCGTGGGAGGAACATGCAAACGAATGTACGGATACTAAAAAAATCTCCGGCAGATTTGAGTGATTCCGTGTAAATTGTCGCGTCTTTTCTAAACTAAAAATCAAAACACTGCTATGGGTGATTTGCAGATAAAGAAACAGCCGAAGAAGTATGATGTCGTTATTGTAGGTTCTGGCGCTGGTGGCGGTATGTCGGCCTATATTCTTGCCAATGCCGGTCTGAAAGTTTGCATGATCGAAGCGGGACCGATGTATGACCCGCAAAAGAATATCACACAGTTCAAAAATCCCTGGGATTCTCCCCGCCGTGGCGCTTCTACCAAATACCGGCCGTTTGGCGACTTCGATGCCTGTTACGGTGGCTGGGAGGTAGAGGGTGAACCCTATACAAAAGCTGCAGGTACCGAGTTCGACTGGTTTCGCGCGCGTATGCTCGGAGGACGTACCAACCACTGGGGCCGTATCTCCCTCCGGTTTGGACCAAAAGATTTCAAAAGAAAAAGTATTGATGGGCTCGGTGATGACTGGCCGATCGGATATGAAGATGTAAAACCATTTTATGACCGGGTGGACAAGATGATCGGCATATTCGGTACGAATGAAGGCCTCGATAACGATCCCGACGGGATTTTTCTTAAACCGCCTAAGCCCCGCCTGCATGAGTTGTTCATTAAAAATGCAGCAACACAGGCCGGAGTTCGCGTGATCCCTTCCCGTCTCTCCATCCTCACCGAAAAGATAAATGATGACCGTGGCGTCTGCATGTATTGCGGGCAGTGTGGCAGAAATTGCAGCATGTACAAAGCTGATTTCTCTTCGCCAAACGTGCTCCTCCAGCCGGCACTGAAGACAGGTAACATTGACATCATCGGCAATGCGATGGCACGCGAGGTGTTGACAAATAAGGAAGGCCTGGCCACCGGCATTTCCTACGTGAGCAAAGAGGATCTCCAGGAATACCAGGTGGAAGGTAAAGTGGTGATCCTTGCTGCGAGTACCTGCGAAACGGCCAGGCTGATGCTGAACTCAAAATCGCAAAGGCATCCAAACGGGCTGTCGAACAGCAGCAACGTGATTGGAAAATATCTTCATGATTCCACCGGTGCCGCACTTGGCGGTGTTCTGCCATCGTTGTTCGGAAGAAAAAAGTACAATGAAGATGGTGTGGGAGGAATGCACGTCTATTCACCCTGGTGGCTGGACAATCGCAAACTGGATTTCCCCCGTGGCTATCACATAGAATATTGGGGCGGCATGGGCCAGCCATCGTATGGATTCAATTGGGGCATCGAAAACCTCAATGGAAAATATGTTGTGAATGGCAAGAAAAAAGAAGGCGGTGGCTATGGCGCATCCCTTAAAGAAGACCATCGCTACTTTTATGGTGCGGGTGTTGGTATGGCCGGTCGCGGCGAAGCGATCCCCGTTGAAACTAACTACTGTGAAATAGACCCGGGAGTGGTAGATCGTTTTGGTATTCCGGTCCTGAGATTCAATGTGAAATACAGCGATCACGAGATCAAGCAGGCTAAGCACATGAAGGAAACGTTCAAGGAGATCATGCACAACATGGGCGCGGTGATCACCTGGGGTGCGGATGATGATGAAAAGAATAACTGGGGCCTGTCAAAACCCGGTGAGATCATCCACGAAGCCGGTACAGTACGGATGGGCAATGATCCAAAGAAATCAGCCCTGAACAAATGGAGCCAGGCACATGAATGCAAGAACCTTTTCTGTGTCGATGGCAGCCAGTTCGTATCACAGGCTGACAAGAACATCACGTGGACCATCCTCGCACTCAGTATGCGTGCGAGTGAATACATCATCGATGAGTTGAAGAAGCAGAATATTTAAGAGTAAGTAAAAATTAAAAATTCAAAAGTCAAAACTCAATTACCGGGATGTGGTTCGTCTTGTGGTGGAACCTGAGGTGGACTGTTACATGAACTACCATTTTGGGTGCTAAATTTTAAGTTTTGAGTTTTGAATTTTGAGTTTCATTTCACGTTTTAAGCTAAAACCTCACAAACATGGATCGCAGAAAATCATTGAAATTGCTGGTCACCGGCGCTGTTGCCGGTGGCGCACTTGCCGCAGGCTGCAATACCGAGGATAAGAAAGTTGTCGAGACACCGGCCGCCGCAGAGCCGAAGTTCAATGTTGACAGGTATCCGGAAGAACTCGTGCATGAGAAAGCCGTGCTCGCCCAGGGCAAATTCTTTACGGATCATGAAATGGCTACCATCACCGTACTCGGCGATATCATCATCCCTAAAGATGATGTGAGTGGCAGTGCCAGCGATGCCAAAGTGCCGGAGTTTATCGATTTCATCGTTCGTGATATGCCCCAATACCAGGTGCCGATGCAGGGCGGTCTGCGCTGGATGGACATGTATTGCCTCAAGCAGTACGGCAAGGCTTTCGTCAATATAACACCACAGCAACAGATCGAGCTGGTAGATAAAATAGCCTACCCCGCCAAAGCGACCGGTGAATTCAAACAGGGAGCGAAATTTTTCAGCCTGATGCGCAATCTTACCTCAACCGGCTTTTATACCTCACCTGAGGGTGTGAAAGATGTAGGATATGTCGGGAACACACCAACTCCATGGAATGGTGTTCCCGCTGATGTTTTGAAGCAATACAACCTCGCTTATACAGAAAAGGAATTGAAGGAGTGCGTTTCGTACGCGTAAGGTTTCACGACAGGAAAAGAAATTCAAATACAAAGACGCAAGAGTACCTATCATAAGGTATCTTTTGCGTCTTTGCTTTCTTTGCGCCGTGGCTACGGGTTTGCGGGAAGTCTTTAAGCTTCCGCGTGCTGAGAGCGGGAATATTCTTCCACCAATGATCGTTGTAATTCTTGCGATACAGGCTGATATGATTCGAAGCTCATGATGAACTTCGCTCGGCCCTGGGTCAAAGAGCGCAGCGAAGAGGAATAGCCCTCCATTTCCGCCAGCGGAACCTTCGCTGAAATTTTTTGAAAATTTCCTTCCGTACTCATTCCCTCCACCATTGCCCGACGACTCTGCAGATCACCCATGATCGTACCCGTAAGGTCCTCCGGTGCCAGCACATCCAGGTGATACACCGGCTCCAGCAGTTGGGGAGCAGCCTCCTGGAAAGCCTGTCGGAATGCCTGCAAACCAGCTATCTTGAACGAAATATCATTGCTGTCGACCGGGTGCATTTTACCATCATATACACAGACCCGGATATCACGGGCATAAGAACCCGTCAAAGGCCCATTCTGCATTTTTTCCATCACGCCTTTCAATATCGAAGGCAAGAAGCGATTGTCGATTACTCCACCAACGATGCAGTTGAAGAATTCCAGTTGTCCGCCCCAGGGCAGGTCGATGGTTTCCCGGTTGCGTACAGTAAAGGGTGGATCAGCCATGCCGGGCTTCAAAGGCTCTACCCGTAGAAACACCTCTGCAAATTGACCTGCACCGCCACTCTGCTTTTTGTGGCGATACGAAGCATCAGCCGCCTTGCGAATGGTTTCCCTGTATGCAATGCGCGGACGTACAAACTTCACATCAAGCCGGTGGTTATGCTCGATCTTCCATTTTGTCACCGCAAGGTGCATATCTCCCTGGCAATGGAGCAAGGTCTGCCTCAGTTCCGGTGATACCTCTATGATCAGTGTCGGATCTTCTTCCCGCAACATATGCAGTGCCTGCGATAATTTTTCCTCCTCCCCTTTCCTGTTGTTCTCAATGGCAATCGACATATTTGGCGGAGGAAACTCGATCGGTGCCAATTCATGCGACCTGCCCTTTGCATGCAACGTATTGTTGACATGGGTGTTTCTGAGTTTCAATGTAGCGCCGATATCACCAGCTACAAGCTCCTGAACCGGCGTGCGTTTGATACCTTCTACCAGGTATAACTGGTTGATCTTTTCGATCGCTCCTGTTGTTTCATTTTCCAGTTCCATGCCAGTACGGATGGTGCCTGAATAGACTTTGAAGAACGACATTTCTCCAACATGAGGTTCACTGGTTGTCTTGTATATGAAAAGGCAGGGAGCCGCATCGGAAGAACATATGACCTCCTCTCCCGCCAGTGATCGTTGAGCAGGCATTTCATTCGCGCTGGGGCATACGTTGTCGATGAATCCCATGATCCTGCCGCTACCCATATTACGCTCGGCAGACAAACAAAAAACCGGGAACATTTCATGGCGGATCATGGCTTGTTTCATGCCCGCCTTCAATTCATCTTCACTCAACTCACCAGTGTCGAAATATTTTTCCATCAATAACTCATCATTTCCTGCCACAGCTTCTACCAGTTCGCGGTGCAGTCTGTCGGCTTTTTCCTTTTCACCTTCCGGAATGGGCAGCTTTTCAGGTTTGCCGCCGGCATCCTTGAATTTGTACATCTGCATGCGCAGGACATCGATGATCTCGTGAAAGCCGGCACCGGTCTGCACGGGATATTGTACAAGGGTGATCTTTTTACCATAGTGTTCGATTGCCTCGGCGACGGTTCTGTCAAAGTCCGCGTCATCCAGGTCGAGCTTATTTACGACGAAGATCATGGGTGTTTTGAATTTTTCAGTATAGTTCCAGATCACATCGGTTCCAACTTCAACACCCATCGCGGCATTGAGCAGCATCACGCCGGTGTCCGCAACCCTTAATGCTGCTACCACTTCACCCACGAAATCATCGTAGCCGGGCGTGTCGATGATATTGATTTTATACCCTCGCCAGCGTGTGTGAAGAAGTTTGCTGAATATCGTGTTGCCGCGTTCCTGTTCGAGTTCGTGATAGTCGGCAGTGGTATTGCGTTCGCTAATAGTTCCCCGGCGATGGATGAGACCAGCTTCATAAAGCATGCATTCCGCAAGGGTCGTCTTGCCTGCGCCGGCATGGCCCAGCAAGACGATATTTTTTACGTGTGAGGTATCAAATTCGGGCATGGCAAACAATTTAAAGGTAAGGTATGGGCACGTGCATGCGCCGGCCGTAAAGACCGTGCGATGAAAGACTGATATCAATGATCAGGTGCGGCTGAGGAAGGACTCAAATTCCGATCGGAGATTCTCCAGGGTCTGGATCAGGCTCACGAACCGGCCATTAAGATTTTCATGGATGTGCTGGGTTTCCGTTCGCAGCCTGCCATTCTGCACATTCATCTCGTAGTCGATCTCACGGCTATGGGCTTTGATCGCCTGCTTGAGATCATGAATGTTGATGAGCTGGATGTGAAACTGGTTGTGGAGATGTTCGACGTCCTCGAGCTGGGACCTTGTCAATTGCCTGGAGGCGGCTTCCTGGAGGCGGGTTTTGTTGCGGGTAAATGACTCGCGGTGATCGCGAAGTGTCTGTCTCCACTCGTTGCACTCGGCGATAAGCTGTGACGTTTCAACCTGAACCATGGGCGTAAAATTTAAGAGTGATAAATGGTGTTACTCTATCCTTTTTCCCTGGGGCGATGGATGGTTTACGTAATTTATCACTCTTTTCGGTCAATGCCGAATTCTTTTTTGCCCTTTTAGAGCCGGAGGACCAGTTTCAATCCGGCCGGGAGCATGGGTCGGAACCTGTCGCGGCGTTCTTCACTGAACCAGAACCTGAATGGATCATTGTCAGGCGGGTTGAGAAAGGATCCACCTGTCGGAAGATCGCGCTGGGTAAATTTCTTTTCCTTCAACCCTGCCCCTGCATACAATTCTACATCCAGTGACTGGCTGAGAGGCAGCACCGTACCGATCTTTATGGCAAAGCCAAATTCAGTTTTCCGTTCAGTATACTGCGCATTCTGGAAGTAATCGCAGTTGCCATTGAGGCAGTTGATGCCGAAGTCATCCCAACGCTTCGCATTCCTGAGTTTGTAATGAAGTTCAGGTGCTACAAATGTGTTGAATACGCCTTTGCGGTTTTTTTCAAAATAGTACCGCACATCTGCGCGAAGTTTAATCCCGGAGAATCGATCACGATCCATATTATCGGAGCCTTCATAGGTGGACAGAAATATAAAGGCCGGGTCGATCACTGCCGCCCACCGTTCAGCCCAACGGTATTGCACACCAATGCCAAAATTGCCGTCTACCTCAAGTAGTGACAAGGGTGTGGTGCGTAAAGAAAATTGTGGAACAAATGCGCTTTGCCTGTTATCCTGGGAAAAACTCTGCAGGCTCAGCAGTATAAGCAGAATGATTGGCAATCGCCGGTGAAAAAACATCAGATGATTTTTGAAATGAAAACAGGTTGCTGAGGATTGGTGCCAATATCATAAAGTGCCACCCCACCTTCCACCTGGGCAATGAGGATATTGTTATACGGAATCACATCATGGAAAACTTCATTCGTTATTTTGACACCTTCAACCGGGTGATACCTGTCGGTTATATCGAAAACGGTAAGTCCGTCTCCCTCGCAAACATAAAGCGCATTCCCGCTCATGCCTAACCCATGCGGTCTGTCAAGGAAATAATTCCCGACCAGAACAGGTGCGGTCATGTTCTTGATATTATACACCACGAGTTCGCTGCTGCCTCCTCCACAAGGGCCATCGGCACGCAGAGTGGCGTAAGCAACACTGTCTTTTGCTATCACAGGGTCACAGGCCATGCGGATCTGGTAATCTGCTCGCCCGATCTGCGTCGGCTGCTGGGGATTTGAAAGTGAATAGATGTACATGGAAAACGACGAGCCGATGAACAGTTTATCCTCATAGGGAAAGATCGTTTCGATATTGATACCTACCGGTGTTGTCGACCGGTATACAGGCACGGCAGGATTGCTGATGTCAAACGATTTGAGGTTGGTGTTGTCGACTACGTAAAGATAATTTCCAATGATCGTGAAGCGTGCGGTGGAGCCACCAGCACCCGTGGCACTGCTCTTGTCTGCAGCATCCTTACTGCAATTCGTATACAGGCATATGATCAGCAGACCAGCGATAAATCGATTGAGTTGTTTCATTATCTCCAGCATTTAGGTTTGTTAAGTAATGCAGGTTTCCATCCGAGAATAAAACCTCTTTCCGGATCAGGGCATTCAAAGTAGATCTGCGAACCATTCGCCGGGCGTGCAGGGTATTGCAGGGCAAGATCAGGAAACACACCGGGCGTACGACCTACCTCTGTAACATTTGCCGGATCAGAGATATCGATCACCACCAGGTCACTGATATTATTCGTATAAATTTTGCCATTCTTCACGGCAAGTTCTTTGCACAACATGGAGCGGATGAAGCCCAATTTGACAGGATTAGCGGCGTTGGCATAGTTGATCACATGGATACCTGAATCCACTTCCACCTGGAACAGCAGGTTGCCAACCGTATACATTTTCCCGGCATTGACAGTGGCACGGGCGGGCAGGGAGCGAATGATACGAGCTTCAGTGATATCGCCATACACCGGCGCAAATCCCTGTATCTCGGCCGGGGTATGCTCCCCATTGTCCGTATCACAGGACGCGAGGGCAAACAGAAGGGCCAGCGCGAAGCAAAATCTCATACTGCAGCGTTTTGATTGTGAATATAGAGCAGGGCTTCTCTAAAAATGCTGCATGGATGCAAAAAAATGGCATGTTACGGACATTTACTTTGCAGGTGCATGTGTGCTTACTATTGGCGATATTTGCCAACTGCTCATGATCTCCCAGGCTTCCATACAGCAAATACTTGCGCGGATCGATATTCTCGAGATCGTTGGTGAGTTCGTAAAGCTGAAAAAGCGCGGCGCCAACTACCTTGGCCTCTGCCCATTTCACAACGAGAAAACGCCTTCGTTCACCGTATCGCCGGCTAAAGAGATCTATAAGTGTTTTGGTTGTGGCAAAAGCGGTAATAGTATCAGCTTCATCATGGAGCATGAAAAGTACAGCTACGTCGACGCGCTGAAATGGCTGGCCAACAAATATGGGGTCGAGATCGAGGAGACGTTTGCCAACGAAGAACAGCGCCAACAGATGCAGGTCGCCGACAGCCTGTTTATCATCAATGGATTTGCCCAGCAGTTTTTTTCACGGCAGTTGTTCGAAACGGAGGAAGGCCGCGACATCGGTCTGAGTTATTTCCGTGAACGCGGTTTCCGGGAAGAAATCATAAAAAAATTCCAGCTCGGTTACTCTCCGGAGCGCCGCGACGCGTTCACGAAAGAAGCACTGGCCGGGCAGTACAATACCGAGTTGTTGATCAAAGCCGGCCTTGTTGCCAACCGAAATGATCAGTTGCAGGACAATTACCGCGGCCGCGTCATATTTCCCGTCCATAACCATAGTGGTAAGGTGCTGGGCTTTGGGGCACGTATACTGCGCACCAATGACCGCGCTCCCAAGTACATCAATACACCGGAAAATGAGATCTACGTCAAGAGTAAGATACTTTACGGCTCCTATTTTGCACGCACGGCGATAGACAAAGCCGATGAATGCCTGCTTGTGGAAGGTTACACGGATGTCGTCTCCCTGCACCAGGCCGGCATCGAAAACGTTGTGGCCTCCGGGGGGACATCGCTGACCACTGACCAGCTCCGGCTGGTGAAAAAATATACGGACAACCTCACAATTGTTTATGATGGTGATGCTGCCGGGGTCAAAGCCGCGCTCAGAGGCCTCGACATGGCCCTCGAAGAAGGCCTGCATGTAAAACTGGTGCTGATTCCCGATAAGGAGGATCCAGACAGCTATGTCAATAAAGTGGGCGCCTCTGCCTTCCGTGAATTCGTCCAGAAGAACAAAAAGGATTTCATCCTATTCCAACTGGAGGTTGCCCTGAAAGATGCCGGCAACGATTCTGCGCGGAAATCCGAGGTGGTTAACCGCATCGCGGAAACGATCTCGCGCATCAACAAGGCTGAAGATTTTACACGCCAGCAGGATTACATACAACAGTGTTCACAGTTGCTCCGCATCGATGAGACGGGCCTGCATGCCCTGGTGAATAAATTCATCCGCGATCGCATCGCGACAATGGAGCGAAAACTGCCGTTTGAGGAAGCAAAACATCACGAACAAAACGCCAGGCAGGCGGAGGAGACGAACTATGATGAAGCTACTTTCAACCTGCTATTTAAAGATGAATTGCAGGAACGCGAAATTGCCCGTATCCTGCTGGAGTATGGCTTAAAGAAATACGACCACGATACGCTCATTGCTGAGCACGTATTTGCGCAGATGGTGGACGAGAGCCTGATGGATAATCCGGAAGTATTGCGCCTGCTGGGTGAATTCAGAACGATGTTACAGGCTGACATCTCGAAGGCAACGAAGAATTATTTCATCTACCATCCCGATCCCAAACTCAGTGCATTTGCCGTATCGCTCCTGAATTTCCCTTATGAGGAAAGCGAACACTGGAAGCGGGAGTACAGCCAGAGCACCGGTTACCAGCAAGACCTTTTCAAACAGTCTTACGAAGACTTTATCCGGACGCTTGCCCGCGGGAATGATGACCAGTTGATGAAGTTTTCCAAGATGGACGAAGACCGTACCGCGGAAGCGGTTGATTCCGCTATCAATTACCTTAAGCTGCGTAAAGTGAAGCGCATGTTACTGGAAAACCAGGTTGACATGGAAAAGCAACACACCGAAGATGAATTCCGCATGCTTTACCAGACCCATGAACATCTGAAGCAGATGGAGATTGAGCTGGTGAAAAAGATGGGCACGGTGATCGTCAGGTGATCCGCGCAAGCATCATGTCGCTGTAAGAAACATCGATCATATCCGCCGGCATAATGCCCAGTGCTGCGCAATAGTAATCGCACTGCTCCTGTAATTTTTCTTTCGGAAGGTCCGCCTTCAGATTGCCCGCTTCAATCTCTACAAAATGGCCAAGACCGGGAACCTCATCGATATGAAACTTGACATTGTCGATGAAATAGATTTCGCGGTTTTTAATGACAGTAACCAAAACCCCCATCGCCTGGGTCAGTACGTCTTTCAACGCTGCAGCATCCGGAATCTTCAATAATGTAAATTCAGATGCCTTTGGCCCGGCGGTATCCTCGCGCTTGTAGTAAATGAGGTTGTTTTCGATGTTGCCCTCGCGGAGTTTCAGCCGGCCCGATGTGGCCCTGAAATAGGTGTCGGTTTGTTTGTCGAGGCCGCTAAACAAGGCATTGTTGTCAAGTAGCCATGCCCTGGCTGACGCAGGGTCGCCACAGCGGGCTTTGATTTCTATATTCAGGTGTGCCATGACCCTAAAATAAAAAGGTTTGCTACCGTAGCAGCAAACCTTGATAAATTTTTATTCCTTGAATTATTCAGCAACGGCCGCCGCCTGTCTTTTCCTGACAGGAGCATTCTCGTTGCGGATGTCTTCACCTCTTACAAAACGCATTGCGCTCCATACGTGATCCAATTCAACCCGTTCAATACTCTCGTAACCTTCGCAGGTCAGACGATTCCAGCTACATTCCCGGTTAAGATCCGTAACGATCTTGGAAGTCGTTTTCGGATAAGCGACCCAGAATTTCGACTGGTCTTTCAACGAGGGCATCACATCCTTCAGAATACCGTTCAGTTGATTCTCATTTACGGCAAAAACGAGCGCGAAATCGATTTTCCGGCTTTTTAAAAGCGGCGTCATGTTTTTGGCGAATGAAAGTTTACTGAACTGCTTCTCGATGGAGGAAGGCAAACCCTGAATTAAAAGATTCTTCTCGTCTGCCAGTTGTAATTTTTCAAAAACTGTTGGTAACATACTTTGAAGCGATTTTAGGGGTTTCTGGCAAAACAGCACCTGATTCGGAGATGCTTATTGCTAGCGTTCTCATTTGCAGGGAGTGCAAATATAGGTAAAACCCCGCGGAAATCACACCTTTGTACCAACAAAAAACCCGTCCAGCTTGAATTTGAACGGGTTTTGCTTCTTATATTGAATTAATTCGCTATCGGTTTATAGTATTTCATTGCTTCCGGCAGGTATTGCTGCAACTGAGCGATCCTGCTTCCTTCGCTTGGGTGCGTAGATAAAAACTCGGGTGGTTTCTGACCGGAGGATGCTTTTTCCATCCGTTGCCAGAGATTGATGGCCTCTTGAGGATTGTATCCCGCCATCGCCATCCAGATCAGGCCATAGCGATCAGCTTCGAGCTCATGCTTCCGGGAAAAAGGCAGCAACAGCCCCACCTGTGATCCTACGCCAAATGCGGTAAGGAAAAGATTCTGTGTAGCTGCAGGCTTGTTGGCAAGCGCTACCTGGAGACCCGCTCCCACAGCCTCAGCGCCCATGCTCTGGCTCATTCGCTCATTACCATGATTGAAGATGGCATGCGATACTTCATGGCCCATCACGGAGGCAAGCGCCGCTTCATTCTGCGTTATCGGCAACAAACCGGTATACACTACGATCTTTCCACCCGGCATACACCAGGCGTTGGCATCTTTCGCGTCCACCAGCTTATACTCCCACTGGTAACCCTCAAGTTCATTAGAAATGCCTTTTGATGCATAATAGTCGGTTACCGCCTTCGTGATGCGACGGCCCACCCGCGCTACCATTTCAGCATCCTTGCTGGCACTCGTGCTGACGACTTTATTCGTACTGAGAAACTGCTGGTATTCCGTCACAGCCATGGACTGAAGTTGCGACTCGGGTAATAATTTCAATTGACTACGGCCTGTCACGGAGTTCTTGGAGCAGGCTACTGCTAATGCACCTATTACAAATAGGGAGGTGATTGTGCGGATCATTGTAAATGTATTTCTTTCTGAAAAACCAACATTGTACCAAACACAACGAGGTGCCGGCATGGAACGCACAAAATAGGAAAAAAGATTATATCAGGAGTTGGCATCCCGGCGACGCTGGCGCCGACGATCCCGGTGCTTGAGGATAGGCACCTTGCTTTCACTGCCACGCAGCAGCCTGCCAATATTCTTTTGGTGAGTCAGGACAACCATCAGCGCCACAGCAATGGCAAATACGCGGTAAATATTGTTTTCCACGTTAAAGATGACCAGGATAAACACAGGGAAAGCGATACTGGCGAGTATGGAACTAAGCGAAACAAATCGTGTAAGGAACAAGACCAGGAGAAAGACTCCGGAGCAGCTCAGCGCCGTCCAGGGAGAAATACCTACAACAAGCCCGAATAAGGTGGCCACTCCTTTACCCCCGCGGAAATCAGCCCAGATGGGGAAAATATGCCCAATAACAGCGCCGAGACCAAGGACGATCTGCAGGTTATTGAAACGGATCTCGCTGTCGGCATAGTCAGGTAGTAAAAGGGCAAGTTTCACCGCAATCATTCCTTTCACCATATCGGTTATCATCACCACCGTGCCCCACTTGGGTCCAAGAACCCTGTAGGTATTCGTAGCACCGGCATTACCGCTGCCATACTCACGTATGTCAATATTGAAGAAGTATTTGCTGACCCAGACAGAAGTCGGGACGCTGCCAATAAGATATGCAAGAACTATAAGTAATAGTTCATTCATAGAACGTTGGGTTGAAGTTGAAGTACAAAAATAGGCAAAAAATCAGTCAGTTGGTAACGTAAACTTAACAAACTTTATTGCCGCAGATTTTACGATAGCTTCAGACACAACCAGTTATCCCTTGTTTCTTTTGCTGTTATGCCCAGGGAAGCCCGTTTCGCGACGCGAACGATATCGGCTTCATCTTCGGTGAGCAGACCGCTGAGCAGCAGTGTACCGCCTTTGTTGAGACTCTTCGAAAGGGCGGGAATTGTTTCCATCAGGACATGCTTATTGATATTGGCAAGGATGACATCGAAGGTCTCCCCCTCAGTTGCGCCTTCCCCTTTGAAAACCTTGACAAATGGAACGCCATTGTTTGCACAATTCTCGATAGCATTGTTTATGCTCCATTGGTCATTGTCGATCGCTGTAATGTCGGTTGCTCCCATCTTTGCGGCGAGTATCGCCAGTATACCGGTGCCTGTTCCGAAGTCGAATACGCGTTTATTGTCGAATTCGATATCCTTCATAGCCGCCATCATCATGTAGGTCGTTGCGTGATGCCCGGTGCCGAAACTCATTTTTGGAGTAATGATGATATCGTGCTTCACAGAAGGTACAGCGGGATGGAAATCCGCCCGCACGTGCACGAAGTCATCGACGGTTACGGGTTCAAAATTTGATTCCCAAAGTGCATTCCAGTTCGTTTCAGCGATGGTACTGATCGAGAAGGACACACCTGTCTCCTTCCCTATCCGGTAAGCCTGGTCGCGCTCGAATTGCATCTCTGGTATAAATGCCTTGAGGTTGTTTTTCTCTTCTTCAAATCCTTCAAACCGGGCGTCGGCCAGCAATGCGATCAGTATCTCATTTTGATCAGGGCTTGTATTCTGAAAGGTCAGTTGGATGTATTTACCCATGGGAAAGATTAAAAAACCCTGGCCGGGCCAGGGTTTTTGATATGATGGATTACTCTCCTTGCGGAGGCGTTTGCTCTTCTCTCGGACGTTGCTCCGGTTTTGGAATGAGGGCTTTGCGGGAAAGTTTGAATTTGCCGGACTTCGGATCGGTTCCGATCAGTTTCACCTTCACCTTATCGCCTTCTTTCAGGATGCCTTCCAGCGTTTCAAGTCGCTTCCAGCTTACTTCGCTGATATGTACCAGGCCTTGTTTGCCGGGAAGGAATTCAACGAAGGCACCGAATGGCATGATCGATTTCACGGTAGACTCGTATACATCACCCACAACAGGTACGGCAACGATGCCCTTGATCCAGGATTCAGCACGCTGTACGCCTTCTTTGTTGGCGCCAAACACGCTTACCTCACCCATGTTGTTTACTTCTTCGATGTTGATCGTTGTACCAGTCTCACGCTGCATTTCCTGGATCACTTTACCACCAGGCCCGATGATTGCACCGATGAACTCGCGATCGATGTACATCTTGATCATCCGCGGTGAATGAGGTTTCACTTCACTGCGTGGTTCTGCGATACAGTTGTACATCGCATCGAGAATGTGCAGGCGGCCCTGCTTCGCCTGGTTAAGTGCCTGCTGCATCACTTCCATTTTCAGGCCATCTACCTTGATATCCATCTGTACACCGCAAATTCCATCACGGGTACCGGTTACCTTAAAGTCCATATCACCCAGGTGATCTTCATCACCGAGGATATCGCTCAATACCGCGTATTTGTCACCCTTGGTGATCAACCCCATGGCAATACCGGATACGTGTTTGGGGAAAGGAATTCCTGAATCCATCAGGGCAAGTGAACCTGCGCAAACAGTTGCCATGGAAGAGGAACCATTTGATTCAAGAATATCACTTACCACGCGAACGGTATAAGCGAAATCGCCTGTTGGCATCATTTGCTTCAATGACCGCATCGCCAGGTTACCGTGACCGATTTCACGACGGCTCTGACCACGCATCATCTTCACTTCACCTGTGCTGAATGGCGGGAAGTTATAGTGCAGGTAAAATTTAGAATCGAATGATTTCGCAGCACTTTCCACCAGCAACTCATCTAAAGGAGTTCCTAAGGTAACGGTGGTAAGTGACTGTGTCTCACCTCTTGTGAATAGGGCGGCGCCATGCGGGGAGGGCAGAACATCCACTTCCATATCCAGCGGACGAACCGTTTCAAGGTTGCGGCCATCAAGGCGGATCTTCTCATCCAGGATCATGTCGCGGACTACATCGTACTGGAGGTCGCCATAATAAACCGAGATCAGCTTCTTGGTCAAATCAGGCATGCTCTCACCTTCTTTGAGCTCGAGGCCCTGCTTGATATGCTCTACCAGTTCTTCCTTTATTGCGGCAAACTTATCACTGCGCTCATGCTTGCTATGCTGGCCTTTTGCAACTTCGTAAACTTTTTGTTTTGCAAAAGCGATCACTTTTTCACGCAGCGCTTCGTCCTGCTCGGGCTTTTTATATTCGCGTTTTTCTTTGATACCGACCATATCACGCAGTTCCTGCTGCGCTTTTACCTGGATGCGGATGGCATCGTGCGCGATCTGAAGGGCTTTTACCAGGTCTTCTTCACTGCACTCCTTTGATTCGCCTTCCACCATCATCAGGTTCTTCTCGGTGGCGGCGATCAGGAAGTCCATGTCGGCTTTTTCCAGTTCACTGCGATCAGGGTTTACTTTGAACTGACCGTTGACGCGGGCTACGCGGACTTCGGAAATGATTTCCTTGATGGGAATATCTGAGACAGCCAGGGCAGCAGATGCAGCCAGGCAGGCCAGGGCATCGGGCATCACTTCCGGATCGGAAGAGATGAGGGAAACAAGTACCTGTACTTCACAGAAATAATCTTCCGGGAAGAGCGGGCGGAGAGCGCGGTCGATCAGGCGTGAGGTCAGTACTTCATAATCATTCAGTTTTGCCTCTCTCTTGAAGAATGAACCGGGGATACGGCCTGCTGCCGCAAATTTCTCCTGGTAATCAACGGTGAGCGGGAAAAAGCTCTGACCTTCTTTCGGTTCGCGGTTAGCGACCACGGTGGCCAGGATCATGCATTTACCGATAGATACAGTTACTGCACCATCAGCCTGGCGGGCCAGGCGGCCGGTCTCGATGGTCACTTCGCGACCATCACCTATATCGAATGTTTTACGAATGGGTTGCTTTAACATATGAGATTTTAATTTTTGTACGCTTTCCGGGGAGGAACGCGTTACGTTTGAATGGGCGGTTGGAGTCTCGCCTTAAGCACTCGTTACACGATGTATTCCAAAAACAGTTATTCCCAACAGCCTCGGTTGTTGGGAATAAACAGTTATATAAATAAACGGAAATACATCAGGTTGACAGGGGAAAAAGCGATCAGTGCTGCAGGCAGCACAATCGGCTTATTTCCGGATTCCGAGTTTTTCGATGAGTTGACGGTAGCCAGTAAGATTATGCTTCTGGAGATAGTTCAGTAAACGTTTACGCTTACCAACCAGTTGCATCAGGCCACGGTGAGTAGAGAAATCTTTTTTGTTCTGCTGCAGATGTCCGCTGATCTGGCTGATACGCTCAGTCAATTGCGCGATCTGTCCTTCAATAGAACCGGTGTTGGTAGCTTTACCACCGAATTCCGCGAAAATGCTAGCTGTTTTTTCTTTTGTTAATGGCATCTTTTGTTTTTTTAAGAAGTCATCCGATTTTATATCCGATTATTGTGGCGGCAAAGGTAAGCTAATCCAGCATAATGGCAAAAGAAAGACATCCTAAATGAGCCGTTTTTTGCCCTTTTTACCCGCATTTTGAGCTATCCGGGTTAATTTTGGCCCATGGAAATTTCGCAGGACACCAAAAACATCCTTGGCCTTCAGCTCCCCACCGACCCCCGTTGGGTCAACCTGGCAGAAACTTCCCTCCAGGATATCCTCACTGACCATGCCTACTGCGAGCAAAAAGCTGCCACCACGTGCATCACCCTTATTCAGCGTTACAGCGATAAGGAACAACTGGTCAGGGCACTGGCTCCTATCGTCACTGAAGAATGGGGTCATTTCCGGCTGGTGCTGGCAGAACTGGAGAAACGCGATCTCCGGCTCGGCAAGCAGCGGAAAGATGTTTATGTCAACAAGCTCTTCGAATTCCAGCGAAAAGGCGGACACTGGGAGGACCGGTTTATCGATCACCTCCTGCTGATGGCCCTCATCGAGGCCCGAAGCTGTGAGCGCTTCAAACGACTCAGTGAAGGCCTGGAAGACCCCTATCTCCGGAAATTCTATCGCAGGTTCATGGAAAGCGAGGCGGGACATTATACCCTGTTCATCGATCTGGCTGAAACATACATGGACAAAGAAAAGGTTCGCCGCCGCTGGCGTCAATGGTTGGATTATGAAGCGGAGGTTATCGCTTCACTGGAAGTGCGGGGCGACCGGATCCATTAAATTTTTATTCGTTAAAGAAATCGATCTCGCGGGTAAAGTCCAGGAATGGATACCGGTTGGCCAGGTCTTTCGCTTTCTCCAATTGTGTTTTCCGAAACTTTTTGTGCGCCTCTGTCTTGGGATGAAAAGGTTTATGCCTTGCTGCGATACTGAGTTGTTTTAACTCCGGAAGTAAGGTCTGCGTGGCCTCGTCGAGACAACTGGCAACAAAATGTTCCAGTACGAACTCAGTTGCCATGTAATTTGGATGGGCAAGGTCCACATCATAAAACCGGTAATCTCTCAACACATCCACTACGAGCTCGTAGGCAGGGAAATAGTGCAAACTGTCGAACTTTCCCACCATATGATGCACCGCCTCGATCAGGCGCGCCTTGCTGCGATTATTGTCCACTACTCCATCGCGTAAATGACGCACAGGACTCACTGTGAAAAGGATCCTGATGCCTGGATTGAAGGCCTTCAACCGATGATAACCGCTATCGAGCAATGTGACGATTTCTTCGATCGTGAGCAGGTGCTTGCGGAAAGTTGCCGCAGGTGCGCGGTGACAATTGGCTACGCCCTGTCCATTTTTTTCTGGAGACGTGAGCCGGTAGGAAAATGAAGAACCAAGCGTGATGATGAGCCAGTCCGCTTTTTTGAGGAATTCATGGGCTGCATTTTGCGAGGCGTTTATGGCCTGCAGTGTCGCATCCCGGTCCATCCCGGAGAAACGGGAATGATGATCCCAGGAATGCCATACTTCATTCAACTGAAAAAGATCTTCGGCCTTATATTGATCATTGTCGATGTAACTGAGCAGCGATTTGATCACGCTGGCAGGGTCGAACAAAATCCCATGGGGATTTTGCAAGACGCGGAACTTATATGACCCGAGTGCATTCCCGATGTGTTCTGTAAAACAGGAACCTAATAACAGGATGCGGTCATGCAGGGAGATGAGCGGTTCGGGCCTCTTGATATCGATGGAACTCATGAACTGCATGCCGGTAGATTTAGATAAAAATTTCGTTTGCCAATTCAAGGCTTTTGGAAAGATGTTGCTTTTGCAGCCCGGTTTCTATTCCCTTTTCGGCAAACCAACTGATCATTTTTGCGGTATCCATATTTCCAACAAGGGCATCATCAGCCATAGGGCAACCACCGACGCCGTTCAATGCACCATCGAACCTCCGGCAGCCTGCGTTCCAGGCCGCTTCCAGTTTTTCCTTCCAGTTATGGGGAGTGGAATGCAGGTGTACGCCAATCTCGATACCCGGTAAGGACTCAACCAGGTAACCAGTCATATCCGCCACCTGTGTTGCTGTAGCCAGCCCAACCGTATCCGCCAGTGAAATGATGCGGATGTCAAGGGCCGTGATCCGGTTTACCCATTCAAATACGATCTCTTCGGAATAAGGGTCGCCATATGGATTGCCAAACCCCATGGAGATATAGATCACGAGTTCTTTGCCGTTCTTTAGGCAGAGGTTTTGTATTTCTTCCACGCGGCTAAGTGACTCTTCAATGCCCGCATTGGTGTTCCGGTGTTGGAACGTTTCGGATACAGAAAAAGGAAAGCCCAGATAGCTGATCTGTTCAAAAGCGCAGGCATCTATGGCGCCACGTTCATTCGCTACGATGGTGAGGAGCTTCGAGGAGGTCGAAGTCATATCAAGATGCTTCAATACTTCCGCGGTATCCGCCATTTGGGGGATAGCCTTGGGGGAAACAAAGCTCCCCGCATCGATGGTATCGAAACCAACCTGCAGCAGGCTGTTGATGTACGCGATCTTTTTACCCGTGGGGATCGGTTGTTTCCAACCCTGCATGGCATCACGCGGACATTCGATCAGTTTTATTGGAGTAGTCTGCATATCAGGATAACAGATGAGTTATGCGGCAGTTCATTTCCCACGTTGACGCATCACTTCATAAAGAACCATACCGGTAGCTACCGAAACGTTCAGGCTTTCAAAATCACCATGCATGGGAATACTGATACGTTCATCACATACTTTCAGTAAAGCCGGGTATATGCCATTGTCTTCACTTCCCATTACGATCGCGGCGGGAACAGTCAGCACCGCATCGGACAAACGTGTACTAGCTTTCATTTCGGTGGCGAATACGCGTATACCGTTCATGTGAAGATCGTCTACTGTTTTCATGAGGCTGTTGACCCGGCAAACCGGTATATGCTCCAGGGCGCCGGCAGAAGTAAGGACGGCATCTTCGTTGAGCGCTCCCACCCCTTTATCCGGGATGATGATGGCATGGACACCACAGCACCAGGCGGTACGTGCTATGCCGCCTATGTTACGGATATCGGTGATGCCATCCAGTATGAGCAGCAAGGGTGTCTCCCCTTTCTCAACGGTGAAAGAGATGATCTGCTGCAGGTCATAGTATTTCACCCTGGCCAATTGGGCGATGCATCCATCATGCGGGCCGGCATTGAAACCATCCAGTTTTGCGCGGGGAACATAATTGACGGGCACATTTTGCTGCTGTGCCATTTTCTTTACATCATTGACAAAAGGACCTGCGGCACGCGCATCCAGGTAGATACGGTCAAGCTGTATGCCTTCCCGAAATGCATTTACCACGGCCTGTGAACCTATCACCAGCGTGTTCTTGCGGGGGCGTTGTTGTGGACGGAAATTTTTCACTCTGCAAATAAACTATAATTCCGTGAGCCAGCGCGAATTGCGGCATCGCCCCACAAAACTAAATAGTGGTTGGCTTTCTATGTTAAGTGGTTTTGTTGCGGCGCAACCGTATATGCTGCAAGGCGGTAACCGTTATCACATCATGGATCACACCCTCGTCCATCATTCGCCAGGCCTCGTCCAGCGAAACCCGGCGGACATGCAACTGTTCCGTTTCCTCCGGCTCTGCTTCGCCCTGGCTTAGTCCTTCTGCCAGGTAGATCAGGGCATACTCATCCGACACTGAATTGGAGAGTGAGACCCTGTACAGCAATTGCCAGTTGGTGGCCGTCAGTCCTGTTTCTTCCAGCAGTTCACGCTTTGCTGATTCCAATGGATCCGTGCTTTCGGGGCAGCCACCCTCGGGGATCTCCCAACTGTATTCATTCAATGCAAAGCGGTACTGTCCTACCAGCCACACATGGTCTTCGGCATCGATGGCTACAATTCCGATGGCGGTGTTTTTGAAATGAACCTTACCATAGATGCCATTTCCCCCGGATGGGTTCAAAACCTGGTATTCCGTCAGCCGGATCCAGGGATTATCATAAATATCCCGTTGCGAGAGAATAGTCCATGGGTTGTGTTGTTCGTCCATAAAAAAAAGGCCCCCGTTTGTCGGGGGCACTGGTTGTTATTTGATACCGAAAGCTTTCTTCACTTTCGGAACGTAATCGAGTTTTTCCCAGGTGAACAGTTCAACGTTCTTCGTTACTTTCTTGCCATCGGGAGACGTGAATGTTTTTTCAACCACTCGTGGCGTTCTTCCCATGTGTCCGTATGCTGCAGTTTCGCTATAGATCGGGTTACGCAATTTCAGGCGTTGCTCGATGAAATAAGGGCGCATGTCGAAGACCGACTCAACGATCTTGCCGATCTCACCATCAGTCAGATCAACCTTGGCGGTGCCATATGTATTTACGTTGATGCTTGTTGGCTGAGCCACACCGATCGCATAGGATACCTGTACAAGTACTTCGCTTGCAACACCTGCAGCCACCAGGTTCTTGGCGATGTGACGGGTTGCATATGCTGCGGAACGGTCTACTTTGGAAGGATCTTTACCACTGAAGGCTCCACCACCGTGAGCACCTTTACCACCGTAAGTATCCACGATGATCTTGCGGCCGGTAAGACCAGTATCGCCGTGTGGACCACCGATCACGAATTTTCCTGTCGGGTTGATGTGATACTTGATCTTGTCATTGAAGAGTTTCGCGTATTTCTTGTATTTCGATTTTACGCGTGGGATCAGGATCTTGATGATATCATCCTTGATCTTTGCAAGCATTTTTGATTCAGTATCGAAATCGTCATGCTGCGTTGACACCACGATGGCATCGATACGTACTGGTTCGTTGTTGTCGTTGTATTCCAGGGTTACCTGGCTTTTCGCATCGGGGCGGAGATATTTGATCTGCTTGTTTTCGCGACGCAGTGCAGCGAGTTCCTGAAGCAGTTTGTGCGCAAGATCCAGCGCGAGCGGCATGTAGTCTTCCGTTTCGTTGGAAGCATAACCGAACATCATGCCCTGATCACCGGCACCCTGCTCTTCTTTCTTTTTACGGTCAACGCCCTGGTTGATGTCAGCAGACTGTTCATGGATAGCAGAAAGTACACCGCAACTGCTTGCTTCGAACATGTATTCGCTTTTTGTATAACCGATCTTCCGGATAACGCCACGGGCGATCTCCTGCACATCGAGATATGCCTTTGATTTCACCTCACCGGCAAGAACAACCTGGCCCGTGGTAACAAGCGTTTCGCAGGCAACCTTGGATTGCGGATCAAATGCAAGAAAATTGTCGATCAGGGCATCTGATATCTGATCGGCGACTTTATCGGGGTGTCCTTCAGAAACACTTTCAGAAGTAAAGAGGTAAGGCATACAGGAACTTTAATTTTTGAAAAGAAGGTTTGGTTATAAAAAATAAATCGGGTGCAAAGATAACACCCGATCTGATTCAATTATAAGAGTCTTTCTATAATTTGGAGTAGATGATCCGCAGGCGCATGCGTTGCGGGTTAGCCCCGGGAATGCTGCCATCGGCCGTGCCATGGAGTCTTACCCTGCCCTTTACCGCAGCGGCATTGACCTGGACAAACTGTGTGAACGGAGCCACGGTCGTACCGGGTTTATATTTATCCAGGGTATATACCGGGGCAAACAGGCGCAGGTCATATGCGGGTTCTGTATCATTCACCACATGCTGCACATACCGCGTCATGTTGAATCGCCAGATCTTCACCACTTTTCCTCCGGGATCCAGCTTATTCTGGGGAGTGATGCCGAAGTCAACGAGATTGTCATTCCCTCCCCCATCATAAAATACATCGTAAGGCATGGTCCGGAATGTACTGATTGCAGGATCATAAACATCCACAAACAGGTTGCTGTTGGGGAACAGGGTATCGCTCACATCATACATCTGTTCCATGATCAGCTCTGCACGATGTACTACGCGGTTGCTCAATGTAGGAAGTGATGGGATTTTGAGCGTGGCGTATGACCCGGGTGTCGATTGAATATAAACAACAGGATCCGGCTCTGTGCCACCCACTGCGGCAGCAAATGGCGAACCGCTGTGATCACGCCGTGCGTATTGTGCAGTTGCAGAAGGGTTCGCGGCGTTCAGTCCGCCCAGGGTGAAATACCCGACTGTGTCGATGTAGTTACCCGCACCGTTCTTTTCATAGCGGTAATAGATAGCCAGTTTGGTGTTGGTGCCTGTGAGGTTGACTCCGATAACGGCATTGCCTCCGGTGGACTCCAATGCAAAGCCTTTAAAATTGGTACGGAACACAGAGTCTTTTTTATAAGCGCCACTGGCCCCTGCCGAGTCGTAATCGAGGAGGCGCTGGCCGAAACTGTTGTCCAGGCGAATACGAAGCTGGTTAGCACTGGTGTCCCAGGGCACGCGGACTGTATCTTTCAGCGCATTTGGTATGACGGTTCTGGAGCCAAGCAGTCCGGCTTTGGGGAAATCCACTGTCCTGAGGCGGTAAGCGCTGTCAAGTGTAGACTTTGGTTTGAAATCTGCCGACTGGGCAATCTCGTAAACATTGATGGTTTGTGGTACGGAACCGTCGCCGAACGTCTCCACATAATTGAGTACGAGAACTACGGAATCAATCTCCAGACTGTCAGGGCGGTTCATGAAATAATACGGGTAGAAAGCAGGTTTCAATTCCATGAAAATCCGTGCATCCGTTTTCCCAAAGAAAGGATCATTGTCGATCCGGCCGATAAAATGTTCGTAGTTGGAGAGGTAACTTGTGCTGTCATTGGCGAGTGTGAAGCTGTCCACGAAGGCCAATACATCAAGTGTGGTATCAAAAGTATTGATGTTGTCCACCTCCGGAACGAGATCGCTTCCCAAACCAGTGGCGTCATTAAGTTTTTTGCAGGAAAATAAAAGAAGAACTGTGCTCGTCAAGATCGCTCCAAGCGTAAAAGCCAGGTGTTTGTACTTCACAAAAAATATTTAAGCCGGGTTAGGGAAATTTACTTAGACGCAAGATCGCCATAGAGTTGTAAATAGTCTGTTAAATCAGACTCTTCATTATACAACAGGGTTTTCTTCCCTCTTACTTTGGCAAATTCGTCCACCAGTTTCTTGTCGGTCTTTTCTGATCCAAACGTGATGGCATCGGCAAAAGTGGCTCCGCCCCGCATCATGGCTACGTTATTGGCATCTTTGAAAACCTCGAGGTCTTTCTCCTTCAGTGAAGGATGGATGAGTGCTTTTTTGATAAAATCAGCACCGAGTTTTTCCTTGAAGGTAGTGGCACCAATGGTAAAGACTGTTTTGCTATGGGCAAAGACAGGTTCCTTTTTATATAATGTCTTTAGATATGCGGGGATCAGTCCGGTCATCCAGCCACTGCAGTGAATGATGTCCGGCGGCCATCCAAACTTCTTAACGGTTTCAAGGGCGCCCTTACAAAAGAAAACGGTGCGGAGACCGTTGTCGTCAAACCATTTCTCCTGTTCGTCGTGAAAGATCTGCTTGCGGCGGAATAGTTCTTCATTTTCCAGGAAATAGACCTGCAGACGGGCGCTTGGCAATGAGGCCACTTTGATCTGAAGGGGCATGTCGTCATTGTCAACGGTGACATTTATTCCCGACAGGCGGACTACTTCATGCAGCCGGTGCCGTCTCTCGTTGATCGTTCCAAACCGTGGCATGATGCACCGCACCTCGAATCCGTTATCATTTGCCTTGATTGCAAGTTTGTTTACGATCTCTGAGAATTCAGTCAGCTCCAGGTAGGGTGACATTTCGTTGGCAATAAATAGAATCCGCTTTTTTCCAGACATGTAAGACCCTTTTTGGTAAATCGTTTTTTAAAAACGTTGGCAAAGGTACTGTTTTTTGCAGGGATTACTTAAGTTGCACACATTTTTGCTAACCAGCAACCCACTATGATCCTGTTCAGGAAAGCCCAGGCGCTCAGCGAATATCTTGATAGCCAGCGTAAAAATGGCCGCACTGTCGGCTTTGTACCGACAATGGGCGCTTTGCATGAAGGTCATATTTCGCTCCTTGGGCAGGCCTCTGCCGCAACCGATTTCACGGTTGTCAGCATTTTCGTAAACCCGACACAATTCAACGATAAGTCCGATTTTACCAACTATCCCATCACCATTGATGAAGATATCCGTATTCTTTTGAGGGCTGGCGCGGATGCCCTCTTTCTTCCGTCGACGGATGAAATTTACCCCTTCGGAACCGGTAACCTGCCCGGGTATGATCTGGGCGCCGTGGAAACTGTGCTTGAAGGAAGTTTCCGCCCGGGTCATTTCCAGGGAGTCGCGCAGGTAATGGACAGGCTCCTCGCTATTGTAGGTGCCTGTGAACTTTTCATGGGGCAAAAGGATTACCAGCAATGCATGGTGGTAGCGCGGTTGCTGTCTTTAACGGGTCGGGATGGTAAAGTAAAACTCGTGGTCTGCCCCACACTCCGTGAGCCGACCGGCCTTGCCATGAGTAGCCGGAATCGGCGATTATCGCCCACACAACGGGAACAAGCTACTGCTATATACCGTGCGTTAAATTATATACAGTCGCATGTCGATGACCTGCCAGCCTCAGAACTAAAGCAGAAGGTATTTGTTGATTTAGAGAAACTGGGTTTTCGGCCCGACTATGTTTCCATTGCAGATGCAACAACCCTGCGGGAGCTGCCTGACAATGACACATCGGCGGCCGTAGCGCTGGTAGCTGCTTTTCTCGGTGAAGTGAGACTGATCGATAACCTCGTGCTGGATCACTCACCTGCTTCGGCGGCAAACATTTAATTTTACAGTATGCAGATAGAAGTATTGAAGTCAAAGATCCATCGGGCAGTGATCACGGAAGCCAATCTCAATTATGTTGGCAGCATCACCATTGATGAAGACCTGATGGATGCGGCGAACATGATCGAAAATGAAAAAGTGCAGGTGGTAAACGTCAACAACGGTGAACGTATTGAGACGTATGTCATACGCGGCAAGCGCGGTTCCGGGATCATTTGCCTCAATGGCCCTGCTGCAAGGCGGGGAATGGCCGGAGATGTGGTCGTGATCATTTCCTACGCTATCATGGATTTCGAAGAAGCACGCACTTTCAAACCCTGGATCGCTTTCCCAAAAGAAGGTAACCGCCGCTAGTATAACCCATCTCTCTCCCATGACCCGGAAGACCAAAGTAATTCTTCAATACCTTTTCTTTTTCAGCCTGGGGTTTTTATTTGTATGGCTTTCGGTGAAAGATATTGATGCGGAAAAATGGGGGCAGATCAAATTTGCTCTGTCCAATGCCCGCTATGCACTGGCAATACCGGTCTTCCTGATCCTGATAGGCAGTCACTATGTGCGGGCACTGCGGTGGCGGTTGCTGATGGCTCCACTTGGCTATACACCCACGCGTTCCAATGTTTTCTTTGCAGTGATGATCGGCTATCTTGCCAACCAGGGCGTTCCCCGGCTGGGCGAAGTGCTGAAATGCACGGTGCTGGCCCGCTATGAGAAAATCCCGGCAGACAAACTTGTTGGAACGATCATCCTCGAGCGAATGATCGATGCGCTGTGCCTGTTGACCGTATTCGGCATCACGCTGGCCATACAGCCCGGTTTATATGCAAAGTTGCAATCGACTGTATTTGCCGGTGGCGCAACAAGCGATTCAGGGCCCTCACTTGGCAGCATTATCTTTTATGGGGTGCTCGTGTTGCTGTTACTCCTTCTGGTATATTGGATGATAAAAAACAAAAAGCGGCCCGCCGATCTGGTACGTGCTATGAAGGACATCGTGCGCCGGGTATGGATCGGGCTGGGTGCTATCCGACAACTGAAACGACGTGGCCTTTTTGTGCTATACACGATCCTGATCTGGATATTGTACCTCTCAGGTGGATATATCGGTTTCCAGGCACTCGCTGCAACAAGTCAATATGGGCTACCCGAAGCGTTTACTGTTCTCTCGGCAGGAAGTATTGGCATGATCATCACTCCGGGTGGTATTGGTGGTTATCCATTGCTGATTGAAGGTACGATGATGTTATACGGGCTGCAGCAAAGCATCGCAGCAGCGTTTGGCTGGCTGCTGTGGATTGCCCAGACAACGGTGATCCTGATCGGCGGATTGCTGAGTTTTGTGCTGCTGCCAAGGTTCAATAGACGGCAAGGTTGAGTTTAAGGTTGAGGTTGAGATTGGAAGGCAGCACCTCCAGCCAGGATAACATCTGGAACTAAACAGCTGATCTGATAAAAGAAGAATCCAGGATTTCATCTGAATATTGGTATTAAATTTAAGTTACCTCGCTTGGTAATAAACTCAAAATTTCAGATCATGAGTGCTGAAAATAGTGAATCAATCCCGAGGCTGACCAGTTTAACCTCAACCTCAACCTCAATCTAAGCTCCAACTACATGTCACATACCAAGCCCCGGACCATTGCCCGGGACATCAGCTGGCTCTCATTCAACGCACGGGTACTCCAGGAAGCAGCCGATGAAACCGTTCCATTACGAGAGCGCATCCGCTTCCTCGGTATTTTTTCCAACAACATGGATGAGTTTTTTCGCGTCCGCGTAGCTACCCTTAAACGGATGATGGTCGTGGGCGGAAAGATGAACATGCACCTGGAAGCAGACCCCCAGCAGATCCTCGACAATATCCAGATGATCGTGCTGAACCAGCAAAGCGAGTTTGCCCGGATATGGCAGGATGTGCAGGAAGAAATGAAGGCACAGAAAATTTTCCTTGTAAAAGAAACTGAACTTGATCCGCTGCAGCAGGAATTTGTAAAGGATTATTATGATGCCGAAGTAAGTCCTAACCTGATTCCCCTGATGATCGAAAATATCCCGCAACTGCCCAACCTGCGGGATAAATCCATTTATCTCGCCGTAGTGATGTGGAAAAAGCAATCGGCGTTGAAAAAGAAATACGCGTTAATAGAAATACCGAGCAAGGTATTAGGGCGCTTCCTGCAACTGCCCTCCCACCCCGATGAGCATCATATTATTTTGCTGGAAGATGTCATCCGGTTTAACCTGCCGGAGATATTCTCTTATTTCGGCTACGATCAATACCATGCACATGTGTTCAAGGTGACAAGGGATGCGGAACTGGACATCGACAACGATGTCTCCACTTCCATCATGCAAAAAATTGAAAAGGGTCTTAAGAATCGACGCAAGGGAAAGCCTGTTCGTTTTGTCTATGATCGTGATATGGATCCGGGCTTACTGGAATACCTGACCCGAAGGCTCAACCTCTCAAAAAAAGACAACCTTATCCCTGGCGGGAGGATTCATAATTTCCGCCACTTCATGGATTTTCCAGATCAGGTATTTGTGCAGACAAAGCCGCGCAACAAGCCATTCGATCATCCTGCGTTGACCGAGCGTCGGGTATCCGAGGTTGTGCTGGAAAAAGACATCATGCTTCATTTTCCCTATCACTCATTTACTCCACTGATCGACATTATCCGGGAGGCAGCGTTTGATCCGGATGTGAGCACGATCAAACTTACCTGCTATCGGTTGGCATCGCAATCGAGGATCATCAATGCACTGATCAACGCCGTCAGAAATGGAAAGGAAGTTGTGGTGATGCTGGAGCTGCGTGCACGTTTCGATGAAGAGGCTAATCTGGAATGGAAGACCCGCCTCGAAGAAGAGGGTGCGAAGGTGCTTGTTGGCCTGCCTGATCTCAAGGTGCACGCAAAAATATGCATGATACGCAAACGAATCAATGACCGCAGCCGCTTATATGGATTTGTAAGCACGGGCAATATGAATGAGAAGACCGCCCGTGTGTATGCGGATCATTGTCTCCTTACTGCCGATGCACGTATCATGACTGACGTAAGCCGCATCTTCAATTACCTGGAGCATTACAGGTTTGGTGTGCATTCGTTGAAAAATTGCTCCACCATCATTCCAAGTCCTCAGATCGTGAGGAAGGAAATGTACAAGCTCATCGATGAAGAAATACGCCAGGCTGTAAAAGGAAAGCCTGCGGGTGTTACATTGAAAATGAACTCGCTTTCAGATGAAGGCATGATCGATAAATTATATGAGGCAGCGCGGCAGGGCGTTGCGGTCCGCCTCATCGTTCGTGGGATATTTTGCATGTTGACGGAAAACAA
The DNA here is from genome assembly GCA_023430465.1 of Bacteroidota bacterium. Classification (GTDB taxonomy): domain Bacteria; phylum Bacteroidota; class Bacteroidia; order Chitinophagales; family Chitinophagaceae; genus JAEZAM01. Next base: position 11,707 of record JAEZAM010000075.1, on the reverse strand, counting down.
GAAATTCATTCATCCCGTACAGGCCATCAGCATCGTTGATGAATACCTTGAGCATGCACGGGTGTGGGTATTTCACAACAAGGGCAAAGAGAAAGTTTATATATCTTCGGCAGACTGGATGTTGCGTAATCTCGAACACAGGATCGAAGCAACCTGCCCGATATGGGATGAGGATATCAAAAAAGAATTGATCGATATACTTAACATTCAGTTGGAAGATAATGTCAAGGCCCGCAAACTTGACAATGACCTGGCCAATGAGTATGTCCGCACACCAAAGGTGAAGGTGCGGGCGCAACTGGAGACATATAATTATTTATATCAAAAAACGCTGATACAAAGTGAGACTGGCAGCAATTGATATCGGCAGTAATGCCGCCCGGCTTCTAATAACGGATGTGATCGATGATACAAGGGGAAAACCTGAGTTCCAGAAGATGGCGCTCGTGCGCGTACCACTAAGGCTTGGTTTTGATGTATTTGAGAAAGGCGAGATATCCGAAGGGAAGGCAGACAAGATCATCAAAACAATCAAGTCGTATAAACTCCTTTTGGATATCTATGACGTGGCTCATTTGAAAGCATGTGCCACCTCGGCTATGCGTGATGCCCGAAACGGTGCGGATATCATACGTCAGGTAAAACAGGAAACAGGTATCGATATATCCATTATTTCCGGTCAGGAGGAAGCTTCATTCATTTATGAAAATCATGTAGCGGAGAACATGAGTGTTGATCAATCCTATCTCTACATCGATGTAGGTGGTGGCAGCACCGAGCTCACTTTTTTCAGCAATGGGAAGCTGGTCGCGAAGGAATCGTTCAACATCGGCACCATCCGTTTGTTAAAGAACCAGGTCAATGAAGCCTTCTGGAACGAGATGAAAGATTTCATCAAAACAAAAACAAAGGGCTATCCGCATGTAACGGCCATTGGTTCCGGTGGTAACATCAACAAGGTGTTTTCTATTTCAAAACGAAAAGACGGCAAGCCTCTGCCGTTGGAGCTGCTCCGTGATTATTACAAGGAGTTCAGTACCATCAGCCTCGCCCAACGCATGAGCCTCTACAAGCTGCGTGAAGACCGCGCCGATGTGATCGTTCCTGCGCTGCTGATTTACATCAATGTGATGCGCTGGGCTGACGCGGATGAGATACTTGTACCAAAGATCGGCCTCGCCGACGGTCTGGTGCAGAATCTATATGAGGAAGTCAGGTCTGGGAACCAGGGGCTGGATGCTGGATGACTGGATGCTGGATGGCTGGATGCTGGATGCGTGTTTCTGGGAGCGGGAAAGAGAGAGCGGGTTACTGTTAGTTTTTAATTTTTAATTTTTTAATTACATAAGTACGCGCATACCGAAGGGCCCTGAACCCGGAATGCTTTGCCCCTTTTCTTACTTTGCCTGAAATTTTCTTTCTCTTTATATTTACCCCTTATGTCCACAACCAAAGAGCCCCGCAAGGTTACTACCAATACCATCCAGAAAATGAAGGCTGCGAGGGAAAAGATCTCCATGATCACCGCGTATGATTATTCATTTGCCCGGATATTCGATGCCGCGGGCATCGATATTATCCTCGTAGGTGATAGTGCCAGCAATGTCATGGCCGGGCATATCACTACCCTCCCTATCACGCTCGACCAGATGATCTATCATGCACAAAGCGTGGTGCGTGCCCGCGAACGGTCACTGGTTGTAGTTGACATCCCCTTTGGCTACTACCAGTCCAATTCCGAGATCGCTCTCGCTTCCGCCATCCGTATCATGAAGGAAAGTGGCGGCCATACCGTAAAACTTGAAGGTGGCGAAGAGATTCTTGATTCCGTCAAACGAATTGTCAGTGCAGGCATACCCGTGATGGGGCATCTTGGCCTGACACCGCAATCGATCAATAAATTCGGGACTTATGTAGTCCGTGCCACGGAAGAAAATGAGGCAGCCAAACTGCGGCGGGATGCGTTACTTCTGCAGGAGGCCGGCGCATTTGCCATTGTACTGGAAAAAATACCCGCAGCACTGGCCCGTGAAGTAAGCGAGAGCCTCAGCATTCCCACCATCGGTATTGGTGCCGGCCCCCATTGTGACGGACAGGTGCTGGTGATGCATGATATGCTCGGCATCAACACCGAGTTCAAGCCAAGATTTCTCCGTCAATACCTTAATATGAGTGAACAGATCACCGGCGCCGTACAGCAATACATCCGCGATGTAAAGTCTGTTGATTTTCCCAATGAAAAAGAACAATACTGATCATTCAACCACCAAACTAACCAACTACCATTCTGTGTTATGAGATCCATTTTCAGTGTGCTCCTGCCTGTGTTTCTTTGTCTGTCTCTAATGTCCTGCCAGCAGGAAGTAGATGACATCTTTGAACAGGACAACCCTCCCGGTTCAACCGGGGGACTTAACGGTGATTTCCGTGCGAAGTTTGACGGTGTGCAATGGGTAGCGGATAAAGCCTCTTCTGCGCATCGCATGAATGGCCGTATCGCACTTGCCGGTATGAGCCTCGATAAAAAGACGTTTGTCATCACCCTCACAGATTCCGGTGTCCATCGTTACACACTGAACCAGGCATCACTGAATGCCGGCGCACTCGTGGATAGCAGCAGCAGTAACCCGCTTGCCATGACCACCAATCAGAGCGATGATCCCAATCTTGCCGGTGGTGAAGTGAACATAACTGCGATCGATGAAGTAAACAAAACCATCACCGGGACATTTACAGTTAAACTTCACCGGCAAATAGATGGTGCAGGTAAATCCGTGACAGAAGGCAGTTTCAATCTCAAGTATGTCACTACCCTTCCTCCTTCGTCAACCACAGACACCCTTACCGCAAAAGTGAATAACGTTGTCTACACACCTACTACAATTGTAAGCGTCGCCGTTACTTTTCCATCTGCCTCGCTGGCTATTTCCAGCAGTACGGGCGGATCAGCGCCATCGCTCGGCTTCCAGATACCTTCCAACATCACACCGGGATCTTACACGCTCGACCTGTTTGGGGCAACATACATGGCCACATACAATGCAGTGAATGATGGAACCAAGACACAGGCGGCGACCAGCGGCACGCTCGTGATACTTGAACACAATATCACCACAAAGCGGATTCGCGGAACATTCAATTTCCATGCAGAGAATATTCTAGATCCGACGCTGGAAAGTGAAATAACCGATGGATATTTCTCCGTTAAATACTGATAATAGAGGTCTCACCAATTAAAAGCCACCCGGCATTGCAGGGTGGCTTTTTTATTCCTGTACATGAAGTTGTCCCGTCTTTAAAAATCACTCACCTTTGCGCCCATAAATCGTTCACCATGGAATTCTTGAAACAGCTTGGTATCAATCCGGAAAACAGTGGCCTCAGCATAGGAACAAAATGGCTGGAAAGCCAGGGAGAGCAGATCAACTCGTACTCTCCTGTTGATGGCAAACTGATCGGTTCCGTCACAGGCGCGGACCGGGAAGGTTATGAGACCCTGGTAACGAAAGCGACGGAAGCATTCCTGACCTGGAGAAACTGGCCCGCTCCCAAACGCGGCGAGATCGTGCGGCAGATCGGTGAAGCGTTGCGTGCAAAAAAAGAAGCATTGGGAAAACTGGTGTCGTATGAAATGGGAAAGAGCCTTCAGGAAGGCTACGGTGAAGTGCAGGAAATGATCGATATCTGCGATTTTGCTGTTGGCCTTTCGCGCCAGTTACATGGACTGACCATGCACAGTGAGCGACCAGCACACCGGATGTATGAACAGTATCACCCACTGGGAATCGTCGGCATTATTTCCGCCTTCAATTTCCCTGTGGCCGTTTGGAGCTGGAATTCGATGCTGGCCTGGGTTTGCGGAGATGTGTGTATCTGGAAACCTTCAGAAAAAACACCACTCTGTGCAGTGGCCTGTCAGCATATCGTTTCGGAAGTTTTCCGAAATAACAATGTTCCCGAAGGTGTCAGTGGTTTACTGATAGGCGGACGTGATGCGGGTGAATGGATGTCGGCCGACGGGCGAATTCCATTGGTATCCGCCACCGGCTCTACCCGTATGGGCAAAGCGGTAGGTGCGGCAGTTGGTGCGCGACTGGGCCGGGCGCTGCTTGAACTGGGTGGTAACAATGCTATCATCATTTCTAAAGATGCCGACCTTGACATTGCGATACTAGGCTCGCTGTTCGGTGCGGTTGGAACGGCCGGCCAGCGCTGCACAACCACCCGGAGGCTGATCATCCACGAATCTGTGTATGATACGGTGAAAAATAAACTGGTAGCTGCTTATGGACAGCTTTCTATCGGCAACCCGTTAGATGAAAAGAACCATGTAGGCCCGCTGATCGATAAAGCTGCTGTGGAACAATACCTTGATGCGATCCGCAAATGTGAGCTGGAAGGCGGCCGGTTCCTCGTAGAAGGCGGAGTGCTCGAAGGCGAAGGCTATGAAAGCGGATGCTATGTACGCCCCTGCATTGCCGAGGCGGAACCCGGATATGCGATCGTGCAACATGAAACGTTCGCGCCCATACTCTACCTGCTCAAATACTCCACGCTGGACGAGGCGATCGCCATCCAGAATGAAGTGCCGCAAGGCTTATCTTCGGCCATCATGACACTGAACCTGCGGGAGGCAGAGCAGTTCCTCTCGGCGGCGGGCAGTGATTGTGGTATTGCCAATGTCAATATCGGCACCAGCGGTGCTGAGATTGGTGGTGCGTTTGGTGGTGAAAAGGAAACCGGGGGCGGTCGCGAAAGCGGCAGTGATGCCTGGAAAGTATACATGCGCCGTCAGACAAACACGATCAACTACAGCACGACGCTTCCATTGGCCCAGGGTATCAGGTTCGATCTGTAGCAAAACGACGCTAACTCCTTTGTTTTCTGCGAAATATTTGCAATTTTTACAGTCTAACAATATCCTCGAGTAAACTTTTATCCATGAAACGGTACCTCCTGCTCCTGTCTTTTATTTGCATTGGCATAATCAAAACCGGGGCCCAGGTCAGGGTTGCGCTGGTTGGAGGCATACATCAATCCGGGATCATTGAAAAAAACGATATACCTGGCTTTGACACCACATCAGCCGACTATTCCAAAAGGACCGGAATACACCTGGGCTTCATGGCAGACCTACCGCTCTCTCCTACATCATCGTTTTCTATTCAACCCGGTATCATTTTTCATAACAAGGGGCGAAAATATGCGCATGACTATGACACCACCGTGTCGTCCACCCTTAGTGTGCGTTCTACGGAATACCTGAACTATATTGACTTCCCCATCAACCTCGTCTATAAGCTGCGTTTAGGACGATCTGCCAAATTCATTATTGGCGCAGGCCCCTATGCTTCATTTTTCTATGGTGGCAAAACAAAAAAAGAAACAGTCAGTAAAGCCTTGCTGTACACACTTGAAGAAAACGATGACCTGCCTGTCGGGAAGGGTAAAGATCAATATTCAACACTTGATTATGGCGTGAACGGACTTGCTGGCTTTGAACTTGGTCGCGTGTCCATCACCGCAAAATATGCCCGTGGGCTGAAAGATATCTATGATGCTTCGGCCTACACCGTGCGTGATTACAAGCACGAGGTGATGGGTGTCTCCCTGGGTATCTTCCTCGGCAAGCCCGTGAAGATGGCGCCTAAAGACCGCGATAAGGATGGCGTAAATGATAACAAGGATAAATGCCCGGATATCCCGGGGTCCGTACAATTCAGTGGCTGTCCCGATACTGACAGTGATGGTATACCTGATTACCAGGATAGCTGTGCCTCGCAGGCGGGACCGGTTGAGAACAAAGGCTGCCCGTACCCGGATGCAGATGGCGATGGGGTGCTGGATAAAGACGATCGTTGTCCGGCGGTAGCTGGTCCGGCCGATAATGCAGGCTGCCCTTATCCTGACACCGATGGCGACGGCATTGTTGACAAGGACGATAAATGCCCCGCAATAGCCGGGCTCCAGCGTTACCAGGGCTGCCCGATCCCGGACACTGATGATGATGGGGTGCATGATGAAGATGACAAGTGCCCGCAGGAAAAAGGAGTACCAGAGAACAATGGATGTCCGCCAGTGATACAGCAGGAAATGATAGAAAAAGTGGAATTTGCGGCTAAACAAATCCAATTTAAAGTAAACAGTGCCACGCTGATAGGAAGTTCTTTTAAAGTTCTGGATGAAGTAGCCGCGCTGCTCGCCGAGAACCCGTTGATTAACCTGTCCATTGAGGGCCATACCAGCCAGGAGGGTCGGTATGAAACCAACATGAAGCTTTCCCAGACGCGCGCAGATGCAGTTATGAGTTACCTCGTGAAGAAGGGCGTAGCACCGGATCGGCTGGAAGCCAGGGGCTATGGACCGGATCGCCCGCTGAATAGCGGAAGAACAGCAGCAGAAAAAGCTAAAAACAGACGAGTGGAGCTGAAACTGCGCAACCAATAATCACCCCCGCTCGTCCACAAGGCGCTAAAACCCTGCATAACACTGATTCGCAGGGTTTTTTATTACCGTTTAATGTATGAATGGTAAGCATTATTTTTGCCGCTTTGCGGAAATTTACAGACTAAATAAACATTGCAAAATGAAGAGACTCCTGAAAAGTACCTTACTGATGGCTGGCGGTTGTTTGCTGAGTGCGGCAACGGTGTTTGCCCAAAAACCGGATGTGCCGAAAGGCTGGCATCTCCTGGACAAGGCAGACAGTGGATACTATGGTATCAGCATGAATAAGGCGTATGATTTTGTGCGTTCCAAGAATCTGAAGAGCACTCCGGTGATCGTGGCAGTGATTGACTCTGGTGTTGATACACTCCATGAGGACCTGAAAAATGTATTGTGGAAGAACCCAAAAGAGATACCTGGCAACGGGATCGATGATGACAACAATGGTTACGTTGATGATATTTACGGGTGGAACTTCCTCGGCGGCCGTGACGGTCGCAATGTAGAGCAGGATTCCTATGAAGCTGCCCGTGTATATCATAAATTCAAACAGAAATGGGATGGCAAGCAGGTCAATGTGAAAAGCCTCTCGAAAGCGGAAAGGGATGAATATGAAATGTGGAGCCGGGCAGCGAAAGATATCGCCGGTTCAGAAGAGAGCGGCTCGCCGGAAGAAGTGATGATGATGAAGAAGGTCTATGAGAGCATGGTAAAGAACGACAGCATCATTCGCCTGGCAATCGGCAAAGAAAGCTATACCGGTCACGAACTCGACACTTTCAGCGTCAGCAACAGCGATGTTCGCCGCGCGAAAAATGCATTTCTCGGTCTGTTGAGGGGCAACGACATGCTCGAAAGCTCCAACAAGGATTTCCTGGAAGGTTTTGGCGATTATGTGAATGGCGAGATCCGGAAGGCGGAAGCCAAGGATAAGGCTCCTCAAAATTTCCGTGGTGACATTGTGAAAGATAACTACGATGATTTCAATGACCAGTATTATGGCAACAACAACGTCATGGTCAGCAATAAATCAGCCCTGCATGGCACACACGTATCCGGGATCATTGCTGCATCCCGTGGCAATGGTGTTGGAATGGATGGTGTGGCCGACAACGTACGCATCATGACAATCCGCGCGGTGCCTGATGGAGATGAGCACGACAAGGACATCGCTCTTGGTATCCGTTATGCAGTTGATAACGGCGCAAAGGTGATCAACATGAGTTTTGGTAAAGGCTTTTCACCGGAGAAAAAATGGGTGGATGATGCGGTGAAGTATGCACAATCGAAAGGTGTATTGCTGGTTCACGCAGCCGGTAACAGCGCACAAAACCTGGATACCACCTGGAATTTCCCCACACCGGTGTACCAGGACAAAACAAGAGCTCCGAACTGGATCACCGTTGGTGCCAGCGGCGATCCGAAAGCGGGTGGATTGACGGCAAGCTTCTCCAATTATGGCAAGAAGGAAGTGGATGTATTCGCTCCTGGCGTAAAGATATATTCAACGGTACCTGGCGGCAATACTTACCAGAACCTGCAGGGAACGAGCATGGCTTCTCCCGTTGTAGCAGGTATGGCGGCGTTTATCCTTCAGTATTATCCAAACCTCAGCCCGGCACAGGTGAAGATGATCATTGAGAAATCAGCGCAAAAGCCTGACATCGATGTGAAGAATCCAGGCACAGCCGAAGACGTGAAACTGTCTGAATTGAGCCGTTCCGGCGGACTCATTAACGCTTATGAAGCAATCAAACTGGCGGGCACGGTAAAACCGGAAAAGAAAGCCACTCCGTCAAAATCAAAGGTCAAGACAAAGATCAAGTCATAAAACTATCCTCTTTTAATCCCTCCCTTGCGGAGGGATTTTTTTTTACCCATTCTCCTTCTCCCGTACCAAAAACAGGAATTATCCCGATCTTGAAGCTAAATAACTATCATGAAACCTGACCTTTCCCGTGTTGCTTCATCATTTCATGGATATATCAACCTTGTGCCGGAGGATGATATCCTGGAATCTTTTGTCAATCAGAGTGCTGCCTTTATCCGTTTTCTTGATACCATTCCCTCCGACAAACATGATTACCGCTATGCCGAAGATAAATGGACGATCCGTGAAGTACTGCAGCATGTGATCGATGCAGAACGGGTGTTTGCTTATAGGGCATTGCGATTTGCCCGCTTTGATAAGACGGTGTTGCAGCCCTTTGACGAAAACCATTTTGCCGCTACGGCCCAGGCCGACCGCCGGACCTGGGAGAAACTTGTGGAGGAGTTCAAAGTTGTTCGCCGCTCCTCCGAACTATTGTTTCAATCTTTTTCCTCCGAGCAACTCGAAGGGGAAGGAACAGCCGGCACAAATCCTACCTACGTGCTGGCATTGGGTTATACCATCATCGGGCATGCATTGCATCATATCAATGTGACGAGGGAACGGTACCTGGGATGAGTGAGTTTAAGGTTAAGGTTGAGGTGAGACTGGTGCAGACTTTGAGAATTGTTTTCCAAACCAAATACTTCGATTCTATATCTTATAGTTAGAATAATAAAAGGAAGCTTTTCGGCTTCCTTTTATTCGTTATGCAGTTGTGATAGTTTCCAACAACTATTCCAGGCTTCATCCTCAACCTTAACCTTAACCTCATCCTCATCAGAACGCTTTCTTCGGCTTCTCCTCCGCTGGTGTTGCTTTAGCCAGGTTCTGCTGATTGATCATATCACCTACCACCTTGACCGCCTGGTCGAGGTAAATATCTTTGCGAAGGGCTTTGAGCCATTGTGCAAATCTTTCCTGCTTAGCCTTATCATCTGCCCATTTATCCACTTCTATCGTTAACGCAGTCACGTTGTTCTCTGCACGGAGTTTCAGCAGAGAATCATTTTGTGCAAAGGCAGCACGGATCAGCTTTTGCTCTTTGCGGTATTTATCCAGTTGGAGAGAATATTCTTTATCGTTCTGACTTGCCAGCCACTCCGTGTTCTTCTTGATTGCAGAGAATACTTCGTCATTTTCTACACGCTGAGCGCTCAATTGCTGGATGGTCTTAAGATCGTATCCGGCATTCCAGGAAGCGTAGGGCGATTTATTAATCTCGTCCCAGGGCAAGGCATCCGGATCATCTTTTTCGCGCACTTTGAGGTACTCCAACTGATCAGGCAATACTATATCCGAAGCAACTCCTTTCAATTGCGTCGAGCCGCCATTGATCCGGTAGAATTTCTGCAGGGTTAGTTTCACCGTTCCAAGCTCTGAGTTGGACATGGAGAAACCAGTTTCAGGATCAAGCCCGATATTGCGTTGCACCGTGCCCTTTCCATAAGTGGAGGTGCTGCCGATAATAACACCGCGGCCATAATCCTGGATTGCAGCGGCAAATATCTCCGACGCCGAAGCGCTGAACTCATTCACCATCACTGCCAGAGGGCCCGAGTACAATACGTTCTTATTCTTATCACGCAACACGCTTGCTTTGTTCTCCCTGTCCTTCACCTGTACGATCGGACCATCTTCGATGAATAGCCCGGCCATTTGTACAACATCATACAGAGAGCCACCACCATTATTGCGCAGGTCTATGACAATGCCATCCACCTGCTCCTCTTTGAGCTTTTTCACTTCATTTTCCACGTCGATATAACTTCTTGCGCCGTTCGGGTTTTCAAAATCAGCATAGAACTCGGGCAGGAAAATATAACCGATCTTGGAATTGCCGTTCTTCACGATTGCACTGCGGGCAAAGGTTTCATCCTGCACGATCTGGTCGCGGATAAGACTGATCACTTTTACCGTTCCATCTGCTTTCTTCACGGTGAGTTTTACTTCGGTGCCTTTCTTACCGCGGATGAGTTTCACCGCATCGGTCACTATGAAACCTGTGAGATCAACCGCCTCTTCCTTACCCTGTGCCACTTTCTGGATGACATCGCCCGGCTGTAATTCGCCCGATTTCCAGGCAGGACTTCCCGTTACGATGCTGCTCACCTTGATGTTTCCTTCGTCGTATTGGAGGGATGCGCCGATACCAAAGAACCGGCCGCTCATTTCTTCATCAAAATATCGTTTATCCACCGGCGGGAAAAACTCAGTATGGGGGTCCATTGTAGTAGTGATGGCATTCACGAATACATTGAATTTGTCATCGTCGTTGAATTTGAAACGGAACCGCTCAAACATGCGATCGATGACCTTCTTCGTTTTCTCGCGGGCCTCTTTTTCCAACTCCGCATCGGTCTTCACGACGAAGTCCGCCTTGCCCTTATTTTTCTCCCGGATATCAAGCAGCTCAGCGTAACGCTCGAGGGTGAGGTACTTGAGTTTTTTGCGCCAGCGTTCTTTTACCTCGGCCGTATTTGCGGGATAATCGAGCTTATCGCCGTCCAGCAAAACTTTTTCGTCGGTGGTAAATTCGAAAGGTTTGGCGAGCAATTCCGCAACGATTGCAGCGGATTCTTCCATACGCTTGTTGAAGATCACACCCGCGGCTTTGAAGAAGGTCACAGGAGCACCTTTGATCTCATCGTCGATTTTTGTTTCATATTCCTTGCGCAGGTTCGCGATATCCGACCGCAGGAACATGGACTTCTCGGGATCAAGATCTTTGGTGAACTTGGCAAAGATTTTTTTAGAAAAATCATCATTGATGTCCTGTGGGCTATAGTGTGCCTGGGAAAGCATTTCGCCTACAAGTTTGAGGATAGCCTCGTATTTATCCGGGGGAGTTTTGTTGCTCCTGCCCATCGTCTGGAAAGTCAGGAATGATGCCGCCACGATCATCAGGATCACGATAGGTAGTCTCTTCATATTCAATAGGTATTTTAGTGCTTGATGCATATCTCAAAAATAACGCAAATTCAAAGGAATTCATACGCTTACAGGCTTTTAACAAGGGTTTTTGATGAGTGGCGGGTTGAGGTTGAGGCTGAGGTTAAGGCTGAATGAAAGTGCGGAGTGCGGAGGGCGGAGTGTGGAGTCGCTGCTAGCCGTCTGTACGGCAGGTACGCGCCTCGCTGGCCGTGCACCCTGTACTCCGTGTCATTAAGCAGGGATTAATCCCGGGGTCAGAGGTGTCCAGGGGTGAAGAGGTTGAATGAAAGTGCGGAGTGTGGAGTGCGGAGGGCGGAGTTGTGGAGTCGCTCCTTGCGGTCTGTACGGTAAGTAAGTGCCCTCGCTGGCCGTGCACCATGTACCTCGTGTCATTAATCCCGGGGTTAGAGGTGTACAAGGGTGAAGAGGCTGAATGAAAGTGCGGAGTGCGGAGTG
>JAEZAM010000097.1 GCA_023430465.1 Bacteroidota bacterium | reverse complement strand
AATCATCACTATTCCCACAGCCGTCAGTTTTCGCCAGTTTGTAATTCCGGGAGGGTGGCGATCAGAGCTTATTGCAATAGTCTCGTCCTCTCTGGTTATTACTTCAGCCTTTGCAGTATGCGGGATTATAACTTCTGCTCCCTGGAGGCGCATGCCCGTTACGAAAGGTCGGGGTCTGAAATCTAACAGCCACGCCAGAAGCTCCAAATTTTTCTGATCCGTTTCAATTGCCGGATTGCGTAAAAAATTCACAAGAGGGATAAATATGTCCCTGTGGCAATTTGCTATTACGCGCTGAAAACTTCCTTCTTGCGCGGCCCCAAAAAATGCCCGCAGGCAACGCTCGTCCTTAGTATTATAGCGCTCCGCATAGACCGTTATACATTCTCTTCGGAGACCGGCTGCTGTCGGGCGCATCAAATATATGGGCAAGGTCCCATCCTCACTTTTCTCACGATAGGTCTGTATGACCAGATTCCTATAATCAACGTATAGCAGTGGTTGCGGAGGTGATTGCATCAGAGCCCTAATGTACCTGCATTTCCGGAATAATGCGTTACGGCTTCCCGGAATTTGTTGGAGGCCGCCGGAATAATCGGAAAGATCGGAATTACCGGAATCGTTTAGTAATCAACCTAATACACTGCTCTATTTTCGTTTTGTCAACGATTATGACTGTTGACATGAGAGCCGACCTCGCGGTAAGATTTTCAACCGGGGAAGGTGTCAATCAAGCCTCGAGGAACGCTCTCCCTTCCCCAATCGTGAAAAGCGCTTTTCACGGGTTTCCTATTTCAATCATCGACCGCTCCCTGCGGGCGGCCGGAATTTTTTTACCCAAAAAAAACAGTAACATGATCGAACTGATTATATACCTGGCGACATTGTTATGTCCCCAGAAAGATCACCTGCATTCAATCGACTGCCTCCTCAATCCCATGTCCATTGAAAATGAGACGGGAGGCGAAACCGGCAACGTGCCGCCCGGCGCGCCAACACCTCCACCCCCGCCGCCGCCGCCACCACCGGTTTCCTAGTTGACCTAAAGGCAGGCCCGTCCTGCCTTTTTTCTTGCTCATAAAATTCCGGCGAAAGTTTATATTTAAATAAACTAACCAGCAGTGATTCGACTGACCCCCGTCATTATCCTGTTAGCCATCGGCATGATAGGCTGTCGCAATAAACTGAATACGTTACATGACCGCCTGAACAAGTACTACTATGACATGGGCTACTACCTGGATTATTACGGGAAAAAGGACTCAGCCTTTTACTTCTTCAATAAAGTCGTTGCCACAGCCACCGATAGCCTGCAGAAGGGCAAAGCCTACAACCATATGGCCGCAATCCAGTACGACGCCGGTGATTATTTTGGGGCGCAGGAAAGTCTCCTCGCCTCGATCGCCAGCCTGGACCCGACGAATCCCAGACATGACAGTTGCCTGTTTTCCGATTACACTATGCTTGGGAATATTTCCAATGAGTTTAAGAATCCTGACGAGGCGATACGGCACTATGATAAAGCCGCATCGTTCACACACATGCGGGATTACGTTCTCAACCTGGCAAACGGTAAAGCAGTAGCCCTGCAGAAAAAAGGCGAATATGAGGCCGCATTCCGCTTAATGGATTCGGCCCTCCTGCAGAAACCTGCTGACAATGTTATCCTTGCCAGGATCATATCGAATCAGGCGAGGGCACGCTGGTTGCTGAACCCTGGGTTTAATCCCGTCAATGATTTTCATCGGGCATTGTCAATGAGGCTGGATGTAGGGGACTCAGCCGGTGTGACAACGAGCTATGCTCATCTTGCAGACTACTATGGAGATTTCGATGCCGACTCCTCAAGGATCTACGCACGAAAAATGTATGAGACCGCCACGCAATTAAATAACGCCGACGACCGGTTGGAAGCGTTGGTCAAACTAATCAAGCAAAGCCCGACCGGGGAACTGAAGCAGCTTTTTGAAACGTTTTACATCGTCGACAGCAGTTTGAAAACAGCCCGCAACGCTGCCAAGAATCAATTTGCCCTCATTCGCTATGATGCAGAAAAAGCAAAATCCGACAACCTTGTACTACAGCAAAACATCACCCGTCAACGCCTGCTGCTCTATGTGATCCTCTCCCTTGCGATTGTAACGGTGCTGATGGTATGGATGGCCTATAGGCGAAAACGCAGGCGGATGCAACAGCAAGCGGAAACCGCTATCCGGGAAAATAAACTGAAGACTTCTCAAAAAGTTCATGACGTCGTCGCCAACGGCCTCTACCGCATCATGAATGACCTGGAACACAAGCCCGTCATTGATAAGGAAGAGATCCTTGATCGCGTAGAAACATTGTATGAAAAGTCGCGCGACATCTCTTATGACGGCCCGGAGGAAACCATCGATACCGCACGAGGGCAATCGCTGAGCGCCATGCTGAGCTCCTTTGGAAGTCCATCGCGAAAGATCCTCCTGGTTGGCGATGTGGAAGGTTGCCTGGAAAAGCTGTCGCCTCGTGTACAGGCAGAGCTAAGGCAGGTGCTCCAGGAATTAATGATAAACATGAAAAAACACAGCCACGCTGAAAATGTAGTGGTGAAATTTAAGACGGAAGCAAATGCCGTACTGATCGGCTACCGCGACGATGGTGTCGGTTTGCCAACTTCCGATGTACAGGGCAATGGTTTGCGCAGTACGGTTAACCGGATTATTGCCATCGGCGGGTCGATTAATTTTGACCGCACCGGTAACAAGGGGGCAAAAATTGATGTCACCCTGCCGGTGGAAAACCATCAACATGATTGACCGCGTATTAATAGCCGAAGACCATGAGAGTGCGAATCTCTCTTTACGACACACATTGGGTGAGCTGAAGATTGCCCGCGTTGATCACGTCTATTATTGTGACGACGCCCTGGCGAGGATCACGAATAGCCTCACCAACGATCCTTATGACCTGTTGATCACGGACCTGTCGTTCGATGATGACGGGAACAGGCAAAAATTGCAAAGCGGTGTAGAACTTATTGCTGCAGCACGAAAGGTGCAGCCACATTTGAAAGTACTCGTGTTTTCTGCAGAGAACCGGCCGGCAACCATTCGTGCGATGATCAATGAACAGCTGGTCGATGGCTTCGTCCGCAAGGCCCGCAATGACGCGCGCGAATTGCGCGAAGCGATTCAGGCGATAGCCAGGGGCCATCAATATATCCCGCGGGGAGTGGCTCAGCTTGTGCGTCCACAAAACACCCACCAGTTCAGTGAATTCGATCTCACCATCATCTCTCTCCTGTCAGAGGGCTTTCACCAGAAAGACATACCCGCCTACCTGAGATCAAAAGATATCAAACCATCAAGCCTCAGCAGCATTGAAAAGCGCCTGAACGCCATCAAGGACGCCCTGGAGATCACGAAGAACGAGCAATTGATTGCATACTGCAAGGATATGGGGGTGTTGTGAGATGAAGCATACGGCATGTTCAGTTTGTGTGTTCTTTGCTTCTTTTGCTTCGGGAGTTGCGTGAAACTCTCCATACCAGCTTCCGCGCGCCCCGCACTCACTATCCTCTTTTTTTTCAAAAAAAAGAGGCAAAAAAAACTACGCTCGGGTCCAATGCGCGTCCTTGCCGGTCATTTCCCTTTGAAACCAATTACGCCCCGGTCCCTGCGTAGCTAACGAACGAAGTGAGTTAGCGTACTTGCCCTGCTTGCACTGCCTGCACTGAGCCCGTCGAAGTGAGCCTGTCGAAGTGAGCCTGCCGAAGGGTCGAAGGGCCCTGACAAACGACTGTGGCCAGGTTCACCCCGGTTCTTGTTCTAATTTCTGCTAAAATCATCAATCAGAAGAAAGCCTTTATCATCTAAAGATTCTTTGCTCACGTTGCTCCCGAGGCTTCGTCCCGATCCCTCGGGATTTGCGTGAACCTCACCCGCAACCTAACCTCAACCTCAACCTCAACCTCAACCCCTACGGATTATAAGTCACCTTCAGATCATCTCCGCCATCATCGCGGATCAACTGTTTCATCACTCCCTCCACCCGCTGCTGCTTCCAGCCGAGTTCGCCATAATTGAATAAGGGGATCATATTCACCCGCGTGCCGGGCACATAGCTGCCGTCGGAATAGCGGTAAGTTTCAAAACCTGTTTTTCGCCGGCTGTGCAGCAACAGCGTCAGCGGCTTGCTCTTTGTTTTTTCTACACTCAGATCCGCTATCTCCTTCAGCGGTACGATTGTCAGATAAGACCCCTTTTTTGTGTCTGTCAGGGACACCAGCTCGAGGTTATAATGGATATACAGCTTGTTTCCCGCCACGTCAACCGCGGAAACCTTGTACGTATTGGAAGAACCATTTACCGATACCCACACCGACCTGCCAGTCTCGATCTGGTCCTCGATGAAATCGAGCCGCGTGTCGCGGCCGATCAGGTAGGCCATGCTCAAATCCTCAAACTTTTTCTTCAGATCCTTAAACGTACTGGCGGACTCCTTATAAAAATCAATCGAGGCTGACTTGATCAGCGACGTCTCTTTATCCGAGGACACATAAAAAGTGTTCTCGTTGTCCATCTTCAGCTTCAGCTGGCCGACCCTTGAATCGGGGTCTGTCTTTACTTCCACCACTTCATCGATCGACTCTGGGTAGATCTCATAGGAATAGCTCCTGTTTTTTGTATTCTTTGAGTCATAGACCAGCGTGTATCTGACACCATATTCAGTTGGTTCAAACTTGAGGCTTTTTATCAAATACCGCTCTTTATTCTTATCATAGAAAAACAACTGCCCGGAAGCCTTTTGCAGCTCATCGTTGATGGACTTCACGAGGTCAAGCACACCTGGGTCGATCTCCTGCATCGGCGGATCGCCATCTACAACCTTATACTTTCCCGCAGGGTATCCTTTCCCTTTAATCTCCCCTGCCGGCTCATACACATATTCTGTACCTGAACCAAACTCACTGCTGAAAACCAATATACCTTCAGCAAGTTTGTCCATGTCAATCATCATCTGGGGTTCTTCGATGCGGTCCCGGTACTTAAAATAATCGGCTTCGATCGTCCCTTCATGAATGAAGATCATATTTTCCTGCCCTGGGCGATATTCATAGATCATCTCCCTGGATGGCATGAAAACAAGCCGCCTTCCTTTTTCATAATCGGCCAGTTCTTCCCTTTTTCCCTTTACAATGGAATACTTGTGTTCCCATTCATTGGCAGTAAGGATTTTCTTTGTTTTGGACGCGCTGTTTTTTTGTGCGGAAACAGAAACACTAACAAGCAACACTAACAAAAAGCCAGTAACCTTTTTGAACATGAGTATGGATTTAGACAACTACTAATCCGCACAATATATAAACTTTATATTCTTCGTGCAATCTATCGGGATTAGAAAAGTGACACATCTTCAATAAGGTGACCGCATCCTAGCAACGCAATCACACCGGCAGCCTGAAATCCATCCTGATCTGCCAGTTCCGTCATAACTTCCCGTCATGAGAATCATCTCCTGGAATTGTAACATGGCTTTCAGAAAAAAAGCCGGCACTATCCTGCAATACAAACCGGATATTCTCGTCGTGATCGAGTGCGAACATCCGGACAAATTAGTCAATACAGATACACATCGGCCCAAGGATCAACTGTGGTTCGGAAAAAATCAGCACAAAGGGCTCGCGGTTTTCTCCTATTGCAATTACCGGTTTCGCGTGCACGAAACATACAACGACCAGTTCCAGATGATCGTGCCGCTGGAAGTGACCGGCAAATCATTCCGGTTCAACCTTTTTATCGTCTGGGCCTACAACCCGGATGATGCCGACGGGCGGTACGTTACACAGGTCTGGAAGGCTGTCAATTATTACGAAAAGCTTCTCGCGGATCAACCCGCCATTCTCATCGGTGATTTTAACAGCAACGCCATCTGGGACAGGAAAAATGCGGTTCATGGCAGCCATTCGCTGGTAGTCTCCAAACTGGCCTCTCACCATATCCATAGTGTTTATCATCACCACTACGACCAGTTGCCTGGCACCGAGCACCATCCCACATTTTATTTATACCGCCATAAAGACAAGCCCTACCACCTGGACTACTGTTTCGCCTCTGACAGCCTGCTTCGCAAGCTTGAAAGTGTGGAGATTGGCGATTATGATGCCTGGACTAAACACAGCGATCATGTTCCCGTGATGGTCGCCTTTGGGAAAAGAAAACGAAAAAAATAACCCCGGTCAGGGCCGGGGTTCAATTTATTCAGAGATTAGTTCCTGGTGCTGTAGCTGATCATCCACTGCACGCCGTATTTATCGGCAAAGCTGCCGAAATAATCGCCCCAGAACATATCGGCCATGGGCATTTCGATCCTGCCACCGGCAGATAGGCCATTGAAAAGATGATCGGCATCCTCCCTCGTGTTCACGGACACGCTGATATAATTGTTGTTGCCCACTTTTAGTACATGTCCCATTGAAGGCACACAATCAGACGCCATCAGCACGGTGGTATCGTTGATCGGCAAGGCGATATGCATAATGCGATCACGCTCATTCTCCGGGAGATTTTCGGTGCCCGGTGCGTCTTTCATCCGTTGAAGCATGACAAACTCGCCACCAAACACAGATTTATAAAAAGTAAAAGCCTCTTCGGCCTGGCCGTCAAAATTCAGGTAAGGGTTTAGCTGTCGCATAGTTGATAGTTTTGTTTTCGCTAAGGTAAAACTTACCCGATCCCCTGCCGCGGCCTGATCCGACGAAAAAAAGGTCAATCACGACCAATCATACCTGGCGCGGGGCATTATTGCAGACGAGCACCGCCGAGGCAATATTACCCAGGTCTATCACAAGCGTCACACGGGCACCGATCTTCAGGTCACTCACCGTGGCCGCTCCTCCAGCATTTAATATGACTGTATTCTTTGACAGGAATACCGTTTGGACTTTTCCGTTATTGAGCCTGACCTTGAGTTGCTTCTCTTCCACGCCTACAACTTTGCCGGTACCACCCGTGCCATTACAGAGATCAGTACTGCCGACGGCATTCTTTATCATCATTGCCCGGCGACCTGCATCGGGCTGCACGTCTCTAATCACGTATCGGGTATTGAGCTCATCTTTTGGATAAACGATGAATAACAACGCGCCGGCAGCCACAACACCAACGATCATCGCAGCGGATAATTTCCAGTATTGCTCTGTGCGAAACCAGCGACTGGTCAGCAACTGCAACCCATAACCGAGCATCACACCCACTGCATTCAGCATAACGTCATCGATATCAAAGATGCCCACTTTCAATTTTAACTGCGTCAGCTCGATCAGCAAACCGGCTGCCACTCCCAAAATGGCCATTCGCAACCAATTCATGCTCCAACGGCTCGCTATGAGGAAACCGACCGGCACGAGCAGCAGGATGTTTCCCGCCAGATTTACTACCGCGTTCATCAGGCCCCGGTTCGCATCGAGATAGAACAGGATGGTCTTGAAGGGGACAAGGTTCGCGGGGTGGCCGCCATTTTGCCCCCCGTAATCCAGGGTCAGGCTGCCGATCCGGAATGCCGGAATATCTTTGAAGATCATCACCTTTACCAACAAGAGGCAATAGCCTATGAGCAGGGCGGTGACGATAGTATGCTTTTTCATGATTTTATAGTTTGGTGCACTACAAATATGGAATGCACCAATGCGCGGTGAAAATCAGATCGACGAGTCCATAACGGGTATAGATAAAGAGGGAGTTTTGACCTTTGATATGCCATCAAGCCCTTCCGCAGAGAAAGATCACCGGATTAACGGTGAAAAATGCGGGTTTATCTATTACCGTCCCGGAAACGGCGTTTTAAATTTGTCACCACTGCCCGATAACAGATATTGCAGCGCGTTCGCAGCGGTCGAACAAAAAAAACCGGGAATGATCCAACAACGGTCAAACAGCAGACTTATCACTATCCTGATTCACGTGCTCGCATGGAGCGTGTTTGGGATCGCTGCGTTCTTTCGCCAACCGCTGTGGTATGGAGAGGATATCTCTGCCAGGTTATGGCTGACGCAATTCACAACACTTGCCCTTCTCATAGCGGCTTTCTATGTGAACTCGTTTATTCTTGTACCCAGGCTGCTGCTGAATAACCGCACCGTGATTTACCTGGTTGTCATCCTGGCGATGGTAGGCAGTATCATCGTGATCAATGCATGGGTAGAATCTGCACTCAGCACCATTCACCGGGATTTCAGCCTGCAGGCATGGAAGCCGCCCCCATTGCGCTTTCCGGCGGCACGCCGCGTCAACACGCTCACCGTGATCATCTGTGCCCTGGTAATTGTGATCGGCACGAGCATGACCGTTATACAAAAATGGCAGCGCGACCGCCAGGAACGCGAACAGGTGGAAAAAGACAAGCTGAACACAGAACTATCCTACCTCAAGGCGCAGATAAATCCGCATTTCTTTTTCAATACCCTGAATAACATTTATGCGCTGACCCAAACCGATGCACAGATGGCCGGCAAGGCTGTTCACCAGTTGTCACGCATGATGCGCTACCTGCTCTACGATACACAGCAAAGCCAGACCATGATGACACAGGAGATCGACTTCATCCGCGACTACATCAGCCTGATGCAACTCAGGCTGACCGACGCTGTCAAAGTTGACCTCCAAATCAGTCCCGGTATGCGTGACATCCAGATGGCGCCAATGATACTCTTACCCTTTGTGGAAAATGCCTTCAAACATGGCGTAAGCACCACCGAAGAAAGCTATATCCGCATCAGTGTGGCTCGGTATGAAGGTGTACTCGATCTGAAAGTGAGCAATTCCATCATTCATCACAACAGCACCACACTGGACGCGAACCCGGGCATTGGCCTGGTAAACACCCGGCGAAGGCTGGAACTTCTTTACCCGGGTAAATACAAACTGGAGACCGGCAGCAACAATGGCATTTATACTGTACACCTGACAATTGACCTGAAATGAAATTGAAATGTATCGCCGTTGATGATGAACCACTGGCGCTGGCACTTGTAACAAAGTTTATTGCGCAGACACCCTTCCTGGAGCTTGTTGGCAAGTACCCCGGTGCCATTGCTGCCCTTGAAGCGATTCACAACCAGCAGATCGACCTGATATTTGCCGACATTGAAATGCCCGACCTTAATGGTATCGAGCTAGGGCGTGTACTCGACAAACGACCTGGGGGGCCCCGCATTATCTTCACAACTGCTTACAACCAATTTGCGCTGGAAGGATACAAAGTGGATGCCCTGGATTATCTCCTGAAACCTTTCAACTATGAAGAGTTTCTCCGTGCCGCCAACAAAGCCCTCCGGTATTACGAGCTGATCCACAAACCGGCATCAGGCGGTGAGATTCGCCCGGAACCTGAACCGGAAAGCAGCAATTATCTTTTTCTGAAAGTGGACTACCAGTTGGTGCGCATTGCTTTTGATGAGATCGTATACATTGAAAGCCTGAAAGACTACGTGAAAGTATGGAAAACCGATGGCGAAGCCCTCCTCTCACTTACCAGCCTGAAAGCGCTTGAATCAAAATTGCCTGGAGGAAAATTTATGCGCTTACATCGTTCCTATATCATAGCGCTGGACAAGATCACCGCGATGACGAAATCCTCTGTCCATGCAGGGAAGGTCATGATCCCCGTAGGGGAACAATACCGGGAAGCGTTCGCTGCTTTTATGGCCAAATGGAGTTGAGCCGCGCAAATACCGGCAGGGCGTTGACCGCTGTTATTTTTTTTCGATCACAAATCCTTTCAGACCAGCGATGAGCCCATCCCGGAATGTCCATGCATCACTGTAATAATATGTTGCTGACTTACCTGCGTTATCCGACATGGTTACTTCGCCAATTGCAATGAGATGATCGCCTTCCGCTACCAGGTGGTCGACAGCTACCCGTGGAGGAACCGGGTAGGAATCGGCCATCCATTGACGGACGGCCTCCTTCCCTTTCAACGTTTGCTCACCAACAAAAATCCACTCCGTGTCTTCTGTGCAATAGAGCAGGAAACCCTCATGATCTCCCCGCTCGATTGCTGCGTTACCAGCCAGCAGGATTTGTTTATGCTTATCCGACATAGTCCAGGCTTAAAGACATATAATTTTAACCTAAGTTATCCTTTGCCAGGTTTTGATGGTCTTACTTCTACCTTGCTTGGCAGCGTGCGAGGATGCATTTCGAGCAGGCTCACGACGATCTCGCCGATGTCTTCCGGCTGAATCTTCCAGGCATCGCTGTCGGAAACCTTATGATCATTGAATTCAGTTGCCACGGATCCGGGCATTATGGTGGTCACCTTTATCCCATGCTTGCGTACATCCAGCATCAGCGCCTGGGAAAAACCAACCAGCCCGAATTTACTTGCATTATATGCTGTACCATTCTCGAAAAAATTAGTGCCCGCCAGGCTGGCAATGGTGATCACGTAACCCTTTGACTCTTTCAGCGATGGCAGGGCAGATTTCACGGTATTGAAAACCCCGGTAAGGTTGGTATTGATCGTCTCATTCCATTGAGCTTCGCTGATCTCATCGAAACTTACGAGGTGCCCGACACCAGCATTTGCGACCACAACATCTATCTGCCCGAAATGCTTCCGGGCGGCTTCGACCGCTTTTTGCTCGGACGCCATTGAACTGACATCGGACTCAAGCGCAAGGACACGGTCGGGGTCGGAAGAAAGCGAGTCGGCAGCTTTTTTAGCCGCAGCCAATGACCGGCTCGTGATAGCCACGCGCATGCCTTTTTCCAGCAACCCTTTTGCAATTCCCAATCCAATTCCCTTACTGCCGCCGGTGATATAAGCGACCTTATTTTTAATGTCATTCATGATGATTGATTGTTTTATGAGGTAAAGTTACCCAAGTTTGATACCAGAAGATGGCTGCCAGCCGAATTTCGTATTTTCAGCTCCAATTCTTTCAATAAAACAGATGATATGAATGTAACTCCCGCCCATGATGAAAAGATTGCGAAAATCACTTTCGCCGGTGTTTACCCGATGTATGTGCAAAAAGTGGAAAGAAAGGGAAGAACAAAAGAAGAGTTGGACAGGGTTATTCGTTGGCTGACCGGATTCAGCGATGAGCAGCTACAGAAATTCATCGACTCGAAGGCAACCTTTGCCACGTTTTTCAGTGAGGCGACTCTTCATCCAAATGCCCACCTGATCACGGGCGTCATTTGCGGTTACCGTGTAGAAGATATAAAAACACCGCTCACCCAACAGATCCGCTACCTCGATAAACTGGTCGACGAGCTGGCTAAGGGCAAGAAGATGGAGAAGATACTGCGGTGAAGTGCGGAGCCAGTCTAAACTCAAAACTCAAAAGTTAATAGTCAAAATTCAAAAGTCAACACGTAGCACATCAGCCTAGCTTACGTTTCAGCCCCGCTCTCGTTCTCCTTTTCGCTCCTTGTCTATCTACATCCCGTATCTGGCATCCTACCTCCGCGTCGCATCAAACATTTTCCTTATAATGGTATACTTACTCACTGATTGATTCGGATAGTTACGTAGTCGTAAAGAAATCTTCTTAATCCAGATCAATATGGTTTCACCTGGGCATTTTTTCAAAAGAAATTCGCTGCCGAAAAAATCCACGCTCCACCATGAAACAACCTTTTGCCCGGCTACTTGCAGTCCTGTGCATGGCCGTCTTCGCTACACCATCATCCGCACAAATTTTCCAGGCCCGTCGCTTTGAAACCCTCGATGCCGGTCACGTGCCTGGTGTCATGTTTGACATTGACCGGAATGGATATAAAGATTATTTTGTTTTCAAAAACAATAACCCCGCTTTCTTTCTGGCAGACAGCAGTGGCCTTGCGACCCGCGCCGTGTTGATGTCAGATCTGGTCCCGGCAATGGCTGGGTACACGGTAGGAACGTCCAGGAAACCATTTGTGACAGACATCGAAAATGATGGCAATCCTGAACTGGTATTCCATCTCGCCACAATCGGACTGGTGCGGCTCTCATACGATCTCGCAACATCAGCGTATGGTATTAGCACCCTGGTTCCGCAGGCTTCCTTACCCATCAGTGCTTTCAATACGGTGTCAGGTGATTTCAACGGCGATGGCAGGATCGATTTCATTCTGTCCAGTACCACTACCGTTCTTTTTCTTCAACAACCAAGTGGGGCATTTGCCGGTCAGACCGTCATAACGGGCCTGGCGATCGCGAGCCCTGTGGTAGCGGACGATATGGATAATGATGGTGACCTCGACTTCATCGTTGCCGGTGGCTCTCCAGTCAGGCTCAAACTATATCGTAACAATGGCAGCGGCACCTTCACTATGCAGGACCTGGCGACATTGTCGATCAGCGGCCGGACATATTCTTCCGCCAACAGTGGCCTGGTAATCGGAGATGTAGACAGTGATGGTGACAAGGACATCGTACTTGGCAGCAGTTCGGCCACCTGGGTTGCCCTCTACCGAAATACAAATGGTGTATTCACTGAAGAGGTACTTCGCGCTCCTTTATCAGGCAGTGGCGGCGTACAGATAACGCTGACCGATCATGATGCAGACGGAGATCTCGATATCATTGCGGGACGGCCATCATTGTCCACTACGGGTTACACCGGTCTTTCCATCTTCAGGAACTCCGGCG
Organism: Bacteroidota bacterium; assembly: GCA_023430465.1. Lineage (GTDB taxonomy): Bacteria > Bacteroidota > Bacteroidia > Chitinophagales > Chitinophagaceae > JAEZAM01. The sequence goes on along the minus strand of JAEZAM010000097.1, from coordinate 43,643 downwards.
GTGCATTTGCAGCCGAGCGCTCTGTCTTCGACTACCAGCCCAGCTATCCTGTAAACCTGACCATTGCAGGCTTGTCCGAAGATTTCAATAACGATGGCAAACCGGATTACCTCATTACACATGGTGCAAACTGGTACATCATCAGCACAAAATTCAATTATCTCAGCCACCCCCTTTGGGCCAGCGTAATGGAAAATTATCTTGCCGGCGACTCAAGGGATCTTGTGACTGTTCATATCGTGAACCCCTTCCGGGCATCCATGCAGACTGGCTATATCTATGAAGGCACATACGATGGTGTAACTGGATGGGGCCATAATACAGACAGCATCTACCTCAACGGGCCGTTGGGTCAGATCAATCTGGTGATGCGGTGGATCGAGTACACGGGCTATTATGGCGGAAAACAGTATTTCGACATAAAGTACACCAACCATACCTCAGGCGAATATTTCACGAATCGCATCTGGTTTGAACTCACCGATCCCTGGCTGCAGACACTTCCGGTTGATCTGATCTCTTTCACCGCAAGAGTGCAGCAGCAATCGGTCAGGCTTGACTGGAAAACAGCCACCGAAACCTCCACCAGCCATTTCGACATCGAACGCGCAACTGGGGGCAATGAATTCAGAAAGATCGGGCAGGTAAATGCACAGGGCAACAGCAGTACTGCAACGTCTTACCACTTCATAGACAACGACGCGGCTGCCGGTATGAACAAATACCGCCTGAAGATGACGGACATCGACGGGAAATTTACTTACAGTAAGATCGTGACAGCCACGATTCGAAAAGAGTCGGCGCTGACGGTTCATCCTGTACCGGCAAATAATCAAGTAACCATTCAGGCTGATGCGCCGCTCGTTTCAGTGGACATCACTGATCTGCTCGGAAGAACGGTGCGCCGTAAAACAGTGGGAAGCGGAATTAAAACTTTACAAATAAACATCGCTGACCTCAAACCGGGCGCGTACTACATCAGGACCGCCGCGGGTTCAGGGAAGCTGGTTAAAGAATAAGCTGAGGCTGAGGTTGAGGTTAAGGTTAAGGTTAAACTTTACGTTTTGAGTTTTGGGCTTTAAGATTTGCATGAGACAATTTCCGGCTGGCAACCTCAACCTTAACCTCAACCTTAACTACAATCATCTCCTCACCACAGGCGTAAACGCGCCATTGGCGGCAATATCCCATGCCTCCAGCCTCACCCATTTCATTTCTTTCCCTGAAATTGCTTTAATGTACTTCCCTTTACCAAAGGCCGTTGTTCTGCGGAGGTCGATCTTTTCCCGGAAGACATTAGTTCCATCTCCCCAGATGATCTCGGCGAAATTCAACGGGAAGGTCCAGTTCAATTCGAAGGAAACCTCTGCCGCTTCATTCTTCCACTTAACATCAAACGTGGGAATTAGCACTTCACCGGTTGACGAAAAATATTCTCCTGCCGTGATTGCATCCAGGACTGGTTGCCACCCATCGCTGAATTTTGGCAACTCTTTCATCCGGAGATAATTTACATTCATGTGAGCATACATCTCATTTTCGTGCTCCACAGTAAACAGGTCTGCTTCCGCTATCACGCGCTTCGTTTGGCCCCAATTGTTCATGTCATCCAGCAGATCAAGTACGCGTACACCTAACCTGGGTAGCGACAGGTCTGCAGGTATTGGCTTCCACGCCGCACCCAGGAAACGATCGGAGAGGTAGAACTCTTCCTGTTTGTATTTGTCAGGATAACCAGTTGACCCCTTGGTTCGCGGATGGGCAGTCCAGGCCAGGCCGTTTTCAAGTTTCAGTAATTCCAGCATCTCCCTGCTATTCCCGATCCTGTACACCTTACCATATGCAGGATCATTCGTTACAAATGGTTCATCCGCTTTGCGTGACATGATCCAGTTTACCGGCTTCGGGAAAACCTGCATCCAATGCCCGCCAAAAAATTCATTTGGCTCTTCCCCGGGTATGAGCAGGAATTTATCACCGGATGATTTTTTACAGAGATCAAAAAGCGCTTTCAATTCTGCCAGCCTTTTTTCTGCAGGACCTTTGGGATTGGCGGTGTAGTGAAATTCCCCAAGATGTACCATATCCACACCAAGCTCGCGAAATACCTTTACGAATGTTGGTGTGTCCGGCACTGGCTTCCCTTTCATCACGACGCTCATGATGAATTCATTGTGGAAATGGCTCGACATGGTTTTATAACCCGGTAAACTGACATAGCGATCATCATTTGTAAACCGTTTCACACTTGCCAACGTGGGAGCTGCACCTGCATTGCCAAGTAGCAGGAAAAAATTCAGTCGCTGCGAGGTTCCCGGTGGCGCATTGAACCATGGAACAAATCGCCTGTCGCCATAAAGATCCTGTCGTATGCCTATGCCATGGCCCTTTACAAGGCGACGGTAGTTATTTCCATGCCAGGTAAACTTCAGGTTGAATGCTTCATCCAGCGGATAGAAATATTGATGCGGTGCCGGAAACACGGCAAGGCTACCACCTTTGTTGCTTCCTATGATGGTGCGGTATTTTACAGCCTGGTTAACGGCAGTATCTGTTGCCGCGGGCGCCAACTCATTAAGCTTTCCATAGACATCCGCATAGGAAATGTTTTTCCATGTAGCTGCATCGCCCACCAGCCCTGCATCGTACAGTATGGCGGTGGAATCTTTTTCCGTTTGCATAACCGCTACGATATTGACGAGTGGACTGCCATTGTAAAGCGTTATTTCCAGGGAGCCGGTAAAATCAGGTGCGCTTAACCGGTCAATGGAAATGACAGTACGGTTACCCTCACTCCTCACAGAAGCACCGGTCTTGTCGAATGTGATTTTATGCGTGGTGTGCGGCTTTTGTGGAACCTTATCAAAGAAAATGTTCCAGCCATTTTGTGAAACCAGGTCCCGCTTACCCACCGACAAAAGAAAGACAGGGTCGATATTGCTGACAATTTCATTTTTCAGGCGGACCGACCGCAACAGCGGCTTTCCCTGTTGCAAATCCAGTATCAGGGTTCCGCGGCCCTCCTGCCCTGCCTGCCACGATACATTTATAACATTTCCACTGACCTTTAAACGGCTGCCGTTTTTACTATCATACCCTTTTGTATCAACAGCTACCTGTGCAAACAATGCACGAGAGATTAAAAGCAATAACACGAGGGGAAGATTTCTCATGGGTCAACTCGTTTTAGAAATAATAATGATCAATTCAACTGGTCATCAACGGGAGCCTCTAAGATACTGGCTGTGTCATGCGCAGGCAAAAACAAGGCTGCTAATGTTAAGGAAGGACATTAGCCAGCATTTAGCACGAATAAAAAAAATGATAAGAATCTTTCGAAGCGGGCAGAAGACCTATGACTTCCGTACATATTTGGTAAGTATAACGATCATCTGATCGTTGACCTTCCCTTCGATCTGATCGGTGTTGTCCGGCACCAGCCGGATCTTGCGCACGATCGTTCCTTTAGGCGCATTGAAGTTTGCGCCCTTGATATTTAATTGCTGGGTCAGCACAACAGTGTCGCCGTTGCTCAATATCTCTCCATTGCTGTCCTTGTGAACTTCTTCTGCCTGGTAGGCGCTTAATGCCCAGTTGACAACTTCTTCCGGCAACTCAACCGAAGTCATGATCTCACTGGCCCATTGCTCGTCTTTATATTTATAAAGCAAACGGTATGCGAGTGCCTGCACCGATGGCGTTGGGTTCCAGATGCTGCCCGCCAGGCAATTCCAGTGTACAGATGAAGCAGGGTTTTCCATTTCCGTATTACAGGTCGCGCATATGGCTACCTCATTATCTATGCTATCATGATCCTTTGGCGATACAGCAAAAGCGATCGTTGCTGGTTCTGAACCACAGAGCTCACAAACAGATTGACTTCTTTCAGCAAGTTTTGATGATAATGCCTGTGCCATAGTATTGCCTGGATTATTGTCCTGAAATTTTTTGCAAATAAAGTGTTTATTTATGACTGACCCCTGCAATCATTTCATGTTAAACCGTCAACCAATGCCCCCAGCAATTTTGAAGCATCCCGGTGCTTTAGCAAGGGAGACGATTGACCGGCCCAATGTGACTGAAAGGGCGAATCCGTTTCTCCCGTTGCCGGATAAGCCCGAAGTGCGCGCATGAATCGTCCCTGTAATGGATATGGAGCCATGTCATTCTGTTTCGCACGTAATTCTTCGGTCAGCCGGTTACGCAGACCGCGCGCGAGGCGGCCGGTAAATACCTTCGTCAATGTGGTATCCCGCGCATCGCTGCTGAACAAACGATCACGATGATGCTTTGTTGCGCCAGACTGATCTGTTGCCAGAAATGCGGTGCCTACCTGCACCCCACTCGCACCAAGGGCCATCGCGGCACGGACACCTCTTGCATCGGCAATTCCACCCGCAGCTATGACTGGTATTGACACACGATCCACTACCTGTGGCACCAATGAAAAGACGCCCGTCAATGAATCTTCCGCCGTTTTCAAAAAAGAAACGCGGTGACCGCCTGCCTCAAAGCCTGTAGCCACCACCATGTCAACACCGGCCGACTCCAACGCAACTGCTTCATCAGCGGTAGTGGCATTCCCCACTGTTTTAATTCCAAGTGAGCGACACCGATCCAATATATCAGGCGCGGGGATTCCGTATACAAAACTGAATACTGCCGGCCGTGCATCAAAGATTGCCTGCACCTGGTCAGGGAAGGTTGGACCCAGATCACCGGGCTTTGGCGGGATCGGCAAACCCAGTTCATCAAAGTATGGTTTGAATATATCTGTGAGTTTGCTGTAAGCAGCGTCATCAAATGAGGACAGCGCCTCGTCTCTGTCGTTCACCCAAAGATTTATATTGAACGGCTTACCCGTAACCTTTCTGATCGCATTGCATATATCAACTATCTCCGCCGCAGTATAAGGCTGGCCTCCAAATGAGCCAAGAGCGCCATATTCAGAAACAGTTTTTGTCAATTCCACAGAGGAAAGTCCACCACCAAATGGACCCTGGACAATGGGATATCTTATTCCCAGATGCGTTGCGAGGCTGGTCTTGTTCATGACCAAATTTACCGGATATTTTTAACCAGATGCTTCCCGATCAATGAACGCCTTACTTTCCCCACACTCGAATGCGATAACTACCGCAGAAACAGGAAGAACATCACGAACCAGGCGATGAGGAAGAACAATCCTGGAAATACGACTGTGTGAAGTTGTGAACGGAGATTCTTTTTCACCAGGCCGGCATATAGCAGATATATAATAAACACGGCAGTGAGCCCGATGGAGATGAATGGGTATAACATGGATGATCGTATTAATTAGTTCCAGATTCCGGCTAAGATAAGTAAACGAAGCTCCTTTGCAATAATTATCCCGTGCTTTGCTACACCAGCTTCAGAAACGTGCTACCAGTATGATCCGCTTGAATGAATAAACCATCGGACTGGTGCTGAATTTCGCTGCGATCCGCGATTTGAAATCCTTTTTGAAAGAATGGCGCATTAATTCTTCCATAGCTTCCATATAAGGTATAAGTGCAGAGCCGGCAATGAATTCATAAAATGAATCGACAGATGTGGCAATTATGGGATAAACTTTTTTGAATATGACCGTCTCCTTTGCACCCAATTCGTAAAGGAGCTGTGTGTAGTCATCAAGCGTCAGTACCGGTGAGTGACGGACCACCTTTTTAAGCCGGGCAAAATACGGTTGCTCCTGCACCAACTCTTCCAATAACTGATTCAGCAGATTTTCCTTCTGTGCGGGCATTTGTACCGCCAGTTGTCCCTCCGGCAATATTGTCCGGATGATCTCCCGGAATAATCTGCGGTGATCATTTATCCATTGAAGCGACGCATTGGCAACGACAATATCCCATTTCTCTTCCCTGGCCAGTTGTTCTTCCACCGAGCGCCGCACAAACGAAAGCCGTTCTGACCGGGGTGCACGCGACAGCATCTCGGCCGAGGTATCCACCCCCATGACCCTGCTTGCAGGAAACCGGGATGCAAGAATTTCCGTGAGTTCACCCGTACCGCATCCCAGATCAAGTATGCTCATACCGGGACGGGCATGCAGAAGCGTGATCATATCATGAAAAGGCTCCTGACGTTTCGACTTGAACTGGTTGTATACCTCCGGGTTCCAGGGCATAGGATGTATTTGATTGGTAGATGAACCAGCTTCTTCACTCGCAGTATCCCGCATTGCAATAATAATAAATATCATAACAATTGGCACTCCGCTTGCCTCAGTTAGCGTGAACGCCATAATCACAAATAACGCATGACCACCGGAAAATCCGCCTCCACCCGCAACAAACTCTACGATTACCAACGCAGGGACCTTGACAAGCTATTTACCGCTATCAGCGACTGCACCGGTCCCTGCCGGCTCCTCTACCAACTTCCGACGGGTGGTGGAAAAACGGTGATCTTCTCTGAGATTGCAAAGAAATTCATCCGTGATACGGGGAAAAAGGTAATCATCCTTACCCATCGCGTGGAACTTTGCCGCCAGACATCCGCCACACTACAGGCGGCAGGCATACGCAATAAGATTATTAACAGTTCGGTGAAAACCATCCGCCGTACCGATGCCCCCTGCTTTGTTGCTATGGTAGAGACATTGAAAAATCGCATCGAAGAAGGGCAGTTCGATCCGCGCACAATCGGGCTGGTGATCATCGACGAAGCGCATCACAATGCTTTTCAAAAACTCATGACGGCGTTTGACGACGCGATCATCATCGGTGTCACAGCAACCCCCTTAAGTTCGGATCCTGATTTTCCGATGCGCGACAGTTATGAACGGCTGATAACCGGTGAACCAATCAATGCCCTTATCCAGGGCGGGTATCTTGCCACACCGAAAACCTGGCGGTATGACGTAGAATTGAATACACTTCAAACTGGTGCGGGTGGAGATTTCACGATCACCACCTCCGATGAATTGTATTCATCACCCGCAATGCTGGAGCTTTTGCTGCAGGCCTATGAAGCAAATGCAAAAAACAAGAAGACGCTTATCTTCAACAATGGCATTTTCACTTCGAGAAATGTGTGTGAGTATTTTAAAAATGCCGGCTATCCCATACGTCACCTGGATAACAGTACTTCAGCAACGGAACGCGAAGAGATCCTCCTCTGGTTGAAGAAAACGAAGAATGCCATCCTCACCTCGGTTTCCATATTGACCACCGGTTTCGATGAGCCCTCCATACAGGCCGTGATACTTAATCGCGCCACCACTTCACTGACGCTGTTTCACCAGATGATCGGCCGGGGATCACGACGCCTTCCAAATAAAAAAACATTCACGATCATAGATCTGGGCAATAATATTGAAAGGTTTGGCGAATGGCAGGCACCAGTAGACTGGCAGTATATTTTTGATAAGCCGGAAGAGTTCACCGAGAAAATGAATAGCCAGCTCAACCAGGATGTCCACCAGTTGCCTTCTGATCTCCGTTCAAAGTTTCCAAATACACTTGAGCTTTCGTTTGATGTGCAGGAGGAATTCAGGAAGGTCACAGATGCAGGTCAGAAGCCCATTAATGTCCTGCGCGACTCGATCCGGCAACATGCCGTCATGTGTGTCGAGAACGCCGATACCGTTGCCGATGCGTTGGCCCTGGCAAAGGAACTGGAGAAGGAGATCGACTGGAGGGTAAAACAATACACGAAATGCCTGGGCAGCGTAACCAGGAATTACCGCGAGTGGTTACAGGCAGATTACCGGGACCGCCTCCATACCCTCATCCCAAAGTTGCAAATGAAATGGCAGAGCCAGCCCAAAGTGGCATGAAAGGGAGACGGCCAAGGCCTCAATCAGCCGCAGTGATAGCGGCTTCCATAGCCACTACACGTGGATAGATGATGTTCGTTTCGAGGTATACATGCTGCATCAGCTCATGATCCAGCTCTTTCAATTTCGCCATACACACCCGGTGTGTGATGCAGGCATTCGGGGCCGGCTGATAACTGTGGGTAAGGTCACGCAGAACGTGAAGACAGCGGGCCACAGTTTCGCCGTGATTGATAAGATTCGCTACAGGCTTCCGCATTGTGCGTACAAATAATGAACCATAAGGTTCATCCTGGAGGTGGGCCTGCGCTATCTGCGATATGTAGGGAAAGAGAACAGCTTCCTCCTCTTCCATTTGCTTCATCAATTCCTCCTCCAATGCTTGCAGCGCTTCAAACAGGTCAGGGAGGTAATCATACTTTTTCTTATGTCCTTCCACAAAGCTTCTGGTCGTTTCAATAATATCAGGGAAATGCATCCGGAGGTAGGCATGATGCACATTCACCATGTAATCCAGCAGAAACCGGGTGCTCCAATTGGCAAAATCCGTAGAGCTGGATACCTGTATGGTACGTAACGCAGCGATCAACTCTTGCTTTATCACCTCGACGTCGAGGCCGCGTATGTCGCAAACCATCCCCAGTGGTAATTTTCCACCACAACAATAATCGATACCATAGCGCCGGAATACGGTAGCCGTCCGATAGTCTTTGATCACTATATCGGTGACCGTTGTTTCATTACTGATGTCGATCTTGCCTAAGAACATATCCAGGTGATTGATCTGCAATGATAAAAGGAGATAAAAAAGGACGGGATGATAAAGATCATATGGCAACATGACCTTTGACAATTGAAGTCATCTCTCGGTTGAAGGGCTCTTACGCGACCGAAAGGCTTTTCAGGAAATTCTCCTGTTCAGGGTGCAGCAGGTCCTGCATCGTGGTAGCCTGCAAAAGTTGCAGCATCGATTGACGCGCCGGGCTGATCTTATAATGAAGCGGACAAGGGTGGAGAGAATTGCAGTTCTTCAGCCGCAGTGCACAACTGGTAAATTGCTGATCATCCCCGGATATTTTTACGATATCAAACAGTGTAGTTGCAGCAGTTTTCCCGTTCAAAGAGAAACCTCCATGAGGACCTCTCACAGAATCAATGACACCTTGCTTTACCAATTTTTTCATTACCTTACTCGAGAAATGACGCGGAACGGATAACGCAGTTGCTATCTCATCGGCATGAATCCGCTGTCGTTCAGGACTGGCAAGCATTACGTACAATATACCGCGTACTGCATAGCCAAAGGACTTTGAAAAAAACATAGCTGATAAAGTAAGTACGGTCAAATTTATCAGTAACATAATACATGGATGATGAGCATGGTCAGTGCCTGCGATAAGTTTGCTCATCCGTGACCAGATTAGAATTTGTTCCTGTCAACAATAATTATAGGGGAAAACACTTAGAGGAGCTCGGTTTGGTCAGGAAATTGCTGATAGGCTACTGAGACGTCAGGCCTTGCGCCTGAGAAGAATCAATTGTGCGCATGATGGTTGTCAAAGTTTGAATTAAAGGGTCAAAATACATTTGACCCATAAAAGATACAGATGTCTTTTATTCGTTAACCTCAATTCAACACAATGAAACTTACCTCACGATTAGCGATCGCTATGTTCACTGCCGGAATCTTTTTCATGGTAGCCTGCAACAACGAAGAAAAGCCCGCCACAGAGACCGCACCTTCCGCAACCGTCGAAGACCCGACAGCAAAACCTGAAGTTCATGGAAACGAAATCAAACCCGGTGATGTTGAATTGACGACCCCATTGAACAAAGAGTGGGTAGCTGCAGGTAAAGGCATTTATGAAATGAAATGCCAGGCCTGCCACAAGCTGAATGACGAAAGACTTGTAGGCCCGGGCTGGAAAGGCGTTACACAGAAAAGAGAACCACATTGGATCATGAACATGATCACGAACGTGGACATGATGCTGGAAAAAGATCCGGAAGCCCAAAAGCTGCTTGAGCAATGTCTCGTAAGAATGCCCAATCAAAACATCTCCAAAGATGATTCCCGGCAAATACTTGAATTCATGCGCTCCAATGATGGCGTTAATTAAAACCTAAGCAACCATTCTTCTCATTTAAATAAATTGACAGTATGAAACTCAACTACTTCAAAACCCTCGGGGTTTTGATACTGACCTCTGCATGCCTTTACTCGATGCAGGGTTGCAAACCAAAAACTGCCCAGGCTGCTGCAGAAGGCGATGCCGCCAAATCATTCGTGGCCCCTGGTAAATACGATGAATTCTACAACATTGTCTCCGGTGGTTTCAATGGACAGGTTGCCGTATATGGTATCCCTTCGGGTCGCCTGTTCCGTGTTATCCCCGTATTCTCGCAATCGCCCGAAAGCGGTTATGGCTTCAGCGAAGAAACCAAGCCAATGCTGAATACCTCTCATGGCTTCGTGCCCTGGGATGACCAGCACCACATCGCCCTATCCCAAACAAAGGGCGAACATGATGGTCGTTGGGCCTTTGCCAACGGAAACAATACCCCGCGGCTCGCACGCATCGATCTGACAACTTTCAGAACTTCAGAGATTCTTGAGATCCCCAACAGCGCGGGTAACCACGCCTCACCCTTTATCACTGAAAATTCCGAGTACATCGTAGCAGCAACACGCTTCAGTGTGCCACTCGATGATCAGAACGGTGATGTCCCCATCAACACCTACAAAAGCAATTTCAAAGGATCTATCAGTTTCGTATCTGTAAATCCTACCTCCGGTGAAATGAACATTGCTTTCCAGATCCGCACTCCGGGCGTAAACTTTGACCTGTCGCGTGCAGGCAAAGGAAAATCACACGGATGGTTCTTCTTCAGTTGCTACAACTCAGAGAAAGCAAACACGCTGCTTGAAGTGAATGCATCGCAGAAAGATAAAGACTTCGTAATGGCGGTCAACTGGAAAAAAGCCGAAGAATACCTGAAGGCAGGCAAGGCAAAGAAACAGGCCGTTAAATATGCACACAACGTATACGACGAAAATACACATACCGCTACCAGCACTATGAAGACCGAAGTGCTCGTGCTTGATCCTGCTGATTGCCCGGACATGGTGTACCTGATCCCTTGTCCGAAATCACCGCACGGTACCGACGTAGACCCAACCGGGGAATACATCGTAGCTTCAGGCAAACTTGCAGCCAGCATCCCGGTATTTTCTTTTACCAAACTGCAAAAAGCCATTGCCGACAAAGCCTATGATGGCGATTATGACGGCATTCCTGTCATCAAATATGAAGCAGCGCTTCATGGCGAAGTGGCCAAGCCGGGTCTGGGCCCTCTTCACACAGAGTTTGACGGCAAAGGAAATGCTTACACCTCCATGTTTGTGTCTTCTGAGATCGTAAAGTGGAGCATCAGTGATCTGAAAGTCCTGGACCGTGTACCCACTTACTATTCCATCGGTCACCTGTCCATCCCTGGCGGCCCGACTGCGAAACCACACGGAAAATACATGGTGGCGTACAACAAGATCACCAAAGACCGTTATCTGCCAACCGGTCCTGAGCTGACCCAGAGTGCGCAACTTTATGATATCAGTGGCGAAAAAATGAAGCTGGTACTCGACTTTCCTACAACCGGCGAACCACACTATGCTGAAGCAATTCCCGCGAGCATGTTGATGGGTAAACAAAGAAAGATCTACAAGATCGAAGAAAATACCCACCCCTATGCAGCAAAAGGCGAAGCCAAAGCCAAGATAGAAAGACAGGGCAACCAGGTGCATGTATGGATGACTGCCATTCGTTCTCACCTTACCCCGGATAATATCGAAGGAGTCAAGGTCGGTGATGAGGTTTATTTCCACGTAACCAACCTCGAACAGGACTGGGATGTGCCGCATGGCTTTGCCATCAAAGGAGCGAACAATGCAGAGATACTGATCATGCCTGGCGAAACACAAACAATCAAATGGAAAGCAGACCGTGTAGGCATCTTCCCGTTCTATTGTACTGACTTCTGTTCTGCGCTGCACCAGGAAATGTCCGGATACCTGCGGGTATCACCTGCCGGATCCAATGTTGCACTGCACTTCAGCACAGGTACCAACAAACCGGCCGTGAGCGGTGACAGCACAAATGCCGCAGCAGCCAAATAACAGAAAAATGCTCAACAACTAAACTGAGGTCTTCATTTTCATCAAACGCATCCGGGACCTCACGGTCCCGGATGTTGTTTTAAAGCAGATAGGTTATGAACAAGCTGAGTGTGCCGTCCAGGCTGGTGATCGCGATTGGATCTCTTGCTATGCTGGCAATATATTTTTTCCCGGTCTGGTCGATTTACCTTATTGCGCCGCAATACCCGGAGGGCCTGTCCATGCAGATATGGCTGGATAAGATAACTGGGCAGGTAGAGATCATAAATGGCCTTAACCACTATATCGGGATGAAGCACATCAAGGCTGAGATGTTCCCCGAATTTGGTTTCCTCGTGTATATACTCGGCGCGTTCGTGGCGTTCGGATTGCTGATAGCCATTACCGGCAGCCGTAAGCTGCTGTTTGCCTACCTCATCCTTTGCGTACTGGCCGGCATTGCAGCTATGATTGACTTTTACATGTGGGGCTATGACTATGGCCATGACCTCGATCCCTCAGCCGCCATCCAGGTGCCGGGTCTCTCCTATCAGCCTCCACTGATCGGTCATAAAAAACTATTGAATTTCGATTCCTATTCTTACCCGGATACGGGTGGATGGATCATGGTCGGCTCTACTGCACTATTCGCGCTGGTCTGGTTCCTCGACTGGCGAAAAAGAAAAAAATCAAGAAACATGTCTCAAAAGAAACCACTTGCCACTGCCACCATCGCTGTGCTGGCGTTGGTGTTGCTCACCGGATGCAATCCGAAACCGGAAAAGATCGCTTTTGGAAAAGATAACTGTGCAGAGTGTAAAATGACCATCATGGACCCCAAATTTGGTGCGGAGATCGTAACCAAGAAAGGTAAAGTGTACAAGTTTGATGATGCGCATTGTGTGGCTGTTTTCATGAACCGCCGTGGTGTGGAAATGAGCAGCATTCACCAAACCCTGTTTGTTGACTACAACAACCCTGATAAATTCATAAAAGTCCAGGACGCTGAATTCGTCGTGAGCAGCCAGCTAAAAAGCCCGATGGGTGGGAACGCCGGAGCGTTTGACGGCAAACACGCTGCACAGAAAGTATCCGATGGCATTGAAGGCAGCAAGGTGACCAATTGGGCAACCCTGTACAATATCCTCGTAAAATGAGATATCTACTGACGATACCCTTTTTGCTTATCATGCACGCGGCCATTGCAGGCACCATTGTAGCCGGACACGGTAAAACCGTACCAACGCTTCGGCAGGCGGTGCGCCTTGCAAAGGACGGCGATACAATCCTCCTGCACAGCGGCACATACAGGGAGGGAAATATTGTGATAGCAAAAAAGATCAAACTGATCGGTGTTGGAAACCCGGTGCTGGACGGACAGCTCAAGCATGAAATACTGACCCTTACAGGCCGTGAGATCCTCGTTCGGGGTATACATTTCGCCAATGCGGGATATTCTTCCATGAATGATTTCGCTGCGATTAAGATCATCGATGCCACCAACATCACCATCGAACACAACCTGATCACAAACACTTCATTTGCGATTCATATCTCCAATTCAACCCATTCGCTGATCAGGAACAACACGATCCGGGGTACCAATAAATCCGAACACTCATCCGGAAATGGTATTCACCTGTGGAAATGCGAACACATGAACATCGAAAGCAATCGCATCGAGGGTCACCGCGACGGGATCTATTTTGAATTTGTAACGGAATCGGTCATAAGAAGAAATGTCAGCGAACGAAACGTACGCTATGGTCTGCATTTCATGTTCTCTCACAACGACACCTACCTGGAAAATACGTTTCGTAACAACGGCGCGGGCGTTGCCGTCATGTATACGAAAAACGTTCGGATGGAAAACAACCATTTTGAGGAAAACTGGGGGGCAAGTGCATACGGCATCCTGCTGAAGGATATCTCCAACAGCGTGATCAGTGGAAATAAATTTATCCGGAATACCACCGCTATCCATATGGAGGGCAGCAGCCGGATCGATATCGGCAGAAATGTATTCAAAGGAAATGGCTGGGCGATCAAGGTCCAGGCAAGCTGTGACAACAACGATTTTCATCACAATAATTTCCAGGGCAACTCTTTTGATATTGCCACCAACGGGACCATGACTCTCAATGTATTCAATAATAACTACTGGGATCGGTACGACGGGTATGATATGAATAAAGACGGCATAGGTGATGTACCTTACCACCCGGTCAGCATGTACGCCATGATAGTGGAGCAAAACCCGACGACGTTGATTTTAATGAGAAGCTTCATGGTATCGCTGCTCGATAAAACAGAAAAAGCAATTCCCAGCCTGACACCGGAAAACCTGGTGGATGGCAAACCGATGATAAAGCCAAATAAGCTATGATCCGAATTGAAAACCTGCGAAAACGATTCAGGAAACTGCAGGCCCTCGACAATATTTCCGCGCGATTCGACAGCGGCCAGGTGATTTCGCTGATCGGGCCGAATGGCTCCGGCAAGACCACGCTGATCAAAAGCATACTCGCCATGGTAAAACCCGACAGCGGCGTGATCTATGTGGATACAAAGCCCATCAACAGCGACCCGTCCTATAGAAGCAAGATCGGATATATGCCGCAAATCGGACGGTATCCGGACAACATGAAGATCGGGCAACTGTTCACCATGATGAAAGATATCCGCAAAGTCCCGGAGTCGGAACTCGACACAGACCTGTTCGACCGCTTCAACCTTCGCGCGATCTTCGATAAACCGATGCGTACACTTAGCGGCGGCACCCGCCAGAAAGTGAGCGCTGCCCTTGCTTTTTATTTCAACCCCGCCATACTCATCCTTGACGAACCAACCGCAGGTCTTGACCCGCTTTCATCCGAAATACTGAAGGAAAAGATCATGCAGGAGAAAGAAAAAAAGAAACTGATTCTGATCACATCACACATTCTCAGTGACCTGGATGATCTTACCACGCACGTAATGTACCTACAGGAAGGGAAACTGATCTTCCTGAAAGACATTGCAACGCTCCGCCACGAAACCGGCGAATCCAAACTTGGCCGGGCCATTGCGCAGGTAATGCGTACGGGAAAAAAGGACAGCCTTGGGATCAATGAGTCCATTGCAAAAGAAATAACCAACCAGGTCAACTAAAACCGATACAATGCTCAAACTATCCCGATACGTTCTATATGATATCCTGCGCAGCAAGGTGGTAATTGCATACACCCTGTTTCTGCTGCTTGTATCCATCAGTCTTTTCCAATTAGAGGAAAATGAAAGCAAGGCTCTGCTAGGTCTGCTGAACATTGTATTGATCGTGGTACCGCTGATCAGCATGGTCTTCAGTACCATTCATTATTATAACTCATACGAATTCATCGAGCTCATGCTGTCACAGCCCATGAGCCGGACGAAGATCCTGCTCAGCGAGTATGCCGGTGTTGCGCTGTCCCTCCTCAGTGCGTTCTTCTTTGGTGTTGGTGTGCCAGTAATCCTGTTTGCGTTCAACGAGACCGGGATCGCGTTGTTGTTTACCGGCGCCGCACTGACACTGGTCTTCACCTCCATTGCTTTCCTTGCCTCGGTTAAAGCACGCGATAAAACAAGAGGTATCGGAACCGCACTCCTGCTCTGGTTCTATTTCGCGCTGATCTATGATGGCCTGGTACTGCTGATCCTCTTCAGTTTCAGTGATTATCCCATGGAAAAATTCACCCTGCTGCTTTCCGCCCTTAACCCTATTGACCTTGGCCGCATATTTATTATGCTGAAAATGGACGTGAGCGCGCTCATGGGCTATACCGGTGCACTTTATAAAGACTTCTTTGGCAGCAGTACAGGTATCCTCTTTACTGTAGGCATTATGTTTCTGTGGATCACCCTGCCACTCGTACTGGCCACAAGATCCTTCCGGAAAAAAGATCTTTAAATCATCCGGTACGTCCCGGTCCATTGAGTAAAATCAATGACCTGCATGATCTTAACGATACCCCGAGTCGTATCATCTTGTATCTTTGTTATCGAATGAAACCAATTGCAATCGTCACACTCATGTTGTTGCTGCTCTGCCAGACGTTCAGCAAGTGGGCGGTTGTCGCTTCTTTCGAACTGAACCGGGAAGCCATAGCGCGGAATCTTTGTGAGAACCGCACCCGGCCACAGTTGAAGTGCAAGGGAAGCTGTGTACTCATGAAGAAATTGAAACAGGAAGAGGAGCAGGAAAAGAACACCCCTGCCCCGTTGAAGATGGAAAGCATGCCAGTTGCGATCTCATCCCGATCCTTCTTTGCAACAGCATTATCCCCCGTTTTTTCATCCGGTATCCGGCATTTCGAAAAATTCAATCCAGGCAAACCTGTTGATCGTTCATTTGCAGTATTCCACCCGCCCACGGCATAGTACGTTCCTCTTTTACATTTTGCATTTTCATCAGACCGGTCCCTCCCCGATAGCGGATCAGTATGCCGGTATACACCGTAAAAAAACTTTTTATGCCCGCCTTTTATAAAATAAGCGCGATGCTTTGCTGCCTGCTTTGCATTGCCCTCCTCTCGCGCGGCCAGCAGGTCTACAAAGGAAAGATCATTGATGCCGCCTCCAAAGAGCCCATCGCCGGAGCCTCCATCCGTTGCACCAACAATGCCTGCACCTGCGGTTGCGCCACTGCCGACAATGGAAGCTTTGAATTGAAACCCATGGACAACTGCTGCACCAACTTTGCAGTCACTTCTATCGGCTACCAGCCCATGATGATACCAGCCGCACAGTTGGTGACTGTTATCAGTCTTCAGCCTGAAAACTCAGCCCTCCAGGAGGTTGTCGTCACCGCGAATAAGGAAGGTGTACGGCGATCACTGGCCCCGATTGCGATCAGCAGTATCTCCTCAAAAATGATACAGGATGCCAAACCTGTCGGTATCGACCAGGTACTGAATAAGGTCAGTGGAGTCTATATGGTTAATCTTGGCAATGAACAGCACAGCATGAGCATTCGCCAGCCCATCAGTACAAAAAGCCTTTTTCTTTACCTGGAAGACGGGATACCCATCCGCACCACCGGGCTGTTTAACCACAATGCCCTGCTCGAGATAAATATGGCTTCTGTAAAAAACATTGAAGTGATTAAAGGCCCGTCCTCATCGCTCTATGGCAGTGAAGCGATCGGTGGCGTAGTCAATTTCATTACCGCTTCACCGACTGCAGTTCCTGTGGCAAAGATTTCATTGCAGGGAAATACCATCGGGTATAAAAGAACCGATCTTCAAAATTCTTTCCAGGCCGGGAAATGGGGATTTGTCATAAGTGGATATTATGCAGACAAACGAAACAGTTACATCGACTACACCGATTTTCACAAAACAAGCCTCACAGTCAGGGCAGATTATCGCTTCAATAAAAAGACCCTCCTCACCAACAGTTTCAATTACATTGACTATTACAGTGACATGGCCGGCGGTATCGATAGTGCGCGATTTGTGAACCGGTCTTTTGGCAGCCAGCAAACATTTACCTACCGTAAGGTAAAGTCACTCCGCTATCGCTCTACGCTCGCGCACAACTGGAGCGAGCAGGCAAAGACAAGCGTATCACTTGTATTCCGCGACAATACCATCGGTCAGAATCCGGCCTACGGTATCAAAGATGATTACCGGCGGCTGGCATCCGGCGCCTGGGTCGGTAAAAAGGACCTGGCTCATGGGGAGATAAATGAAGCCGGCTTCCGGTCATATGCGGCCATCGTTCAGCATCGCCAGAGCCTTGCATGGAAAGATGCCGTGATCATTGCAGGAGCCAGCGTGGATTTAAGCCCATCTGACTATTCCGCCCAATATATTCGGGTGCAAAAAGACAGCGTCACCGGTGTATATAAAAACTACCAGGGGCGCGACAGTATCCTCACGGATTACAGGAACGGCTTGAACAACTATGCTGCGTTTCTCAACTTTGAATTCAGCCCGGTCAATAAACTGCGCGTAGTTGCCTCACTTCGCGGCGATATGTTCAGGTATAAATTTGACAATCACCTCAAACCCTCCGCGTACAGCGGCTCGGCGGATACGTTGAACCACTTCAGCCGGATAAGCCCGAAGATCGGGTTCACCTATAATTTCTCACCCAGGATTGGTTTTTACGCGAACTACAGTGAGGGTTTTGTTCCGCCACAGGTGACAGAAATGTACAAGGGTGTAAAAGTGCCGGACCTCCAGCCCTCTGTTTTTTATAACAGTGAAATTGGGGGCTGGGCAGAAATTATCCGGGAAAAATTATCTGCGGACTTCAGCATCTACAGCATGAAGGGCACCAATGAGATCGTGTCTGTGCGAATGGATGATGGCAGCACCCAAAACATGAACGCGGGAAAAACCTCTCACCGGGGTATCGAGTTCGGGGTAAATGCCACACCTTCCAGAGCGATCAGTATTCGCTGGAGCGCCGCTTACAGCCGGCATGAGTTTAACCAGTTCGTGGAGAAAGGAGTATCGTATAATGATAACGAAATGAATGGTGCACCTAACTGGATTCACAACGCCGAGATTTGGTACAAGCCCGCATTCATTGCCGGCTTCCGGATCGGTGCAGAGTGGCAACGGGTGGGCAGTTATTACATGGATCCGCTGAACACCGTTGAATACAAAGGATACAATGTTTTTCACCTTCGTGCAGGCTACAAATGGAAATCAATGGAGATATGGGCAAACCTCATGAATGTGACCGACAATTATTATGCATACACCAGCAGCAAAAGCAATTCCGGTTACAGCTATACCCCTGCTGAACCCAGGCATATCAATGTGGGCATTGGCTACGACTTCGGTTCATTATTCAAAAAACAAAAAAATGAAACTAAATAATATTTACTTCTTCCTCCTTGCAGCAGTCCTTGTAACTATCGGATGCCGCGAAAAGGAAGATGTGGCGGGTTTAGCCGCAGGCGAAGCCATCCAGGCTGATTCTTTACCCGGCGCCTGTCCCTACCTCACCAAAGATTCTCAAGGCAGGATTGTTATGAGTTGGGTTAGATCAACCACTGATTCGACCTTTGTCTTTTGTTATGCGGTCTCCGGCGATAAAGGCAAATCATTTGGCGAGCCCGTAGTCATACCGGCCAGCACCAACATTCGCCCGCATTCAGAGAACCTGCCAAAGATCATCTTCAAACTGAATGGCGATATTATGGCGCTCTGGGGCGCATCCAACCCGAACCCAAAAAACAAATACTCAGGACTGGTATATTATAGCAGCTCAGTGGATGGTGGTCTTACATGGACGCCCTCACGGCCACTCGTAACAGATACAGCCAGCTTCGATCAGCGCTATTATGATGTAGCTCAACTGCCCTCCGGGGAAGTGGCGATCATCTGGCTGGATAACCGGAAGACAACCGAAAAAGAAGGGTCGGCACTTTACTTTGCCACAAGTAATAACAATAATGAATTTGTGAATGAAAAAATGATCAGCCAGGAATGCTGCCAATGCTGTCGCACAGATTTGTTCGTTGACAGCAAGTCGGGCATACATGTCCTGTATCGCGGCATTATCCAGGATAGCATACGTGATATGCTGCACAGTGTATCCACTGACGGGGGCAAACAGTTTTCAGCACCAAAGCTGATCAGCAATGATCAATGGGTGATACGTGGATGTCCGCACACTGGTCCATCCATGACAGAGAATGAAAATGGGTTGCATTTCGCGTGGTATACCGGTGGCAGAACAAAAGGCTGCTTCTACACGAGATCAGGTGATAACGGAAAGAGCTTTGATCAGCATGAACAGGTAAGTGCTGCGGGCTCTCATCCACAGATCGCGTCTTTCGAAAATGGTGATCTGCTCGTCGCCTGGGATGAAAGCATTCCCGGCCATAATCCACCCCGCAAAAGGGTTGCTGTACAACACAGGTCGAAGGACGGAGAAGTGGAATCACAGGCTTTCATCACGCCAGACAGCAGCTTCGCGTCTTATCCGGTTATTGCTCCCTTGAGCGATCAATCATCCCTGGTAGCCTATTCACAGAAAAGGGGGCAACAGGATTACATCATGTACCAGGTTGTTAATAAGAAATAAGCGTTGATGTGTATAAAAAAACGCCCTCACGAGAGGGCGCTTTTTTTATTGCGCAATTATTGGGCGATGGCTAATTCCTTTTCAAGCTGAAGCGCTTTGGGAAACAGGATATTGTTCTCCAGGTGAATGTGCTGGTGGAGATCCTGCTCCAGTTCCTGCAGCTTACTGTACAGAAGCCTGTAAGAATTGCAGGCCCCTTCCGGCAGCTTGTAATCATCAGCCAGTGCACGGAGTTGCCTCAGCAAGTCACCGGCTGCCTCATGCTCCATATGCATCATGGCAAGCGAGCCATCGGTCATGCTGATCGCTACCGCAGGCAAAACTCCGGTCTTTACCGAATGTGCAAGCGCCTTTATATAGGGGAATATCACCTGTTCTTCCTTGATGAAATGAGCATCCAGTTCATCGAATAACTTTTTCACCAGTGCTGCGATATCTGTGAGTTCCGGATGACTGTCCTTGTGAACAGCTTTGACCTTTGTGCTTAACTGCAGCAACACTTCCCGGTTGCCGTAGTAATACTTGTGGTGCTGGTTATAAATATAATCCGCAAGGAAATCCGCGTCCCAGCGATCGAATGCGTTGCTGGTGTTTGTCACGACCTGTTCTGCGGCCGCGAGCTGTTGGTAAAGCATATCCGTTGTAATGCCTGCTTCGGCCGCAGCCTGGCTCACCGTTTTACCGCCACCACAACAAAAGTCGATGCCCATTTTTTTCATTGCTTCCGCTTTTCGTGCATCTTTTGCTGCCAGTTGACCGATCGTGCTTTCATCTGCGGGATTCTTCCTGATCGAAACCTTCCAGGTGGAGGGTCCTTCTTCGAGGTAGTTCCAAGTAAATACGGGTCCCAGCTCTCCCAGCATCTGGTAGTACAATGGCTTAGGGTCATGGTCATTGCTGATCACAAAGGACGAGCCCTCTGCAAGCCGATTGAACCATTCGAAAATAGTGGGATGCTTCAATCGCGGCGGCAACGCCGTCACGTCGAGTACCGCCACCCGCGGAGGAACCGAACAGGCGTCGGACTGGATTTCCGATAGAGCAGCCGTGGCGACAGGAACAGTACAGGACTGGCCGACATCGCTGGCGGCAGTCGTTCTGCTTATCCGCACCTTCCAGAGATCGGGTCCGCGTTCCAGGTACTCGAATGCATCCAGGTGATCATTCCGCTCCGCCCGCAACTGGTAAAAGAGCGGCGCCGGGTCATGGTCATTCTCGATGATAAAGGATTCGCCTGGTGCGAGCCGATCAAAATAAGCGAAGATGGTTGCATGCTTGTCCCTGGGTTCCAGTTCATACACCCTGATCGTATAGAGCTGTTCTGTTGACATATAGATTGTTTTATGTGAAAAATTATGTTCTGTAACCAAGTGTCTTACGAGCTTTATCAGACATTCGATCGCGGGACCAAAGCGGCTCGAATACAAGCTCGACGATGGTGTTTTCAGCACCGGCTTTCACGGCAGCCTGCCGCACGATCTCCGGGAGGAAAGCCGCGGCCGGACAGTGCTTCGAGGTGACGGTCATCCGGATATGCACTGCGTCGCTGCCTGTCTCTTTAATTGAGTATACCAGGCCGAGATCTATGATGTTCACCGGTATTTCGGGGTCATATATTTCGCTGAGCGCCTGCCATATTTTATCTTCAAGCATCGTCATATCATTGATTTTCTTTTGGCACTGCGCATCCATACAATTGCCACGGTAAAAAGAAGAAACAGCAGCATGCTTATTCCATTGAACAATCCGCCCCATTGCCGCCATAGCTGGTTGGAAAATGCATCGCCAAGTATGCGGATGAACAGAGAACCCTGGAATAACACGAAGACGATATATAATACCGGATGATAGAGTGAAAGATTTCTGCGGATAATCCCCGGGAAGATGATCGGTACGTGCCCAAAGACCATAGAAAAAACAAACCCGAGGAAGAAACTATGCAAAGTCGCATCGTAAGCAAATGATGCATCCGGCGAGAAAAGAAGCCAGGCGGCAGTGACGATCAGCCAGCCAAATCCCAAAAGTAACCAGGCAGCGATGTATCGGTGCTGGCCCCGGCGTTGCAAAGCCAGCCGACTCATGTCAAACGCGAGCAACCACACAGCAAGGCCGGCAAGACTAATGGCAAAGACCTCATTGCCATGCCAGTGAAAGGGCAGAAAAGTGCCGCAAATATTCAGTGCGATGAGCGCGTAAAGGCTAAATCGCTTACCCCTGGAAACGGGTAGCATCGAACTAAGCGCTATCCGCTCAGCCAAAATGGTCCACAACAAAAACAACATCCACCACTTGACTGCGGCGGGGTAGGCATACTGGTTGTAGAGCACGAGGTTGCCGGTGAGCCATGCAAAGGCGCCAATCACCAGCAGGATCTCGGGCAGTCTGACCGATGACTGAAGGTATGTACACATTAATATCAGCAAACCTGCACTGCCAACGATCAGCGTGATGTACGCAAAATCCGGGAGGTGAGCAAGAAAAAAAATGATGCTTAGCCCATTCAGCAACGGCAGGAGGCGCCACCATTTGTGCTCATGCATGATGCAGCGCTCGAGACAGATCACCGTTCCGAGAAAACTGCCGATCATCATCGCTCCGTGATCAGCGGCAATTTGTAAACCCGGGATCTCCCAGTTGATCCTTTGCCAGCCGGCCAGGATAGCCATCGTCAATGACAGTAATGCCAGCGGGAAGATCAATATTAGAATATGCCTTTTTATCACGGTTGGCACAAAACTAGAAGCGTTGTTTGCGGGGAAGTATGATTTAAATCAGCTATTACACATATTTCCCATTTTCGCAAATGACAATAATCATATCCGGGATGCCTATCCGGTAAGGATCATCAGTATATTTAAAAAATTAACCGCTCAATTTTGCAAAAATTTCAGACGATGAGTTATGTATCAGCTTCGGAAGCCGTAAAGATCATCAACGCCGGCAACAGGGTGTTCATTCATGGCAGTGCGGCCACACCGGTTCATCTTGTTAAGGCCATGCAGGAACGGCATGATGAACTTCATGATGTGGAACTGGTGAGCATAACCAACCTGGGCGATATCAGTTTCGACAAACCGGAATATCGGAAGAGCTTTTTCTTCAACTCATTGTTTGTATCCGGCAATACCAGGGCTGTGGTCAACAGCAATGCCGGTGACTACGTGCCTGTGTTTCTAAGCCAGATACCCCAACTGTTCAGAAAAAATATTTTACCCATCGATGTTGCTATGATACAGGTATCCCCGCCCGATGAACATGGGTATTGCTCACTGGGCACTTCGGTGGACATTGCCCGGGCCGCCATCGAAACGGCAAAAAAGATCATTGCGCAGGTAAATCCAAAAATGCCCCGGACACATGGCGACGGATTTGTACACACCAGCCGGCTTGACTATATGGTATTCCATGAGGAGGATCTGCCGGAAGTGGATTATTCGTCGAAGACCACCGATGCCATCATCCGCATCGGCAAGAATATCGCCGGGTTGATTGAGGATGGAGCAACACTGCAACTGGGAATTGGCAGCATCCCAGACCAGGTTTTGCAGAATCTGCATAACCACAAAGACCTGGGTATACATACTGAAATGTTGTCTGACGGTGTAATACCCCTGCTTGAAAAAGGGATTATCAACAACAGCAGGAAAAAACTGAACATTGGCCGCACCGTCACCGGGTTCATGGCCGGCACCCGCAGGCTCTATGATTTTGTCCATGACAATCCATCCGTTCGTGTGATGGACATTGGTTATGTGAATGATACCAGCGTCATCCGCCAGAACCCCAAAGCAACAGCCATCAACAGCGCCATCGAGATCGATCTTACCGGGCAGGTTTGCGCCGACTCCATAGGTACTTACCAGTATAGCGGCATAGGTGGACAAATGGACTTCATTCGGGGTGCCTCGCTGTCAGATGATGGGAAACCAATCATCGCGTTGCCCTCCGTCACCTCCCGCGGGCAGTCACGGATCGTTGCATTCCTGAAGGAAGGCGCGGGCATCGTCACCACCCGCGGTCATATCCATTGGGTGGTGACTGAATACGGGGCCGCAAACCTGTTCGGAAAAAACCTGAAACAACGGGGCCGCGAGCTGATCAACCTCGCCCATCCCGACCACCGCGAAGAACTGGACCGGGCATTTCATGCACGGTATAAGTAAGTCATCACAACCATCTTTACTTCAGAAGCTTCTTCATAACCAGTTGAGGCCCTGACCTCTCCTACGCCGTTTTGTTCTGGGTACGCGGGAAATGACGTGGGTCAACCACCAGGCTGATGCAAATCATTCTGCGTCGACTTTTAATCATGCGTTAAAAAATGGGCCGCAAATACATTTGCCCCATCATAAAAAGACGCAGACATGACAAATAATTCTTCATCAACCTCAGCAGGACCTTCAGGGGCTGACAAACTCCCCGAAGCTGAGCGCGGATTTTTCCCGAGTGGCGCGATCGCTTTCTTCATTGCTCTTGTAATCCTTTGCCTCGGGATCTGGTTTGGCATCTATTTCATCATGCTCGAACGAGTTTAAACCCACCTACATGGCAACCATAATAGACAAAGCAGAGAAACGTGTCATCATGATCACCGGTGTGCTGATAGCCCTTTTTGTGTTCTCCATTTTATATGCAAGGGGAAAATACAAAACGGATGTTCCGGAATGCCTGCCCTACGACAAGGCATACACCGAACCAAAAGTGAACAAACTGGACGAAAAGACCTACCAGGTATTCGCCGTAGCACAGATGTGGATGTTCCAGCCATCGGAGATTTACATTCCTGTTGGTAGTGAAGTTGATTTCTATCTGACATCCAAAGATGTGGTGCATGGTTTCAACATCGCTGAGAAAAATGTAAACATGATGGCCGTCTACGGAAATATCAATAAAACCACCGTGAAATTTGACAAGCCCGGTGTATATGACATCGTATGTCATGAATACTGTGGCACGGGCCATCAGAATATGAAAGCACAGGTTATCGTCAATTATCCCGAAGGAAAATAAAAAGAAGAAACATGCAAGTCAGTAAATCATTCAAACGATTAATTTTTTGGGAGCTCTCCATACCGGTTGCGCTGCTGACCATCGGGATATACCATGGCCTGATGCAGACCATCTACAGGGCGGGCGTTCTGAAACAGGCCGCCTTTGCAAACCTGGAATACTACCAGGGGCTGACACTGCACGGTGTGATCAATGCGCTCGTGCTTACCACTTTTTTTGCCGTGGCATTTGGCCATGCAACCATGGCGTTCTATTTTAAGAAGGAACCCAACATGAAGATGGCCTGGCTGAGTTTCGGCCTGATGATCACCGGCACACTCATGGCCGCCTGGGCAATGCTTGCCGGCAAAGCCTCTGTACTCTATACATTTTATCCGCCACTGAAAGCACATCCGCTGTTCTATCTCGGCGCAGCCCTGTTGATCGTCGGTTCCTGGGTGCCTTTCTTCAACTGGACAAAGATGTATATCCGTTGGAAGAAAGAAAATCCGACCACCAAAACACCACTCGCTGTACTCGGAACGCTTATCAATTTCATCATCTGGTTCGTATGTACCCTTGCTGTAGCTTATGAGGTGCTGGTATTGCTGCTGCCCTGGGCAATGGGTTGGACAAAGACAGTGAACGTTACACTGGCACGTACGCTGTTCTGGTTCTTTGGACACGCACTGGTGTATTTCTGGCTGCTCCCTGCGTACATCATGTTTTATACGATGTTACCGAAGATTGCCGGGGGAAAATTATACTCTGACCTGGCAGGCCGGATCGCGCTCTTCCTGTTCCTGTTATTTTCTGTACCTGTTGGTGTACACCACCAATACAGTGATCCATCCATCACACAGGGTATAAAATTCTTCCAGGGTATGCTCACGTTCGGTGTGGCTATCCCCAGCTTCATCACTGCCTTCACCATTGCCGCTTCGCTTGAATATGCAGGCCGCAAAAGAGGATCAAAAGGCTGGTTCGGCTGGATGAAAAAGCTTCCCTACCTCGATAGCAGCAACTACATGTTCGCCTACCTCATCGCCGGACTCATCCTGTTCATCTTCGGCGGACTGACCGGTATCGTTAATGCCTCTTATCAGCTCAACAATGTCATTCACAATACCTCCTGGCTCCCTGGTCACTTTCATATGACCGTTGCAGGACCTGTGTTCCTGGCGATCATCGGCATGAGCACCTACCTCTATTCAACACTGAGCGGGAAAAAGATCTTCCTTCCAAAAGTGAATGTGATCATCCCCTATCTCTGGACCATTGGTGTGCTGATCTTCTCTACAGGTCTCATGTGGGGTGGGCTGCTGGGTGAACCAAGAAGAACCAACCTTGGTATGACCTACCTGAACCCCGAACATGAACTGTTCCGTCCGGATTGGGTTCCCACCACCATGCTGGCCCTTGCGGGTGGAATCATCATGTTCACTGCCGGTATGCTTTACCTCGTCGTGTTCTTCGGTACCATGTTCCGCAAAACCACCAACGAAGGCGTGCTCGATCTGCCTGTAAGTGAAGCCTATCATGATGAGAAACGCATACCACTCTTTGACAAATTCAAACCATGGCTCGTGGCAATGGGTATCATACTCGTGCTTGCATATGTGCCTGCATTCTTTAATGTGAACAAGAATACCGGTCCTGGTGCTCCGGGCTTTACCCCTGAAAACCCTGTGCCGATCGAGGTCACAAAAAAATGATCATGAAAAAACCGTCAGCGATAGCATGGTTCATTCCAATGGTTTTCCTCGTGCCGGTGCTGGCCTATGCCGGATACCTGTTCTGGGAAAACAGGATCGGATCCCTGCCGGTTTATGGTAAGACAGTCCCTGGCGGTAAAGAAAAGTCACATACAATACCGTCTTATGAACTTATCAATCAAAACGGTGGTATCGCTTCGCTGGAGTCATGGACAAATCATATCGTGGTCGCCGATTTTTTCTTTACTCACTGTCCTGTGGTCTGTCCAAAAATGACCAACAACCTGAAGAAGGTACAGGCAGAAT
The DNA here is from genome assembly GCA_023430465.1 of Bacteroidota bacterium. GTDB lineage: Bacteria > Bacteroidota > Bacteroidia > Chitinophagales > Chitinophagaceae > JAEZAM01. The sequence goes on along the minus strand of JAEZAM010000097.1, from coordinate 16,612 downwards.
TCAGCGAAAGCAATGTACTGATAAGGTCATTTTCCGTGGATCCGGAACGTGACAGTGTCGGGCAACTGAATACCTACTTGAAAAAAATGAAGATCAGTCCTGACAATTGGGAACTCATAACCGGTGAAAAGAAGACCATATACAACCTGGCGCGGAACGGCTTTATGCTGGTTGCTACAGATGGTGACGGGGGACCGAATGATTTCATCCATAGTGAAAAACTGGTTCTCGTGGACACAGACAAACGCATCCGTGGCTACTACGATGGCACAAGCGACAAAGAAGTATCACAACTTATAAATGATATTAAAAAGCTGCAAAATGAAAAATAATATTGGCTTTGTTTTATTCCTTCTTCTTCTTTTTTCTTTCAGCAGGGTTTCTGCCACTCCTGATCCACCAGTAACCGAAGGCAAGGCTATCTTCACCAGCCGTTGTGCCTCCTGCCATAACGTACACAAGACATTGACAGGCCCGGCCCTTGCCGGTGTTGACGAGCGTCGGTCCATCGACTGGATCGTAAACTTCGTACACTCCTCCCAGTCGATGGTGAAAAAAGGCGACAAGGATGCTGTAGCGGTTTTTGAAAAATTCAACAAGATGCCGATGCCTGATCATCCTGATCTGACTTCGGATCATATCAAAAGCATCGTCGAATTCATCAAAGCGGAAGCAAAATCAGGTGCCGGGGAAAAAGCACCATTTGCAAAACCGGTGATGAAAAAAGAAAGCTATGTTCCCATTTCATGGAGCCGGGATTTCTGGCCATTCATGGGAATCCTCGGAGCAATTGCCCTGTTGGTTATCGTATTGCTGTTCGCAGCAAAGGTCATGCAGTTAAAAGCAGAACTGGTCACCGCCAGACAAAAGCGTCAATAAACCCTGCTACATATACGGCATAAACACCTAACCATGAAAGGCGTGATCATTTATAAAGGAAGGTATGGCGCTACCGCGCAGTATGCTAACTGGCTGGCAACCCGCCTGGATTTGGAAGCATCGTCCGCAGAAGGAAAAGCGCCCGATCCCTCCGGCTTTGACTATCTCATCCTGGGCAGCAGCGTGTATATCGGTAAACTTGAACTAACAAAATGGATCCGGCACCACCTGGATATTCTTTACCAAAAGAAGGTTTTCTTCTTCCTGGTATCTGGCACGCCGGCCGGTGAAGTCGAGAAATTAAAAAGCTATCTCCGTTCAGGAATACCCGATGATCTCCGCTCTTCGATGGAGGTATTTTATCTGCCCGGGAAGTTGGAGATCAAAAAATTGTCGTGGTGGGATCGCTTCATGCTCCGCATGGGCGCAAGACTGGCAAAAGAGCCTGGCGTGAAACAGACCATGCTCACCGACTACAATCACCTTAAACCTGAAAACCTCCAGCCACTGGTCGACAGCGTGAAGGCATTCAGAGGGGAGTGATCGTCTACCCTGCCAGGGCTGAAAGGCCTTATTTTTTATTTTTTCGTATCCAGAATTCTATCGTCCAGCTATCATCCGCATTTTCATGCAACGCGGCAAGTTTTCCTGCTACCAAATCCAACTCCTCAAGGCTGAGTATTTTTTCCAGGTAATTGAACAGATGTCGCTCTTCGAATCGAATATGATTATTAACGAAGGATGCAAGGACAGAAAACAGGTTTACATCAGGATTCCGTTCAAGGCTAAGGATGACATCGCGGATATCCTGGTGTTCTTTCAATAATTGCTCAGCAAAGGGATGACCCCCGATATAAGGCAGGAGGATCGATTCTTCCTGTTTGAAATGATGCTGCAGGTGCGAACGCCAATACCACAAAACAAATTCCTGCAATGTGCTGACGGGGGTGCCGTTTCCCAGGCCCTGCCGGATCTTCCAGCAAAATAAAAGGCCGTCATGATGTTCACGACTAAGAGGAGCAAGCTGCTCGCTTCGTTTGATGGGGCTGACTGTGTTCTGCATAAATATAAAAGTACCGCATCCGATCCCCGCAGCACCTGATCTGATACCGGTAACGACTTGATATTTATCAGGTCGATCCCTTCCTCAACGGCGTGACTTTTTAGGTTCTGAATACTCAAGGATATCGGCCGGCTGGCAATCCAGTGCCTTGCATATGGCCTCCAATGTGGAAAAACGAATTGCTTTGGCTTTACCCGTTTTGAGAATAGAAAGGTTGGAAAGCGTCAGGCCAACTTTGTCAGAAAGCTCGTTCAATGACATTTTTCGTTTTGCCATCATAACATCCAGGTTCACAATGATAGGCATGATCAGACAGTTAAATCGTTTTCTTCCTGGATTTCGATACCTCTTTTGAAAATGACAGCTATCACAAAAAGTGTGACGCTCATGAACAACCAGACATCACCCCCACCAAGCCGCAGTGATTCAATTGTGGGAAACTGCGTACCCCGCTCCGCGAGCCACTCGGTAAACCTGGTACCGGCAAGCGAAAACAAGCCGATCACCATAGACAAATAGGAAATCAGGACCACGAAAGATGTCAACTGGCGATTAAAAGGACGGACAATGTTCAGCCTGTTGTCATGGAGTATTCTGACGATAAAATAGAACATTACTGTTTTTACCACGGCAACGATTGTCATGATAGAGACAAGCGTGATAAAATGAGACCGGTCAAATGCCAGGAGGTTTGAAAGGTCAACGGCCTGCCAGAAATGGACAGGCGCACCGGCTTTTGTCACGAGGCTGCCGATCGAATAAACAATGATGCCACCGGCGTCAATGCCCAGGCCGGCAAAAATCACCCAGGCCATCACGAGTAAGATTCGCCGGGTAAGAGTGGTATTGAAAGTAGTTGCCATTAGCTGCATTTGCTGGCAAACATACTATAATTATTGATAAACAATAAATATTTACCGAAAATTGTTTCATCGCAAAAAAATCATCGCTGAGCGATGCAAGACAATCTGTTTAGGGATAGTTTATTGCGCCAGGTATCCACCGTCTGCAGGATAGTAAGCCCCGGTAACAAAGGAGGACTTGCCGGAGGCGAGCCAAACGATCAGCTCGGCGATCTCCGCAGACTCTCCTAGCCGGCCGATCGGGTGCAGTCCAACCAGCGCATCAAGTGCTTCTTTGGGAAGACTGTCCATTACCAGTGGTGTTTTGATATATCCCGGACCCACGGCATTGATACGAATTCCTTTGTCTGCGTTCTCAAGGGCGGCTGCTTTTGTCAGGCCAACCACTCCATGCTTGGCGGCAACATATGCAGGAGATCCTTTTGTGCCTGCCTGCCCAAGGATAGATGCAATATTGACAATGCTTCCGCCTTTCCCAGCCATCGCTGGAATTTGATAGCGCAAGCCATAGAATACGCCGGAAAGATTAATGTCTATCACTTTCTTCCAGCCATCGATCGGATACTCCCCGGTAGGTGCCAGTGGGCCGCCTATACCGGCGTTGTTAACCGCTACGTCAAGACCACCATATTTCTCCACCGTCTTTTTCACCAACGCTTCGTTGTCCTCGGGCAACGATGAATCCGCCTTCACAAAAAAAGCTTCCCCACCACTCTTCCTGATCTCTTCCACCGCTTCCTGTCCATGTTTCTCTGAAATATCAGAGATAACCACCCTGGCGCCTTCCGCCGCCAGTAATATGGCTGTTGCCTTACCGATACCTGAACCGGCACCTGTGACAAGCGCCACCTCGTTTTCAAATAATTTCATAGTACTTCGTTTTAGTGTGAACAATATTGTTTCCACTGACCTTACTCAGTAAATTCACCGTCTGCTTTGATCCGCACTTCATTGCTGATCATGGGTGGCGGAAAGCCATTTCCGAGGTTAAAATCAGAACGTTTAATGGTGCCTGTCACCTGGAAGCCTGCTGTCTGTTTTTTGTTCATGGCATTTTCCACAACACCACGGTAAGTCATGTCAACGGTTACCTGGCGCGTAATGCCATGCAGGGTGAGATCACCGGTCAGTTTGTATTTGTTCTTACCTGCAGGCCTGATCGACTTGCTGATAAAATGGATGGTCGGGTATTTCTCAGCATCAAAGAAATCTGCGCTCTTCAGGTGATTGTCGCGGGCTTCAACACGGGTATCGATTGAAGCAACCCTGGCGATCATTTCCACCACTGCATCGGAGAAATCGGCCTTGGCGGATTTGATGTTTACGTCAAAATCATTGAACGTTCCGGATACATCGGAGATCCCCAGGTGCTTTACCGTAAATGCCATCTGCGAGTGGGCATCATCGTTCGTCCATTCATTGTTGAATGCAAAAGCCGTCAGCAAAATGAATGCAGATAATACAAGGGTTAACTTTTTCATGTTTTATGGTTTTAGTGTAGGTAAAAAAATTATGAATGGAGGATCTTCCACCCTGCATGCCAGTTGTAGTTGTACTTCATTCCAAGCTGGATGAGCAGGAGTTGCATGTTCTCCAGGGTTCTGCTGATGGTCAGGTTTCCCGCAATGACCGGGTTGAACCCGGCAGTAGCGACAACTTCCCCAACCTGTGCGTTCGCCTCGTCATTGTTACCGGCGATAAATGCATCCACTTGCGTGCCAGCAATGACTGGCGCAGCAAAATCAGCGGCAAAGGTGGTGTTGAACGCTTTGACAACAATTGAATTCGGGAGCAAAAGTTGCAATTGCTCTGCAGCACTTGTATCGGGTGCCGTCACGAGTCCGTCGTATGTCTCGTTCAACGGGTTGGATATACTGATCACGATCTTTCGGTTGGCCACCTCGCGGATACTTTCTGCGATCTCCGCTTCTGCCTGGTAAGGCACGGCAAGGATAATGATATCAGCTTCCCAGCTTGCATCGACCTGGCAGGGCGCTGCCTCAATATCTGCCGCGGGATATTTTGATTTGATGTCACCTACCAGTTTCTCCAGCCGTTCTTCACTGTTTGCCTTGAGTAGTAACCGGTAATTGCCTTTTGCGAGCGCAGTGGAAATCGCTGAACCCATGCTCCCCGTTGCTCCTATCACTGCTATTGTTTGTTTCGTTTGCATCATTTTCGTTTTATAATGCAAAGCTAACCCCGCATGGAGCCCCGCTCCATTGTGTGGAAGCAAGAAAATGCATTGACCTAAATCAAGACGGGATCAGTTATTTGAGGCGGATCTTGCGCCTGACGCGGCTCAGTGTTTCGGGCGTCAGCCCCATAAAAGAAGCGATCATGTGTTGCGGTACACGCTGAACAATCTCGGGATATGTGTTGGTAAAATTCACGTAGCGCTCTTCGAGCGAGAGGGAGATGATGGAGGTTAACCGTTGCTGCATGGCAATGTATGCACCCGTGATCTGCAGGCGTATCCAGGTTTCGAAACCAGGCACCTTCTGCAACAGCTCTTCGTAAGATGCTTTGCTGATAAGAATCAATTCCGAATCTTCCAGGGCATCGATGTTGTACGTAGCCGGCTCGCCGGTCAGGAAGCTGTAAAGATCAGCGATCGTCCAACCTTCGATGGCGAATTGCACGATGTGTTCCACCCCTTTTTCATCGACGGTGTAGGAACGAAGCGCACCGCGCTCCACTACCGCGATGAAGCGGCATGGATCACCCTCCTGCAAAAGGTACTGCTTGCGCCGAATCTTCTTCGGCGTCAATTGCGATTGTATGATAGCTGCTTCGTCCTCGGTGATCGTAACCTTCTCGCGAAGCATTTTCAGAAAGACCTCGTACATACTATCCAAATTACAGAAAGTTTGGATGCCAGGGCTGAAAAGAGGGGGAATAAGAACGGGAGCGTGTTGGGACAGAGGCTGGGATTTTCATCGCCGTACTCGTCCCCCGGGCTAAAGCCCAGGCTGTTCAGATGGTCCGACTGGCGGGCTGAAGCCCTGGTCGGAAGTCTGCACGGGATGGTTCCCAGATCCTGATCATTGGTTTTGAGGTACACGCGTACATAACAGTTAAGTACCTGCTCCGCTCACTACGCACTCCGCTATCCGCACTCCTGTAAGATGCTACTAACCCGGGATTAATCCCGGGGTTAATGCCACATCGTGCATGGTGCCCGGCACACCGGTACATCAAAGCGTAAACCGGCGGTCAGTACTCATGTAATAGATCATCCCTGCCAGCGGCGGGATCATGATAACCACAGACAACCAGAAAAAGCGGCTCATTTCATCCTTGATTTGTCTATCTGTCCAAACATTTATAATACTGATGATCCAGTGCAGTGCACCGAGAATGACGGCGCCAAAAATCATTTGCCGGCCGGCTTCGTGATAGCCTGCCATTACCACCATTCCCACCAGTAAGAGGATTAACTGACAATACCCAGGATAAAATTTGGGTGCTTAGTATTTCTTTGTAGTATCATATCTGTCGATTTAGCTACACAAAGTTCGCTCTGCATCACAACGTGGCTATTGACTTTTGATAAGAAATGTTCTAAGCATGTATTTCAGAAATAGCACACCACAACATCGAGAGCAATGGCTCAACTACTTAACTTCCCCGATTGCCCAAGTAATTTTGTCGGGGCATAGCCAAACTGCTTTTTGAAGGCGAAGGAAAAATGGGAAAGATTTTCAAAACCCACTTCGTAACATACATCTATAGGCTTGCTGCGGTGCTCAACAAACCTGTAGTGCGCCAGCTCAAGTCGCTTACGGGTCAGCCAACGCTGCGGAGTAGTGTTATAGATTTTTTTGAAATCGCGCTTGAATGTCGTGATGCTTCTGCCGGTGAGGTAACCGAACCTTTCAATAGGCATGTTGAACATGAAATTCTTTTCCATGTAGCCGGCAAGATCGAGTTTGCCGGGCTCCTCGAAGTTGGCAAGCACCCCGTCAATAGCGGGATCAACAGATCGAAGTATGGTAATCGCTTCATTTATCTTCAGTGTTGCGAGACCGGGTGGAAGATCATCCATATCGAAATAAGGAATAAGCGACGACATGCAACTTTGCAGCAATGGATGTTGACCAAACTGAACTATTCTTTGTGGACTGCCGCCTCCTGCCCTGGGGGGAATACTTTCATAAAACTTGCGCAGCCGATCAACTGTCAGGTGCATCACAACCGTTTTATGCGGTCGTCCATCCTTTGGATAATTGATAATCGTCGCGAGCTGGTTCCGCGGGATCAGGAAAATATCACCTGCGCCGAATACATAGTTACCTTCCGCCTGGACAATCTTTGTTTCACCCGAAATAAACCAGATCAGCATATGCTGGTCGAACATGATGTCTGATTTGAAAAAACTATCCTCGTAAAGCGAAAGCTTGATATCGGGCGTAATGTATTTTGCTTTATAATCCATATTGCACATCTAAAGTTATGAAATGCTGACGCAAGGTCACCGTTGCAGTGTGGAGACTACAGATCAAAGTGAAGACCGGTGACCTCCTCTGACCAGCGCCATAACCCTCTGGCAGACTCTTTATCCAGCGAATACAATTTTACGCCCGGACTTCCCATCGGCGCTTCGTCATCCGCAATCACAGCCACGTCGGCATCTTCACAATAGACACCGCCAAGATTACTGAGCGATGGGCTGGTTGCGCACCACACAGTCGTTGCAGCGCCTTGCGGGATGGTCTTCAGGGAAGCTGCCACCTCCGGCCGCATATTCCCGTCCGCATCAAGAAAGCCCATCTGTTGAAACAATTCCAGTGGCGCTTCCCTCGCCAGTTCAGTTCCACCGATGGAACCAGGATGCACGGAAAATACACGGACCCCTCTCCCCTTCGCCCGCATGTCAAGCTCTACGGTAAACAGGTTGGTTGCGGTTTTGGATTGCCCATATGCAGCGAGGGTGTTGTATGGCCGAGTACGGAAACCTGGATCATCAAAATCGAATGAAGCAAATTGGTGCCCCTGGGATGACACGTTCACCACACGCGCATTACCCGCTTCGGCCAGCGCAGGGAATAGCCGTGCCGCCAGGTGAAACTGGGCAAGATAATTCGTGGCCAACTGGGATTCTACACCACGACTATCACGCCGGAGTGGCACCCACATGATGCCGGCGTTGTTGATAAGCAAATCAAGGCTACGTTCCGATGCAATGTACCGATCCGCAAAATCATCGATAGATAATGGATTCATCAGGTCCACCGGCTCGATCCTGACATCATGCATACCTGCCAGGTTCTGTGCAGCCTTATTTACATCACGGGCAAGCACAATGACCTTAGCTCCCGCACCGGCAAGAACTTTCGTGGTCTCCAGACCGATACCCGTGTTACCGCCGGTGACGATTGCTGTTTTTCCTGATAGATCGATTCCCGCCACCACTTCCGCGGCAGTTGAGCGGCCATTAAAACCTAAACCGAGAGGCTTTTGGAGGGCACCCATGTAGTTGTTGATGTTCATGATAATGTTTGTTGTGAATCAAAACTAAAGCAGCCTTTTTCGCCAGGCTTTGTTCAAAAGCCCTGATCTGCTTTGTTGAGCAGACCAGCTGGGCTACTGCCAACTCCGCCTGATCTTCATCACGGTAGGACGAACCCCGACATACGGCAATGTACCCCTGCCTCTGTTTTTCCGTCTTCATAGGTTTCGTACCTGGCGAGGACGATTTGTATATACCCGTTAGGGAAGAATGTACAATACGTGCTGCCTTTTGTCCATTCCCCCGGGGCTAATAGCGGTGCATCTTTGCTGTGTCAAATCGCTGAAACAATAACAACTTTAAAAAATAAGAAATCATGAAACAGACACTCATCGCACTCGCTTTAACTGCCACTACCGGCCTTACAGCCTTCGCCCAGGGGAAAAGAATACCAGCCGGCGCCGGACGGGAGGAATTCATTGAAGTGGAAAAAAACGTAAAACTGCACGTTACCGACCTCGGGGAAGGGCAACCAATTGTACTGATCCACGGCTGGCCCCTCAGTGATGCGATGTATGAATACCAGTACCAGTATCTCGCTGATCGCGGATTCAGAGTGATCGGGATCACGCTGCGTGGCTTTGGCAAATCCGATAAGCCGTATAGCCGTTACGACTTCGATGTATTCTCAGATGACATCAAGGTTGTGCTCGAAAAACTCAGGATTGAAAAAGCTGTATTGGGGGGATTCTCCATGGGAGGTGCCGTTGTGATACATTATATAACAAAATATAACAGTGCACACGTAAGTAAGCTCGCATTGTTTGCCGCGGCCGCACCTTCCTGGCAGCAACGGGATGACTATCCATTCGGCGTACCTGCTGCCGATCTTGATAACCTCATCCAACAGAGCCGCACGAACAGGCAGGATATGATCGCAGGATTTGGCGCAGGATTTCCGGCAAAAGAGGGGGGTATATCGAAGAATGTCGAGAAATGGCTGGAGAATATCAACCTGGAAGCTTCCCCCTATGCGATCACCAAAGCTATTATCGCTCTGAAAGACCTCGATCTGCGACCAGTGCTTCACAAGATCAATGTGCCGGTAGCCATTTTCCATGGGACACAGGATAAATTGTGCGATTTCTCCTTCGCCGAACAGTTGAACAAAGGCATCCGCAACTCATTCATTATAAAATTTGAGAACAGCGGTCATGCGCTCTTCTTCGAGGAAGCAGAGAAATTCAACACTGAGCTCGAAAAATTTGCAAAGAACTAAATCGCAAGAATGATATTCCGATGTACAAAGCCTCCTTGCCGAAGCTTTGTACATCTTTTTTTCAATCACTTCCGCGAAACCATTAAGTTTGAAATAACATGACGACCCAACATCTATTTCACCAGGATCTGAAAACGATCGGGCTTCTGAAAATTTCAGCCGACAACCTGGCCGGGGTAAATACAGAGACCTACCAGGATTTTATAAAGGTGATGTTCATTCCCAAAGGGTGTACGATCCGCGTTGATTTCCGCACCTATAAAACAAAGCGACCAACCCTGCTTTTCATCAGTCCTAACCAGTTTCTCGGCATCGACAGCTTATGCAATGAAGAATCTTACCTCCTTTATTACAACCGCGACTTCTATTGCATCCAGATACACGATGCCGAAGTTGCCTGCGATGGGATCCTTTTTAACAATATCCATAACATGCCGGTGGTAGAGTTGAAAGAGGCCGAGGCCGGATACTTTGATCATCTATTTTCGGAGATGGAGAATGAGTTTGAACTGGAAGAGACCTCGCGGGAAGAAATGATCCGGACATACCTCAAGCAACTGCTGATCCGGTCTACGCGGATATGGAAAAAACAACACCTGGAAAAAGAGGCGACTGTGCATCATACGGAAACAGAGTTTTTCCGGAAATTCACCACACTGGTTGACTTGCACTATAAGCAGAAACATACCGTGGCCGACTATGCTGATCTTTTGTTTATGGCGTCTAAAACCATCACGCATAAATTCAAAAGGATGAAGCTGCCACAACCGAATGAGGTAATAAAAAACAGGATTGTGCTGGAGGCAAAACGGCTACTGGTGCACACCACCATGACGGCAAAGGAGATAGCATTTGAACTCGGCTACGAGGACCCTGCATATTTCAGCCGGATGTTCCTTGTCAATACAGGTGAATCTCCATCCGGTTTTCGTACAAAATACCTGCGGCAGGCAGTCTAAAAGCGGGTTGCTATACGCGCAGGGAACCACGGAAACCGCGTACTGCATAGTAGGATTGTGCACCATTGTGGTAAATAAATACGCGTCCATATCGACGGTCACCGAAGATCGATCCTCCCGCTTTCCGCACAGACGCCGGGGTCATGAGCCAGCTCGAGGTTTTCAAATCAAACTCGCCCAGGGATTGGAGGTGCATGTACTCCTCTTCAGTCAACAACTGTATACCCATTTCAATGGCCATATCAATTGCGCTGTTGTCGGGACGATGCTCCTTGCGGGATTCCAGGCCCTCCCGGTCATAGCAGATACTGCGCCGGCCAGAGGGGGTTTCGGGAGAACAATCAAAGAAAATGTACTTATCTGATTTTTTATCATAGCCAACTACATCGGGCTCACCGCCCGATGCCTCCATCTCATTCAGCGCAGCAAGGCTGGAAGGTGAAGCAGCAAGTTTTTTCTCCACATCCGGCCACTTAATGCCTTTGTGGCGGCTTTCATGTTTCTCGAACCGGCCTTTCAGTGTCTTCAATAATGCGGCCGTATCAAGCGTAGGCCCGGCCCCGGATACTTTTTTTGCTTTAGGCATGAGTCGAAGATTTGAAGTAAAATAAACCCATTATTTGAATACGAAAAAAGAGAATCCAGCGATCAGCGTCTGATGCTGATAGCCGATACGGCGGCGTCCCTTGCGAGGATAAGCTTCCTGCCCGGCGGCCGCAGCGCGTATGACACCACACTTAATATCAGCAGCAACACAGATGGCAATGTGTCGGCCAGGCTGCTGCCACTGGCAAAATGAGAAAAGATGGCGCCCGTCATCATGAAAACGAATCCGGCATAGGCCCATTCTTTTACCAACACATACCCAGGTAGCAGGATTGCCAGGACACCCAACAACTTACAGGCCCCGAGAAAAGTAATAAAATATGCAGGATACCCAAGTGCATTGATGAACTTCATTTCAGCATAGTTACCTGTCAACTGAACGAGTCCCGTAGAAATCATACCAAGTGCCAGCCATAAGGTGGCGATCCAGTAAAAAATGCGTTTTCGCTTTGACATATCCTATTATTAGGGTTTAAGAATTGACTGCAGCCTGTCATGCGCCATGCTGATCCCCCTGGCAAATGGCATCTTCAATATGTTATCGCGGTCGGCAACAGATTTATAGATAACATGCATCGTAAGTTTCGAGCTTTCTTCCGTCAGGGCGTGGAAATGCAGAAATTCAAGTTGCACGGGGAAACCGGTATTCTCCATCTCAAAGGTGCGTATGATCTGTTCGTTTTCAATGATGCTGTGGATGGCGCCATTGGCACTGAACACCACATTACCAGAGGGATCGGAAGTCTCAAATTTCCAACTGCCATGAGCGCGATTATCCAGCCTGATCACTTTGGTACTCATCCATTGAGCGACGATCTCCGGATCAGTGTAGGCCTGGAAGAGCAGATCTACAGGAAGCTCAAATTCCCTTGTAATGATCATTTCCTGGCGCCCTGCCGGCGCATCAACCCTGGTTTTTAATTCCATAATATCATTTTTTTGCTTTACGAGTTTTCATGATGGCCTCAAGCTTATTGAAGCGATCATCCCACATTTTCCGGAATGGTTCTATGAAGTCAGCGATTTCTTTCATCCTGGCGGGGTTTAGATTATAATGGATCTCACGACCCTGTTGTTCCTGCCTGAGCAGTTCACATTCCGTCAATACCTGGATATGCCTGGAGATCGTTTGCCGCGATGAGTCGAAGTGCGCAGCAATAGCGCCAGGTGTCATGGCGTGTACAGCAACAAGCGAAAGGATCGCACGTCTTGTAGGATCCGCGATCGCCTGGAAAACATCTCTTCGTAAATCCATTATGCAGCCATTTGACTGCAAATATAATGCGCAGCCATATAGCTGCATAATTTTTTTTTCAAAAAAAAGGGCCCCTCGCGGGCCCCACTCATTTATAGGAGTTGAGTTAGTCTCTGAAATTATAGCGCAACGTGATCCCGTAAGTTCGCTGATCACCCAGAACGCCCGCATAGTGGCCGGCATTGCCGCCCGCAGGCAGCAGTTGTTCATAGTAATCCTTATCGAAGAGATTGCGTACCCAGACAAACGCCGACAGCCCGTCATTGGTCCGGAAACCGGTCCGGCTGTTCACCAGTGTATAACCATCTATATTCAGGTAAGCGGACGGTGAAGGACTGGAAGAGAATGAAGAGCGGTGGTAACCATCAAGGGCAATAAAAAACGAACCTGCTTTACCAAAGAATGCTGCTGGAGTATTGAACTCGCCGCCTAGCGTGCCTGCCCATTTGGAGATGCCTGGCAATGAGCCTTTGGAAATATCCTTAAAAGCAACCTGCACACCATTATCTGTAGCGCCAGTTTCTTCCAGGGGCAGTGGTGCATTGGGGAAACGCAGGTATTCTGCTTCGGTGTAAGCAAGTGCTCCATAGAATGCAAAATGTTTCTTCGCTCGGAAGTTCGCATCCACCTCCGCGCCCCTCACCCTCACCTTTTCGGCATTGGCGATGTATCCGCGATTCACCCCAAGTTCAGGTGACTGCACATTCGTCTGGTAATTACTGATGTCCGTGTTGTGTATCGTTGCATTCAGCGTGAAGTTGTCGATTGGAGTCGACTTGATTCCCAGTTCATAGTGCTTCACATCTTCCGGCCTGATCACGGCGAGCTCGGTTGCCGGCGCACCATTCACTGTTGGTAATCCTGCAACATTTACACCCACCGGTTTGAAACTGGTAGAATGTGTTGCGAAAATGTTCACGCGTTTGTTGATCCGGTACGCCAGTGTCAATTGATAAGTGAGGTTGGTTTCATCCGCATCAGCCACATAAGACTGGCTGCTATATACACTGTTCTTCAGTGCGAGCAATGCCGGATCGGTTGTCTGAAGCCCGCCTGCGGCCACGCGATCATAATTGACATCTTTCTCATCATAGTTGAATCGCAGTCCGGGCAGAACATGCAAGCCCGGAGCGATTTCCCAATCGATGTTGGTGAAAGCGGCTGCACTTTTTGATTTGATAGATGCTTTGGTGTAAATACCATATCCTTCGAACAGACCGGGCGTTTTCCAGAGATCACTGGTGGAACTTTGCGAGAAGCGCCATTGCGCTGATCCCGATTCTTCCGTGCCGTTGATCTTAACTTCCTGGTCGATGAAGAACAGACCGATGACGCCGCTGAGCCTCGAGGAAAATTCACCGGCATAACGCACTTCCTGTGACCAGTTGCGGTGTTTTGCCGGGTTTTGTGATTTCGCCAGTGCCTGCAGGCCCGTGAAATCACGGTCATTGGATGGATCCCAGTTCCAGTATCTCCAGGCGGTTGTAGATGTCAGCACACCGGGGCCAAGCTTGGCCTCCACATTAAGCGATGCGCCACCCAGTTCATTCCCGGAATTCCAGGGGGTATCATGATCTATCTTTCTGTCGAATGCGTTGAGGCTTGGCAGTGAATAATTGAGGTCGGCAATGATCGCATTGAACTGGCGATACGCCGGGCGCTTCGTCGTTACCACGCCGGCAACGACCTGTGCATACCCGTCGGGACGCTGCCGCGAAGCGTCTGCCGCAAATGTAATCGATGTGTTGTCCGATGGCTTGTACAATAGCTGGCCACGAAAGCCAAGGTTGTTGATATCATTTGTATACTTCCCGGTTCGTACGTTCGCCACCAGGCCGTCGCGCTGTGTACCGGAGAACGACAACCGCGCTGCTATCTTACGGCTCAGTGCGCCGGTCACGGAACTCCTGGCCTGGATGTAACCAAAGTTTCCATAACTCACTTCAAAATTTGCACCTGTAGGAAAACTTGGCTTCCGCGTGGTTATATTGAAGGCGCCAGAAGTGGTGTTTTTTCCGAAGAGGGTGCCCTGAGGGCCTCTTAATACCTCAATCCGTTCTACATCGATGAAGTCGAATGTTGCCGCCGCGGGCCGGGCATAGTATACACCGTCAACATAGAAACCCACGCCTGGATCAAGACCGTCGTTGGTCAATCCGAATGGAGAACCCAATCCACGAATGTTGATGCCCGTGTTACGGGGATTGGATGTATATAACTGAACGGATGGAACGAACTCCTTGACCCGGTTCACGTTGAATGCACCCGCATCTTCCACCTGTGAGCCGGTAACGACTGATACAGGAATGGGCACATCCTGTAATACCTCGCGCCGGCGGCGGGAAGTGATGATAATGGTATCCCGTTGAAAGAGAGCCTGTAACTGGATCAGAACATGCTGGGTATTGGCGTTGCGGATGACACGCTCCTGAGGCGAGTAGCCGGCGGCTGTCACCACAAGTGTATAGGGATAAGCTTCATTGCCTGTAAAAGAAAAGCGCCCGGTAGAATCCGCATTGGTCGCCGTTGCGGTGGACTTTACGGCAACTGTCGCGAAGGGCACGGGATTGTTGTTGTCATTGACTACCCGGCCGGTCAATTGCGCAAAGGAGATGAGAGGCAGTAAAGTCGCTGCTAAAATAATTATACGTTTCACTGTGTTGATTTGGCATCCATATTATTCTACTAATTCTATGGACTAATTAGGTAAAATTTTTTCTTCTATGACTTACCTGTACAACATCGGTGAATGCGGAATTGGTTTGGAGACATGCCGTGTTTGGTTTATTTGCTGCAAACATAGGCGAATTTATTAGTCTACCAAATTAATAGACTTATTTTTTATCTTAGTTTGAGTTGAGGCTGAGGTTGAGAAATTTCACGACAGGACGCCAAGCGGGCAAAGACGCAAAGTGGAACCCAACCCTCAGCCTCAACCTCAACCTTATGCCGGCACGGCGGCTGCTTCACGAATGAATTGCAGCTCTGCTGATATTTTTACTTCCTCCCCAAGAGCGACGCCCCCGGTCTCGAGTACGGCGTTATAGCTTAACCCAAAGTCAGAGCGCCTGATCTTCCCGCTGACGGTGAACCCGCCGCGTCTGGAACCAAACGGATCCCTGATAATACCGCTGTAGACCACTTCCAGGATGACGGGCCTGGTTACCCCTTTCAATTGAAGATTACCGTGGAGTGTATATTCATGTTCACTCACTTTTACGACTTCCGTAGATTCAAAAATCATCTGCGGGTAGGTGTCAGCCTCGAAAAAATCGGAGTTCCTAAGGTGGTTATCACGTTGCTCGTTCCTGGTATCGATAGATGCAATGTCTATGACGGCCCGCACTTTTGCAGTTT
This sequence comes from Bacteroidota bacterium, assembly GCA_023430465.1. Classification (GTDB taxonomy): domain Bacteria; phylum Bacteroidota; class Bacteroidia; order Chitinophagales; family Chitinophagaceae; genus JAEZAM01. The sequence goes on along the minus strand of JAEZAM010000097.1, from coordinate 899 downwards.
CAAAATCATCTCCCCGAGTTTCAAGATCTATCTTAAAGCTTTTGAAAGAACCGCTGACATGACTGATCATCAGATGTCTTATTTTGAATTCGAGTTCACTGTGCAGGGGGTCAAATCCCCATTTAATAGTTTCCATGTTGAAATATTTTTTGTGTTTTGATGAATTGACAACACAAACCTAGCTAGCTTTGCTTACAGAAAGTAAGTAGTATACTTGAGGTAAGTAGTTACCTTTCAGTAACCTTAGATTCCGAACAAAATGGCAAAGCTTAAATTTCCCGCGCAGGTACCGAAGGAAGTGTGTAAGGCAACCCTTGACTCGGTGGCTGATGCCCTCTACGTAATTTCCGGCAAATGGAAACTGCCGATCATAGTTGTACTGGGACACGGCAGTATGCGATTCAATGAAATGCAACGCATGATCGAAGGGATTTCGGCCAAAGTGCTGTCCAAGGAATTGAAAGATCTTGAACTGAATGGCTTCGTCCGCCGGATCGTTACACCCAGTACACCGGTAGTAGTTGCATATGAACTGACACGATATTCGGATACCCTCGGCGATGTGTTGGAGGCATTGAGCAAATGGGGGAAAATGCACAAAGAAGAAGTAAAGAAATCGATGCGGAAGCGGAAAGCAGGTTGAGGCTGAGGCTGAGGTTGAGGCTGAGGCTGAGGTTGAGGTTGAGGTTAAGGTTAAGTTGAGCTGGTCTCCGTTTTCATTCTGTGTCTTGACGTTTGACTTTTGAGTTTTTATTTTTGAGTTTTAAGTTTTGGGTTTTACGTTTTGAGTTTTACGTTTTGGGTTTTACGTTTCCCACAACTCATCCCCCCTCCCCCACAATCTGTCCAGATCCCCCTTCTCCCGTCTTCGCATCCTTTCTATCCTTGCACCGCAATGC
>JAEZAM010000079.1 GCA_023430465.1 Bacteroidota bacterium | reverse complement strand
AGATTGCGCTTCAGGTTACTGGCATCTGCTACGGCTACCAGAACACCAGGCTTGACGTTGGGATCCTGGTCGAGTAAGACTTTATAGCTCACCCATTCATCCAGTCGTCGGGGATACAGGCTGTAAGAACCGGGAAGGTCGATGACCGCTGCGGGCTGACCCGCAATGGTCGTGGTACCGGTTTTCTTATCCACCGTCACCCCGGGGAAGTTTCCCACCTGTTGGTTCATACCGGTCAGGGCATTAAAAAGCGAGCTTTTTCCACTGTTCGGATTTCCTACAAGAGCAATATTGAGTTTACTGTTTTCCAATCGATCAAAAAGGGTGGCAAAAATAGACCGGAACGGGGAGAATAGCTTACGAATTGCGATTAAAAGCAAAACGGTGAATCCGCGGCTTTTATAGCTGTTTTATGATAATTAATTCTGCCACGGCGATACCTTTGCACTTTAAATTCACAAATATGATGCGTTTCCGGTTAAGCCTGCTGTTGCCATTTGTTGTACTCGCAACATCTGCAGGTGCTCAAAAGTTGAAGTCTGCTGATAAAACCACGCTTGAAAACCTGAAGCGCCACGTTTCTTACCTCGCGGACGATAAGCTGGAAGGCCGGAGGGCGGGATCGCCAGGGGAAAAGCTGGCTATGGAGTATATAAGCGCCGAGTTTACGAAGTATGGCATACAACCAAAGGGGACTGACGGATTTTATCAGGCCTTCGAAATCGCGGAGGGTAAGAAGATCGGGCCCGGTACGCATTTCATGGTAAATGAAATTACGCTGACGCCCGGGAAGGATTTCTTCCCATTTCCATTTTCCGCGGCGCAAAACATAGAGGCGCTGACCTCGGTCGCGCTTCAGGAGCCGGATATGCCCTGGTTTGTGGACCTGGCCGATATCCTTGCCGAAAATGCCAGCAACCCGCATTTTGACCTGACCGATTATATCCGCAACAACTCGGCAAAGGCCCACGACCGTGGCGCTTCCGCCGTAATAATATATAATTCATCGGCTACCGATGATAAACTGGCTTTCAACGCAAAGGACAAATCCGCGGTGCTACCTGTTCCTGTGGTTTATATTAATAAGAATATCGCGCAAAGACTGCTTGCTGACAAAACCGCTTCAATCAATCTCAAACTTAAAACGGAGATAACCCAGGCCACCCGGAAAGGGCATAATGTGGTCGGCTTTATTGACAATAAAGCTTCCCGGACAGTTATACTGGGCGCTCACTTTGATCACCTGGGATATGGTGAGGATGGAAATTCAATGATCAGAACAGGTGAGAAAATGATACATAACGGCGCCGATGATAATGCTAGTGGTACCGCAGCGCTGATCGAACTGTCGAGGATATTGAAAGGAATCAGGAAGCCAGCAACAAATTTCCTTTTTATCGCGTTCTCGGGTGAGGAGCTTGGACTTTATGGCTCGAAATATTTCACGGAGCATCCAACGATTGACCTGGGCACTGTGAATTACATGATTAATATGGATATGATAGGCCGGTTGAATGATAGCACGCGAACCGTAGCCATCGGCGGATTTGGTACATCACCTCAGTGGTCATCTGTGATCAGGCCTCACGACAGGAAGCTGTCGTTTTCGATTAAAATAGATTCGAGTGGCACAGGACCCAGCGATCACACTTCTTTCTACAGGAAGGACATTCCTGTGTTATTTTTCTTCACCGGTCAGCACAAAGATTATCACCGGCCGTCCGATGATGCCGGACTGATCAATTACATGGGCCAACTTGAGATTGTGCAATACATAAATAAAGTAATTACCACACTTGATAAGCAGGAAGAGCGCCTGACCTTTACCAAGACACGTGAGGTGCAAATGTCCGTTTCGCCATTCAAGGTCACGATGGGCATCATGCCTGATTATACGTATACAGGGAATGGTGTTCGCGCGGATGGTGTAACGGAGGGTCGGCCGGCATTCAATGCCGGATTGAAGGCTGGAGATGTAATCATCAAACTCGGCGACCACGTGGTAAATTCGGTGGAGACCTACATGCAGGCGCTGAATAAATTTTCCAAAGGAGAAAAGACCAGGGTGAAATTCAAGCGTGGCAATGAAACACTGGAGGCTGATCTGCAGTTTTAAGATTAACTTAATAAGAAAAAGTGTCAGACCGGGGACTGAAATTATCGATCAATAATCATGAGCTCGCAGAGGCCTTCTTCGAGGATACCCGGCTGCTCGGGATCATGACTTCGGCAAAAGATTACCAGTTTTGCTGGCAGCTCAACAACCTGACCGGCATGGATTTTCGGATCAACCATGACATCGAGATAAGGTTGAAGAAAAAAAAGCGCGATTATTTTTTCTCCGTGTTTGAATATATCGAGCCCACAGGCTCGCTGGCACATTATCTATACAACAACCAGTTTGAGGGCGAGTACCTACTGCCGGAGTTGAAGCACCTCGATTTTTTATGGCTGATGAAAGATGATATCGTCAGCAATGATGAACTTGCCCAAACAATCAGCGCCATACGCTCGATCAGCAGTGTTCAACTGGTTGTTGAGTTAACGAATGAGAAGATTCGAAATAAGGAACACCTGGTTTTTTAATAAAATTTCTCGACGATGTGGAATGAAACGAATAACCGGTTAGAAAAGGATTTTGAGTTCAAAGACTTCAGCGAAGCGTTTGCGTTTATGACAAGGGTTGCGTTGATAGCGGAAAAAATGAATCATCACCCTGAATGGACGAATGTGTACAATAAGGTAAAGGTTTCACTGAACACGCATGACGCGGGTGATAAGGTGACAGAGAAGGATCATAACCTCGCCGCCGCCATTGATAAATTAGTGAATCCATAGCATCGGGCACCAGCCTTCGACCCGACTATGCCTGGTTGAAAGTGATGTAATCAGGCTCAGGCACCGGCCTTCGACCGGGAATCGGTAAGGGTGAGGTGACGTAATCCGGCACCGGCCTTCGACTTGAATCGTTACTGTTGAGGAGAATTAAACCGGGCTCAGGCACCGGCCTTCACATCATTTTATTTTCCTCCGGAAGATGATCGCTGCATTTTCATTCAGATCAGCACTAAACCTTACCTGGTATGTTTCCTCTCCGTCATGCACGATCAGCAACCCGGTATTTGGCGGATATTTGCCGAGGTTCTCGGCGTACAAGACCAATAAAACTTCATTGGATCCCTGCTGCACCGTGATCGTTTTTCGTATCGCGCTGGCTTTTAATCCCTGTTTGGCAAGTATGATTTCCCCGTTCAGCAATACACTTACGGTATCGCCATCGATCTCTCCATTGTCATACAGGGAGAGTTGAAGACTATCGGAAACAAAATTGATCACCTGAGGCACTGCCGTCTTCCGCTCTTTTACTAACAATGCGGGACTGACTGAGCTGGCGCTTACAGGAGGAGCGATCTGTGTTTTTTGCGGAGCATCTTTTGTCTGGACTTGTTGCGCAGTATCAGGCGCAGCAGTTGCGACCGGGTTAGACGGCGTTTTTGTTACGGCTTTATGGGAAGGCTGTGAATCGCCTGGCTTTCCTTCTCGCGGTTTATCCTTCACATTTCCGGAAGCTAACTGTTTGTCGGCGACGGGCTTATCTGCAACAGGTTTTGGTGTTGGTGGCGGGGGATTCCTGGCGATGGTACCCGCATCTTTAAGGTTAAGTTCCTGCAGGTGAGCGATTATGCGCGAGTTATCGGGGTATTTGTCTTCAGTGAGATTGGCCTTTCCCGAAATGGAATAAAACCGCTTTGTTTTGTTGGTTTTCCAATTACCATCCAGTTTCCAGGTGCTGTCGGCCTGGTTAAGCCGAAAAGTGAGCGTCATTTTTACTCCGCGGTCGATGCGATCGGGGAAATTGCAGGAGATGATATCATCGTCCTTGACTTCGCATATGCCGTCTTCGATCTTTCCCTTCACCCTTCTCACCATGTAGAACAGGGTGTCGTTCACAATAAATGTACTTCGGCTGTAGCCATACACCTTTTCCCGGTATTGCGTAAGTGCGATTTCGAAGCTTTGATTGGAACGGACAGTGGTACTGTCGTTTGTCAGAACACCATTCCAGACGCCAGTAAGCGATTTTTGCGCTGCAGCCAGCAGTGGGAAGAGAAGGACAAGCAATACAAGCTGGAAGGTTTTCATAGCCATCTTTTAGTGGTGCTGAAAAGATATGAAAGAATCAAATCACGAGGAAATCAGGCTTACGCGATTTCAATGAAAAAACGCGGGGCAATTCTACGCGCGTGGCAAAAGAAAAAGGCCCGAGCCGGGCCTTTTATATGAGTTATTTCTTTTTTGGATCGATCTTGATGTCGACATCTTTTGTACCAACCTTGGTGCCACCTTCTCCTACCTGTACTTCGGTGCCGCTTTTTGTTTTTACTTCTGCTCCGTTCTCCCCTACTTTAATCTCCGTTCTCCGGGGTTCCTCAGCCTTCGCCGGTGGGGTGGTTGCCGGAGTTTCTTTAGCAGGGGCGGTCGTTTTTATTTCTGTTTTTTCTTCATTGTTGCACGCCGTGATGCTTACC
>JAEZAM010000073.1 GCA_023430465.1 Bacteroidota bacterium | reverse complement strand
GTCTTCGACTGCTCAGCAAGTATCTCTGATTTTTTCGCAGCGATCAGACCTTCCAGTGTCGCTTCAGAAATGTCCAACGCTCGTGGATTTGACACCAATTCAAGCCAGGGCTTCTTACCTCCAAATGGATAACTACCGAACACCACCACAGGGTTTCCTTTCGCCAGGATTTCATCAGTGCCTTTGATCTTCCATTGATCTGCCCAGTCATAGAGGTATCGTGCATCTTTCTCCAGCAGACGAAGACAGGAATGTGATGCCGGATAGCCGGGCAATGCATATTGATGCCATCCAACGCCAAGTTTATTTTCTATGTTGAAATTCCATTTCAACTCCCACTCGTCATTGAAGGTACTCGTGGTCTCTTCGGCTTTCCAGTTGGTATAATACAGACCTTCAGGGGTTGGATCTTTTTTGCGGCCCATGTTAGTGGCGCCGGTATATACAAGTTCGCCGTATTCATAAGCGCCGAATGTCTGACTAGGATAGGAAAAGAAAATGATCTTTCGGATCTCCTCCAGCCCTTTTACATGATGCGGAAAGGGAAGATACCAGGCGATATCGGCCGTTGAATCGCTGGGCACAAGAATGCTGTCGAGGCTTGCCATGTTCGACCGATCGATCCTGTTGATCGTAGAAATCAGGTGCTGATAGGATGACGTGCTGTCGGCTTTGTTTGCTTTCAGCCATGCTTTTGCCGGAACGAGGCGATAGGTAATATCTGCAGCCGGCTTCGGGCGGTTGATCGGCGCTCTCCCGGGCTTTGCCGCTGTTGTGTCGTTGGAGGATGCGGGTGTTTTCGGTTCCTGTTCAGCACATTGGGTAAACAACGCCATCATGCTCAGGTAAAGGGCTATACGGATCATAACGATAATTTTCGCCTGATACTAAAATATTCATGCCAAAACACCGCCACCGCGGGCCCTTTGAGACCAGTATGTTAAATTTGCGCATGGATTCCACTCTCCAACAATTTCTTCAGGAAGCAGACAGGCTTATCAATGAAGCGGCTGCCGCCTATACCGATTATCAGTCTAACGGCCGAACTTATGCCGGTGCCCAGCAACTCTGGCTGATCAATGACAAACTCTATAACAGTTTACTCGCCGGTAAACTCATCGTCCCCTCATCGCTGTTGGCAGACATTGAGGCATTGCTGCGCCATCTTTATGCGTGGCGTGAGAAATGGGTAGCCCATGAACTGGCACTGCAGCCAAAATCCACGGATGAATTTGTTTTCGAGAACACCATCACTTTTCCAAAGTCTGCGGCCGAAAAGATTCGTCGGATGATACAGGCAGATTAGGATTTTTTGGAGAAAATGGCCAATGGAATCGACAGGCTCACCATCCCGCTGGTAAGCCTTAGCTTTCCATCAGCAGCCTGGCGGTCAGCCGGCACCACATTTTTCAGCCCGTAGTTACCGGTAATGGCAAGCTTGCCAAACAGAAAACTATAGGTGCCGAGGCTGATGTAGTATCCCATGTCGAACCGGCTGCGGTTTTTGCTGATGTTCTCCCCAAATTTGAAATGCCCGCCCGGGTATTTGCCGAACAGTGCAACACCGCCGTATGCTCCCCCGCCCAGGAAAAAGGCGCCGGTTTTCGGATTGAATATATATTCAAAACCGATGGGCACATCGAGGTAGGTAACGCCCAGCTTTCCATTCGGTGATTTATATCCGCGACGATTCAATTGAACAGAACCTCTTAGCAGCAATCGCTTTCCCGCGCGGGCAATTTGTTCCAGCCCGAATCCGGCGCTGAACTTAGAATCGATATCAACGCCCTGGTAGCGACCACCAGCTCCGCCTATACCGGCATATAAAAGGGTGTAACCCTTCCTGCCTTCCAGAAAATCCTGTGAAAAAGCAACGACAGACAACAGGCAGCAAAGAGCGGACAGGGTGATCAGTTTCATTTTGGTAGTTTTTAAATTTGTGTAAATGAAAGATCATATTGACTGCCACCCTATACCCTGCCGGTGGTATTTAAATTTTTTTTTCAGGTTTGAGAACCTGCTGACATAGGGCTGTCACTGGCCGATGGTTACTTTGATTATCACCAAAAAAAAACCAACATTATGACTATCATTGAAGCCTTCCGGAATGAATTAGAAAGCGAAGCAGCAATCACCAGGAAAATGCTTGCCCTTGTACCGACGGACAGATTCGAATGGCAACCGCATCCAAAGAGCATGACCCTTAAACGTCTTGCCACCCATATCGGCGAATTACCGGGCTGGGTAAGTATGGCGATCAACACCGATGAGCTTGACTTTCAGAAAAACGAATACAAACCGGTTGAAATCAGTAGCACGCAGGATCTTCTCGCTTACTTCGAAAAAAATTATGAGGAGGCGATGCGGGATCTTGCAACCTTTGACGCCGCAAAACTTGCAAACCGTTGGGTGCTCAGAAATGGTGAGCAGATTCACTGGGATACCGATAAGCAAGGCACGATCCGCGTATCCATCTCCCAGATCATCCACCACCGTGCACAATTGGGCGTTTTTCTTCGCCTGCTCGATATCCCGATCCCCGGAAGCTATGGACCAAGCGCAGATGAGAGCTTTTGATAATTGATTGTAGTGCAGTGCGGGAAATAAAGGCAACAACGGCCTCCGATAAATTGGCAATACAATTGCACGGATAATCTTAAACAGAATTGTATGAGCCAGGCATTTGTGAAAGAAAGCGAACCGGAATGGCTGCATGATGTACCGCCCACCGTTCCCGCACTCATTCAACACCTTACCCGCGAAAACAATGGGATCAGGGTCTATGAAAAATTGAAGGAGTACAACACCCGTGAACAACGTGAATGTTACCTCATGAGCAACGGGCTCTGGTATGCAAAAGATGATGAAGGCAAGTGGTATGTGGCGGGGTAGCTATTGAAAGTTGTACTTCACCTGCGACCAAAAACGGTCGAGGGCGATGATGCGCGGTTTAAAAAAAGAGATGATCGCCGGCCAGGTAGACTGGTCAAATATATTCACACCAGGCAGGTATAGCCCGATACGGGAAGATGATCTTCCACTATCATCGGTGAAATGCTCCTGCCAATTCCAGTTTTCACCTGTCTCGGCTGTAATTAAAGATTGAAGTTGACGCAGCTTTGAAAAAATATCCGCACGTTCTGCGCTTTCCGAAATCTCAATGTAGATGCTGGCGCCTTTGTTGTCTGCATCCATTCTGAAGTAAAGATGCTTTACACCTGTCTTGTAGTTGAGCCAGTTCACCGGCTCACCATCCTCACCAGGGATGGGTTTCATGTAACGTCCGAAACTGGTCCAGAAGTTTTGTCGGATCAGGGATGCTTCCTGTCGGGTGTACATGGGCGGAGATTATCCGCTAAGATAGTGGTTTGCGGTTGAGACTGAGGTTGAGGTTGAGGTTGAGGTTGAGATTGAGGCTGAAAGATAATCTATGCCAGCGGTCACTGAGTAGCCCCTCAATATCGAAGGCACCGGCGAGGTTGAGAATACGCTGGTCAGCGCGGTAGCGTTATTCCCGACAAGGGCTTAAGTCCGCCGGTCGGGCGATTTTAATCGCCGGGAATTTATTCCTGGAAAAGAGGAGAACAGGATGAAACCGAGATCAAAGGAAGTTCGGTGTTGGGCAGTGATCGCTGTCTCGATCCCTGGGCTAAAGCCCAGGCTATTCAGATCCGGCGACCAGCGGGCTAAAGCCCTTGTCGCTTGTGAGCGTTACGCGGTTCCCCTTCTTTAAAATTTTACTCCGCACCCTGCCTGCGGCAGGCAGGTCCACTCTCCGCACTTATTTGAGCAGCGATAAATAAAGAAATAAAGCCAGCATGAAAAGTCCGAACCGGAACAGCTTGATGATACGTGTGGTTTTGATCATAAGGTTGGTTTTCGTATTCAAACATACTCATCGTCCGGGGCAGCCGCAATAGTAGGATTACCGCATAAGCAATGAAAATACCGCTGCGGTTTTTTGTTTCTTGAAACACAACTGGTTAACCATCCGGCAGCCTGTCATTCCATTCACTTCATCGTAATTTTTCATCTGCCAGCCTTTCGACGGGCGGTAAAAGATGGTACGCGAACCCCTTTATCTTTGCTCCCGATTTTTATGCTTAAAGCGACCGCCTTATCATATCGAAACGCCTACACAGGGCTGTCAAGGGCAACCTGGCTGCTTTCAGTTATCGTACTGATCAACAGGATGGGCACGATGGTCGTTCCCTTCATGACCATTTATCTTACCAGCGAGCTGGGTTATTCGATATCACACAGCGGTTATGTCTTCGGGTTGTTTGGTCTCGGCGCTTTCACTGGGGCATGGGTCGGTGGCCGTCTTACTGACCGCATTGGTTATTACCCCGTGCAACTCGTAGCCTTGCTGGGAGGTGGTATACTGTTCATGATACTGGGCCAAATGAAAACCCTTCCCACTATTTGTGTATTTACATTCCTGGTGAGTTTTGTCAATGAAGCATTTCGCCCGGCTAATTCGACGGCCATTGCATTTTACAGCAAACCTGAGAATCGCACCCGCTCGTATGCTCTCAACCGGCTTGCCATCAATATGGGCTGGGCGGTGGGAACGGCGGTGGCCGGGTTCCTGACCAGTATCAATTATGAGCTGTTGTTTTGGGTGGACGGGGCCACCAACATTACCGCGGCTTTCCTGCTATGGCTCTTCCTTCGCCCTGGCAAGGCTGCCCCTGTACAACCTGCTGATGACGGTGCCGTTTCGCGGCCTGCCTGGCGCGACAGACCTTTCATGCTGTTCCTGTTGCTCACGATGCTGTTTGCCTCGTGCTTCTTCCAGGTGTTTACCAACTTGCCGGTGTTTTTCAAAAACGAACTGAACATGCTGGAGTGGCAGATCGGCGGACTGATGGCAATCAACGGTATCATCATCGCGCTTATCGAGATGGTGCTGATCTATAAGCTCGAGGGCCGGCGCCGCAGCCTGGTCTATATCAGCACCGGGATCTTTCTCTGTGGCCTGTCTTTTATCATACTGAACTCTCCCGGAGCCGGTATTCTTACGGCTTTTTGCATGATCATCTTTGTCACCTTCGGTGAAATTCTGTCCATGCCATTCATGAACAGTTACTGGATATCCCGGACAACTGGTGGGAACCGCGGACAGTATGCTGCACTATATACCATGGCTTGGTCTGCTGCACAAACACTTGGTCCGATGGCTGGCGCACAACTTGCGGATGCACATGGCTTCGCCCTGCTCTGGTGGATCCTCGGTGGTATCTGTATTGTGAGTGCGATTGGGTTCCGCCAGCTAAAGTGATCATTGCTCCATCAATGACACCAGCTTGCGGCGATTGATCTCACGAGGTAATTCGAGCAGCAATGATTTATCATCAACTCCTTTTACCATGTAGGTATATGTGACCTTTTGCACTTCGCCCATGGGAAGATTAAATTCCGGGTCAGCAAAACTCAGTCGCAGGTATACGCCATGCGCTTCGTCCTCGTCGGTTTCATTGTTTACCTTCCATGTTCCCTCAAATTTTTCGGCGCCCCGCGTAATGGTGACCGCTGTGTCGGACTTGAAGTTCAGTGCAAAGGAATTTGTCTCCCTGATCACATTCCTGATGAGCGATTCTTTTACCACCGTCGTATCGATCCATTCTGCTTCCGGCTTATCATTGATCACTAGGCTGCCATAATAACCTGTGGCGGTAGTATGCAACGATTTCCCTTTTAACTGACGTTGTACATCCGCGGCCTGGCCGGGAGGCGGTGGCAGGGTTTTGGCACTCCGGCCGGAACAGGAGAATAAAGTGATCACTGCGGGCAACATGGCGACTAAAATGGGCTTTCTAAAGATTTGCATGGGTTAAATTTTGATAAAATAAATATGCGGAGAATTTTACCAATGTATATACCCGAAGGGCGGTATTTAGAGTGCGAAGTGTGGAGTGCAGAGTGCGGAGGGCCGGGGGCGAGAATGAGAACGAGAGCGAAAAGAACAACCTAAACCTTAACCTCAACCTTAACCTTAACCGAAGCTTCGTAAATTTGCGAAAACCACAAAACATGATCCGTTCTTTCTTCGTGCTTTTAATCGCTCTTGTTGTTCAGTTGAATGCTTTCACTCAACAGGTGGATCGTCCAAAATTGATTGTAGGCATTGTCGTTGACCAGATGAGGTGGGATTATCTCTATCGCTTTGCTGACAGGTATGGCAATGATGGGTTCAGGAAACTGGTGAACCAGGGTTTCACCTGCGAAAACACATTCATTCCTTATACACCAACCTATACAGCAGCGGGGCATGCCAGCATTTATACAGGTGCCAGCCCCGCCATACACGGCATCATTGGCAATGCCTGGTACAACCGCGAGCTACATCGTTCATGGTACTGCACCGAAGATTCCACAGTAGCGGGTGTAGGCAGTAACAACAGTGCGGGTAAAATGTCTCCGCGGAACATGTGGTCGACTTCCATCACTGATGAACTAAGGCTGGCCTCCAACTTCCGAAGCAAGGTGATCGGCATCGCGATCAAAGACCGCGGCGCGATCCTTCCGGCAGGGCATAGCGCGAACGCTGCCTATTGGTTCGACAACGCCATCGGTGGCTGGATCAGCAGCAATTACTACATGACGGAACTGCCGCAATGGGTGCAGCAACTCAATGCCAGGAAACTGCCTGACCAGTATTTGCAGAAAGACTGGACCACGCTCTACCCTATCGAAACTTATCGCCAGAGTGGACCCGACGATCGTATCTACGAATCAAAAATGAGTGGCGGAGACAATACATTTCCTCATGAAACATCAAAGATCACTGCCAATAAATACGAGGCGTTCAAACAGACTCCCAGCGGGAACACCTTCACCCTGGACATGGCAAAAGCTGCGATCGAAGGTGAAAAACTGGGCCAGACAGGAAACACTGATTTCCTGGCCATGAGCTTTTCCTCGACCGATTACATCGGCCACGCCTTTGGTCCGAATTCCATTGAAGTCGAAGACGCCTACCTCCGGCTCGACCGGGAGATCGCTGCGTTCCTGAAATACCTTGACGCAAAAATCGGGAAAGGGCAATACCTGATCTTTCTATCCGCCGACCACGGCGTGGCACATGCCCCGGGCTTTCTCCGGGAGCATAAATTACCTGGTGGTGCTTTTGATGATGCAAACATCCGCAACTGGTTAAATGCAAAAGCAAAGGATAAATTTGGCGTTGATATCGCCATCGAACAGGTGGTTAATTACCAGCTCTATCTTGACCTTAGAAAAATCGACTCCGCCAAAATTGATGGCGCACAATTCCGCAAATGGGCCGTGGGAGAACTGAAACAGCATCCCGCCATCATGAGCGCTTTCGACCTGAACGAACTTCCTTCCACCCCTATACCGGCCAAAATAAAAGAAATGGTGACGCTGGGCTTCAACCAAAAACTCAGCGGAGACATCCAGTTTATCTTCAAGCCAGGCTGGTTTGATGGTTGGGACAAGGGAACAACGCATGGCGCCTGGAATCCGTATGATTCCCACATCCCGTTGCTATTCTACGGCTGGAAAGTGAAACCCGGCAAAACCAACCGCGAAACCTACATGACCGATATTGCACCTACCATTGCGGCGATGCTGCGCATCCAGATGCCCAACGGCACAATCGGCCATGTGATAGAAGAAGTGACCAAATAACTGTAACGATAAAAAGTAAGAATATGGATATCAAAGAACGATTTGAAAAAGCGGTTAGCGAGAGTAAATCATTGTCTGAAAAACCATCCAACGAAGTACTCCTGCAGCTTTACTCGCTGTACAAACAGGGAACAGAAGGTGACGTGAATACGGAGCCCCCCTCCAACCCATTCGATTTTGTAAATAAGGCAAAATACAATGCCTGGTCAGAATTGAAAGGCAAATCCAAAGAAGACGCGATGCAGGAATATGTGAATCTTGTTGAAAAATTGAAGTCTTAAAGGAATACCGCATTAAAAAAGCGATCGCCTTCCGGGATCGCTTTTTTTATTTTTATGAATTATCGTGGGTTCCCCAGGAACCTTATCGATCAATTCTGGCTCTGATTCAGGTTCCTGAAGTCCACACTAACCAGTTTGCTCACGCCTGGCTCCTGCATCGTAACGCCATAGATAACGTCTACCGTGCTCATAGTGGTCTTGTTGTGTGTTACAATAATGAACTGTGAATTATCACTGAACTGGCGGATCATGTTAGTGAACTTGCCCACATTGGCATCATCCAGCGGCGCGTCCACCTCATCAAGGATACAGAATGGTGCCGGCTTGATCAGGTAGATGGCGAACAACAGGGCCGTTGCTGTCAGTGTACGCTCCCCACCGCTCAATTGCGTTAACGACGTTGGCCGCTTCCCCTTGGGACGTGCGATCACTTCGATCCCGGTCTCCGCCAGGTTATCCGGCTTGTCAAGGACCAGATCACAATGATCATCTTCCGTGAACAGGGTCTTGAACACCTTATGGAAATTATCGCGGACGGCATTGAACGTATCGAGGAACTTCTGGTTTGCAGTTGCCTCTACCTCCTCTATCGTTTTCAGCAGGCTGTCCTTCGCATTCACGAGATCTGTTTTTTGCTCTACGATGAACTCGTATCTCTTCTTCATTTCAGTGAATGCCTCGATCGCTGTCGGGTTCACTTCACCCAGGTTTTCCAGCCGCTTCTTCATACGATCTGCCTTCTCCTGCAGCTCTTCAAGTGCCGTTTCCGAAGTTCTTTCCTGGTCGAGGATATCTTCCAGTTTGATGCGAAACTCTACATCCAGCCGTTCTTTTGTACCGGCAAGTTGCAGCTTGAGCTCATTCAACTTATCTTTTATTGCGGCAAGCAGATGTTCCACCTGCTCTTTTTCTTTCACCTTTTGACGCAACTCACTCTCCTTCTCGCTTAGTTGATTCCGGAGGTTATAGTATGCCTGATCAGCCTCATTCAGGGCCAGCTCTTCTGACGCGCGGTTCTTCATCAGTGTGATCAGTGCTTCTTCCACTTCTGCCAGGGCAGTGGCTGACTGGCCGATGTTTTGAGCCGTGTCCGAAAGGCTTGCTGTATTTGTTTCGATTTGTTGCTTCAGGTCGTTGAGCTGGTTTGTTTTGAATTCCAGTTCCTGCTTCAGCCCGCTGATCTTGCTCTGCTGCCTCGTTACCTGAAGGTTGAACTCGTTGTATTGCCGGCTTGCATCATTGTATTGCAGTTCCTCCGCTTTGAACGCCTCTTCTGCTTCATTCAGCCTGTTTGCATTCATTTGCAATTCTTCGCTGAGCTGCAGCAATTCATTGCGAACTCCCTGCACCGATTGCTGTGTCTGATTGAGCTGCTCTGTGAGCTCTTCGATCCTGTTCTGGCTCTGGCTCTGGATCAGGTGCAGATTTTCCAGCTTGTTGTGGAGGGAGAAAACAGTATTCGTGAGTTGCTGGATTTCTTTTGTTGTTTCCCGGATCACATTCTCGCGCAGGTCATCATTGAACGCAATAACCTCATTTGTTTTTGCCTGGATGCGGGATTTGAGGTCGGATACGATCTCTTCCTGCGCATTGATCACCTCTTCCAGTTTCTCGAGGTTTTTCACACGGCCAATCTTTTTGCCTTCGAAAAGTCCGACTGAACCACCAGTGAGGGAATATTTCCCTTTCACATACTTGCCGTGTTTTTCGATGACGACAAATCCGTTACTGTTCGCCAGCGCATCTTCATTGTCTGCGATGAAAACGTTTCCAAGGAGATGTTCAGCCAGGGCGCGGTATTTTGGATCTACCTCTACCACGCTCAGTGCAGGGATACCGCCTTCGAGGGTATGGCCCGGAGCTGCGTCGGAACGGTCACTGATCTTATCAAGCAAAAAGAAGTTTGCCTTCCCCTTCTTGTTTTCATCAAGCAGGTGTACTGCCTGCAAACCCTCTTTCAGATCACTCACTACGTAGTAGCTGAGATATGGCTCCAGGACATTCTCAAGTGCCGTGCGGTATTCTTCTTTTACGTATAAAATATCCGAGAGTATCGGTGATGTGTGAGCCCAATTGTTATTGCCATGCAGGAATTTCACACTCTCCGGGTAACCCTCCATCGAATCGATCATGCTTTTCAGCAGTTCATGCTCGTTCTTCTTCGCATCAAGTTTCCTGCTTTCTTCTGCCAGCTCATTGCGCAGTGTTTCAACAATGCCCTGGGTGACGAGGATTTGTTCCTTAGTATTTTCCTGGTGCTGTTGCAACTGCTCCAGGTCGGTCTTGCGTTCTTCCAATTGCTTTTCCTTGCCTTGCAGTTCATCTGCCAGGGCAATGCGCTGTTCTTCGCGGGAAGCACGCTCGTCTTCCATCTGCTGGATCGTGCGCTGAAGGTTCTGGATGGAGGTGTCGGCTACTGCAACTTTCTTCTCCGCTTCAAACTGGCTGCGCTGAACCTGCTGGTAACCGCTCCGCAATTCATTGAGGGCGCTGCGCTTTTCGTCGAGGGCTGTCCGCTTTCCATCCATCTCATGGCGGAGTTGTTCCAGTTGTTCTGTCAGTCCCCCGAGGGAATTCTCCTCGTCTTCGATCTGCAAGCGGGTGAAGCCAATGCCTTCATCGATGCCTTTGATCTGGCCTTCGGCTTTTTGGAGAAAATCCGTCAGACTGGTCTCGCGCTCTTTGAGGTACTCAAGACGCTGGGCAGCCAGGTTTTTGTCATTTTCCTTGGTTCGCACCTGTTGAACAAGTTCATTGAACTGGTGCTGCATGCTTTGGAGCTGGCGTTCTTTTTCAATAAAGCCAACTTTCTCCTGTTCCAGTGCGGCATCTTCCGTGGCGATCTCCGCCTCGAGCTTCATGCGTTTATCTGTCTCTATATCGTTCTGCTCATTGAGCTCCTTGTAGGTGAGATTGAATCCCTCCAGGGCAGCCTTTGCCAGCTCGATGCTGATTTCACGGTAATCCTTTTTGATCTCGTGATATTTCTCTGCTTTCTTCGCCTGGCTTTCCAGCGCTTTAAGCTGGTTATTGATCTCAAAAAGAAGATCCTCGATCCGCGCAAGATCCTGTTCCGTAGCATCAAGTTTCTGACGGGCTTCTTTCTTTCTTGTTTTATAGATCGATATACCGGCTGCCTGCTCAAGCATACGGCGGCGGCTGTTGTCCTTGTCTTTGATCAGGTCATCCACCATGCCCAGCTCGATAATGGCATAGCTGTCAGTACTGACACCTGTATCCATAAACAGGTTCTGGATATCTTTCAGCCGGCATTGAACATCATTCAGGCGGTATTCACTCTCACCGCTTTTGTAGAACTTACGGGTGATGGTAACGGTGCTAAACTCAGTAGGGAGTAGGTTCTTGGTGTTCTCAAAGGTGAGGCTGACCTCGGCGAGACCGCTGGCGGAGCGGGTCTTGGAACCATTGAATACGAGGCTGTCCAGGTTTTCGCTACGCAAATGACTGATCTTCTGTTCGCCGATCACCCAGCGGATGCTGTCTACGATATTGGATTTACCGCAACCGTTAGGCCCAACGATGCCGGTGATGTTATCGTCAAAATTCACCACCGTCTTGTCCGCAAAGCTCTTAAAGCCCTTTATTTCTAAGCTCTTTAGTCTCACAATATTCAGATTTAAGTCAGGCGGCGAATATATGCGAAGGGCCAGAAATAAACTATTTGCCCCATCCCCATTTATACACAGGAGCGGTGGATAATTTGGGTACAAGTGCCGGGTGCAGGCGTAAAGATTTGATCGGGTGTCGACTGCATTAAAATAACGAAAACCTTAACGAGAGTGAGTTTCAGCCGAAAATCGTAGTTTTCCGATAGCCAAAATTTTTCAAAAACCATGGGCAAAAGCTTGCATGGCTGGAATAAAAACGTAGGTTTGCAGTCTACACAATCCCTTTGTAAAGACTCTTGCCGTAAACGCGCGGCACTTCCCCTATTCCTGGAATTCCTTCACCCTATTTCCAAACTTTAAAGCGTTTGTGTATGAAAAAAATCAACACTCTGTTACAGAACGAAACTGTAAAGGCAACTTTAGTTATTGCCGCATTTTTCGTGCTTACTGCCCTGGTGACCCTGTATGCCATGTCGGTTTCCTAAGCCCGGGCCGGACGAATAATTGAACCGGCCGGCTGGCCGGTTTTTTTATGATTTTACAGTTGAGACATCAGTTTGCCCAGTTCAAACCGACATTTTGCGCCTAAAGGCAGAAAATGGTTTGTTTTGCAGGCTAATTATCAAACTATCCTCTCATGCTGAAGGTCCGGGACAGGTGGTTCCGCATCCTGGTGGTGCTGACTCCTTTTTTATTGATTTGCTATACAAATGGCCTGCCCGATAGCCTGAGCGATCATCGTCTGCGCCGCCTGATTGTTTCATTATGCAGCATCATTGCGGTTACGGAAGGGAGCAGATACCTCATCTATACCAGCAAAACGTGGACGGGCATTGCTGGCAGGTTCAGGATATGGCTGGTCATTCTGTTGGGTATTGCATACACCAGCATTATCATGGCCATCAGTGCCGTACTGCGCAATTATTTCCTGCACGGCACCTGGAACCCGGCAATAGAGATCGACGCAAATATCATGATCAATGACCGGAAGCTGATTATCGGGCTATTCGGCTATGCGGTGATGAATGCCCTTTTCAACTTCGGTTTCCTGCTCATCGCATTTGAAGTGCTTTATCATTATCAGAAGTTACGGAACACCGAGATCGATAAAGCGCGGCTGGAAAAAGAAAAAATGTATGCTGAACTTCAGCAATTGAAAGGAATCGTGAATCCCCATTTCCTGTTCAATAACCTTAATTCCCTTTCCTCCCTCATCAGTGAAGACCCGGTGAAAGCGGAAGCATTCCTGGATGAACTGACCAAGGTTTTCCGGTATCTTCTTCGTAACAATGAAACAATGCTGGTCAGCCTCGACCAGGAAAAGGAATTCATCAGGTCCTATTATCATCTTTTGCAAAGCCGGTATGGCAGGGGTATTGAACTGGAGATACGGCTTTTGCCTGGCCAGGAAGAGATGTACCTGCCTCCGCTCACGTTGCAATTGCTGGTGGAGAATGCAGTGAAGCATAACCGGCTCAGCAAAGATCAGCCATTGATGATCCTGATAGAAGGCTTACCGGGAAATGAACTGCGGGTAACGAATAATGTACTGAAGAAAGAAGGTACTGTTGAATCTACGGGCATAGGCCTGCAGCACATCAATACGCGGTACCAGATGTTACAAATGCCCGGCATCCGCGTGGAAAACGAACAGGATCAGTTTACGGTCACACTTCTTCTTGTCCCGAAAGCGATAGCCGAGGCAGGAATGGGTTGAGATGAAAGACATACTTTGCCCCCTTTGCTCCCTTTGCTCCCGAAGCCTCGGGATTTGCGTGAAATCAGGAATGCGTTCTCGCTTAGATGGCAAAAAAAAGGGGTGGATAGAAATCCTCCCCGGCTTTTAAAATCCAATATCCTATGAAAAACCGTTAAAGCATATGCAAACGCCAGACCAGTTTGTTTAAACAGGGTTTTCAATTCCAATGAGTACGATTCTACACAAATCATCATACCTGCAATGACTTTATTTTTAATATGGGGAATTAAACGGGCAAATCAGTGTTAGCCCATCGAGTTCCTGTCTCTTTGTAATTGCAGTGATAGTCGTGGCATCGTATTTATACTAACTTGTGCCATGGATTTATATGATGTCATCATTGTCGGCGGAGGACCAGCAGGTCTTAATGCTGCCGTAGTGCTGGGTCGTGCAAGAAGACGCGTGATCGTCTTTGATACCGGCAGGCAGCGTAACCGTCTTTCCCATGGCATGCACAACTACCTTACCCGGGATGGTATTCTGCCAACCGATTTTCTCGACATGGCAAGAAAAGAGATCCTGCATTACGGTGTTGGCTTTTTCGGGAAATCAGTGAAGTCCGTTGAGAAAAAAGACAACGGTCTGTTTCGTGTTACGGCGGAGGACCGCAAGGTCTATTACTCCAAAAAGATACTGATCGCCACCGGGCTCCAGGACACTATACCGGAAGTGGAAGGCATCCGGGAAATGTACGGCAAGTCTGTCTTCCATTGTCCGTATTGTGACGGATGGGAAGTACGGGATAAAAAGATTGCGCTTTATGCACGGAACAAGAATGGCTTTGAATTAGCGCTTGCCCTGAAAACATGGTCACCACATATTACCTACCTGACGGATGGCCGACGGTATCTGAACCGAACCGAACGTGATACCCTCGATGCCTATGGCATTTCCATCATACACAAACCAATCAGGAAACTACAGGGCAGGAAGGGACAGATAACATCTGTCTTGTTTACAGACGGTGACACCCTGCCGGCCGACGCGATGTTTTTTGTGAACGGTTATTCGCAACAGTGCTCACTGGTGGAGGAATTGGGTTGTATCCTCAGTCCCAAAAAAGTGGTGATCACCAACAAGGTTCAGCAGACCAATATCGAAGGTGTATACGTGGCCGGGGATGCGGCCCGGGACATGCATTTTGTAGTGGTAGCGGCTGCTGAAGGGGCTAAAGCGGGCGTGACGATCAACAAAGAGCTGCAAAAGGAAGAGAAAAAGAAGATACTCACCTCCCGTCTGCCCGCCTGAGCTGGCCGTTGACCAGAAATTTCCCCGGGACTGTTCGTGCGAGAAATGGCACATAATTTTCCATATAAGGAGTAAACGAACCTAAATGGCAAAGCAAATCAAACCCGCAACTCCTCCGACCGAAGAGGAACAAAAAGGCCTTACCACGGAGGAGATTGTAAAACGTCACTACGAGAACAAGGATGACATTATCACCGAAGACGATATCAGGAACGTGGTGATCGACACAGACGTTCCGCCGGAAGTGCTCGATGAACGTTTTCCTCCGGAAAGTGATGGCAAAGGCAAAACTGATGCAGACGGAGAGCCGAACACTCCGTGGGATATCCTTAAAGAATAGATCACTTGCGGCTTCGCACCTCCCGGTATACATCCATGATGCCCTGGCGTATAGTGGGCCATTCAAATTGCGCCAACCGGTGATACCGGTCTTTTACAAAACGGATATCAAGAAAAGGAGCATTCACCAGCATCTTGCGCGCAAAGCCCGCGTTCGTGGTATCGATCAGGTTATCTTTTTCACCCTGTATGTAAACTACGGGGGTATTCACTTTTTCCCATAGCGGTAACATCTTTTCAAGTTCGGCCTTGTGCCGGACTTTTTCCGTATTGGCCGAGCGGAATATCCGGGGGATGAACCAGCGGATGGACCAGTGTTCTATGATATTGGTGAACCAGAAGCTTTGCTCCAGGCCCGGTCCAAGCGAGGGACCGGTCACCACAATGCCATCGATCAGATCGGGATAGTCCATCGCGAGCCGACAAGCCACAGATGCTCCGTAAGAACCACCTGCTACAATGATAGGACGCGTGGCATGATGCAGGCTGTCAAGGATCGGCCGGATCATCGCTGCCTGCAATTCGATCGAAGGCTCGGGATCGCCGAGACCGGAATAGCCATATCCAGGACGATCCACTGTAAACACCTTGAAATTATTCTGGATTACTGTATCAGCATAACGCCCGCTGTAATAACTCATGGAGCCAGGCGATCCATGCAACATCAGCAGCGTGGGCAACGAATCGTTACCAACACTCGCATACCTCAGCTTTCTGCCATGAGATTCATAGTATCGTATCTCGCCATCAATTCCGCGCTCGCGGAATATTTCAACCAGTTCTTCATCTGTTTTCCTGAATTGCACAAAATGATCAAATACAAGGCAGGCATTGATAAAGGTTCCAATAAGAATAATAAAAATGCGGAGAGTGATCCTTAACCAGCGAAATTTATTCTTTCGTAAAAACATGAACGTGTATTGGGTTTGGCGGCTTCGCAAAAAAAAGCCACCGGATCACCGGTGGCCCTGACTCTTGTCAGCAGATTATTTTTTGGATCAGCCCGGCTACGCGATAATAACCGAAGGCTTCCATGATTTATCTGTAGATAGCATGAATACCTCCTTTTTCTTTGGTGAAGACTAAAATTACATAATTCCGCTTTTGATTCAAAAGACAAATTGTGAAAGAGAGGTTAAGTAAGAAGAGAATCACTTCTGGGACCACGCGGCCTATGCGGTCTTAGATCATTTGCGAGAAATAAACATAGCAAAAAATCATTATCTTCGTCCTATCAAAGTTGAAACCTGGCAGATCGTAACTGAACGAGCCCTTATTTACTTTCTATTTTCTTTCAACTCTTCACCTTAATAATTTTTTCTATGCCATTTCTGAAAGAAGATATGAACGGTCTTAGCTATAACTGGCCTGACGAAGGCGCTGCCACCGTATTCTCCGGTACTCCCAGCCGTCGGCTGTTTGACCGTTTCAATGGAAACCAGGTTCTTTTCATCATCAACTATTTCGGATCATTGGCGGAAGGATTCACCAATGATGATGCGCGAAAACTCGAAGACCTCCTGACAAATGATCTTCCCATGGAAGCGCAGAGTGAGATATCTGTGTTGAACTGGTTAAAGAATGCCACAACTCCAGCTTCAGCTTCCTAACAGCGATAGCAAACTGCATTGATGTTCATACCGGCACCCACTGAGGCAAACATGATGACATCCCCTTCCTGGATGGTATGCCCCTCCAGCCTGCCATGCGATACGAGGTCATAGAGGGTTGGAATTGTAGCAACAGAACTATTGCCCAGCCACTGAATACACATGGGCATGATCTCGGCCAACGGCGCTTCCCTTCCATATAGCTGGAAAAAACGCTTAACGATGCCTTCATCCATTTTCTCATTGGCCTGGTGGATGAATATTTTTTTCAGATCGTCGATGTCCACGCCGCAACTATCGAGGCATTGTTTCATCGCGTCCGGTACATACGTCATCGCGTATTCATACACTTTTCTTCCCTGCATTTTGATATAGCGGATGGCGGGATCGCTGTCGGGAAAAAATGATTTGCCCATATCGATGTAGCTCAGTTCTTCCATGCTGTGGGATAAGGCGGCAGTACTCAGCACACCCCTGCCATGCTCACCGGTTTCCCTGTATTCCAGCACGCAGGCCCCTGCTCCATCGGAAAAAATCATGCTGTCACGATCGTGTATGTCAATAACACGGGAGAGTGTTTCCGCGCCAATCACAAGGAAACGTTTTCCCATACCTGCTTTGGCAAAGGCAACTGCCTGTATCAGGGCCTGCACCCACCCCGGACAACCAAACAGGATATCGTAGGCGATGCAATTGGGATTTTGTATCCCGATGCCATGCTTGACCCGGTTAGCCAGCGAGGGAACCGCATCGGTTTGTATAGTCTGGTGCAACACATCTCCGAAATTATGCGCAACAATCACCTGGTCGAGTGTTTCAGGATCGATGCCACTGTCTGCGATAGCTTTTTTTGCGGCCTCCAGGGCAATATCGGAGGTCCGCAACCCTGCCGGAACATACCGGCGTTCGGCAATCCCGGTTATTTTCTCAAATTTTTGAACAATCTGTGTAGCCGGCGTATCCAGCTTTTCATGGTTGGCACCATAAAATTCATAAGCCGCAAAGTCGGTATTTGTCTGAACCTGGTCGGGGATATATGACCCTGTACCAGTGATAACGCACCTTTCCATAATTGCAAGGTTGATTCGGATAAATTACTGTTCCTCGATGCAATCAATTTTCCAGCCAATGACAATTAATATTAATTTTAACGGCATCGACCTGTTTTCATTCACAAATTTATCAAATAACAACCAAGCTGTTGTTTATAAAAAAACTGCACTATGTCAATGATCAAAGTTGGAGTAGTTGGTACTGGTTTTATCGGGCCGGCCCATATTGAAGCACTTCGCCGCCTTCCGGATGTGGAGGTCACCGCGTTATGCGAAGCCACAGCCGAGTTGGCTGCCAGTAAGGCAAAACAACTGGGAATTGAACGCTCCTGTACGTTTGATGAACTGCTGGCAATGGAAGACATTGTTTCTGTTCATATCTGCACCCCTAACTTTCTGCACTACCCGCAGTCGAAAGCGGCCCTGCTTGCCGGTAAACATGTGGTTTGTGAAAAGCCGCTGGCTAAGGACCTGCATGAAGCCGAGGAGCTCGTCCGGCTCGCCGCGGAAACAGGACTGGTGAACGCGGTACACTTCAATCTCCGCTACTACCCGCTGGTAAGGCAAATGAAAACGATGCGTGAAAAAGGAGATCTTGGCGAAATATATTCCGTGCTGGGATCTTACCTGCAGGACTGGCTGTTCTTTGCCACTGATTACAACTGGCGACTGGAGCCGGACAAGTCCGGCGACTCACGTGCCATTGCTGATATCGGTTCCCACCTGATGGACATCATTGAATATATCACCGGCCTTAAGACCACGGAAGTGTTCGCGGATTTCAATACCATCCACAAGACGCGTAAGAAACCACTGAAAGCCGTGGAGACCTATTCCGGAAAAATGCTGCAGCCTGAGGATTACGCTGATGTGCCGATCAACACAGAAGATCATGCGAATGTGCTGCTGCGTTTCGACAATGGCAACCGCGGTTCCATCACCGTATCACAGGTATCAGCCGGCAGGAAGAACCAGTTGAAGCTCGAGATCTCCGGCTCAAAGAAAACGTTTGCCTGGAATTCCGAAGCGCCCAATACCGTCTGGATCGGCAACAGGAATGGCTACAATGAATCGCTGATGCGCGATCCATCACTTGCCTACCCCGAGGCCGGAGCGATCATGAGTTTTCCCGGCGGTCACAATGAAGGATTTCCTGATACCTCCAAGCAGTTGTTCAAGGAAGTATACCAGGCAATCCGCGAAGGCCGGCAACCCTCTGCCGCCTCCTACCCAACCTTTGCCGATGGCTACCGCGAGCTGCTTATCTGCGAACGAATACTCGAAAGCAACAGGAAGCAGGCCTGGGTGAAGGTGGAGGGATAGGGGCTGGATGCTGGATGACGGATGGTGCTGGGGACTGGGG
>JAEZAM010000069.1 GCA_023430465.1 Bacteroidota bacterium | reverse complement strand
CCCAGCACCCAGCACCCAGCACCCAGCACCCAGCATCCTGCGCCTCTGCGGTGAAACCGCCCACCCCGCTTTTTCACCTTTCGTCAGAAACTTGTCAGCATTTGTAACCTCGTCGCCTCTGCTGCGTCCCATGTGCGTTCATCGCCATCCCGCTTATCAGTAAAATCAACCGTTCGATGGAAAACAATGAACTATGCAATGCAAAGTACCTATCTTTGACTTGTAATTGATGACATAAAGTACTAATCATAGAAAGTAAACCAAATGAGAAAGATTTTATCCCTGCTGACCTTCGCCTTCCTGGCCTTTTCTGCTGTCAGCCACGCACAAACGCAGAAGGGTACCATCACCGGGACGGTGATTGACGGCAACACCAAAACCATCGAGTCAGCCAGCATCAGCCTGCTCAAGGCAGCAGACTCGTCCTTATATAAGATGAGTGTAGCCGATAAGACCGGTAAGTTCAGTTTTGAAAATATTGCAGCCGGTCGCTACCTCGTCTCCGTTTCCGCCGTCGGTCACTCTACGGGTTACTCTGAAACCATTGAGATCAGCGATGCGAACCCTTCGATCAGCCTCAAGACCATCGAGCTTGTCCCCGCTGCCAAATCGATCGGCGCCGTGACCGTTACCGCGAAAAAGCCATTTATCGAGCAAAAAGCAGGGAAGATGGTTGTCAACGTTGACGCCTCACCCACCAACGCCGGCATGACCGCACTGGAGCTCCTCGAAAAATCTCCCGGTGTGTCTGTTGACAATGACGGCAACATCAGTCTTAAAGGTAAAGGGGGCGTAATGATCCTCGTTGACGGCAAGCCCACTTATATGAGCGGAGCAGACCTGGCCGCTTTGTTGAAGAACATGCAAAGCAACAGCATCGACCAGATCGAGATCATGACCAACCCACCCGCGAAATACGATGCAGCCGGAAACTCTGGTATCATCAACATAAAAACCAAGAAGGGCATCATCAGGGGTATGAATGGTTCGGCCAACGGCAGCTATACGCAGGGCCTTTATGCACGCTTCAACGGGGGCATCAACCTTAACTACCGCAACAACAAACTGAATATCTTCGGTGGTTACAACGGCGGTACCTACCAGGGTTACAATGATCTTACGATCAATCGCAACATGTATGCGAACAAGGTTTTCACCCACTCCATCGACCAGGTGACAAGACCGCACTGGCAGGGCAACTATCACAACGTAAAAGCAGGACTGGATTACAATTTCTCCAAACGTGATGTAGCCGGTATCGTTTTCAACGGCAACTTCAATACCAACGACGAAGATCCAACCAGCATTGTGAACATCCGCAATGTGGACGGCACTATCATTTCCACCCTCAACTCAACCTCTACCAATAAAAGAAAATCGAACAACTTCACCGGTAACTTCAACTATAAGCACACGTTTGATTCAACCGGCCGCGAGATTACGACTGACCTGGATTATGCTTCCTATGGCAATCGCAGCAACACCCTGCTGACCACACTCGGATCAAATGACCCCGACCCTGTGATCCTTAGAGGTGTGATACCTTCCGACATCAGCATCTACAGCGCCAAAGTGGATTATGTACATCCCTTCCGCAACGGTATCAAAATGGAAGCAGGTTTGAAAAGCAGCCTCGTGAAAACGGATAACAAAGTGGCCTATGAGCGCAACGAGAACGGAGCATGGTACATCGACAACCGCACCAATCACTTCATTTATGATGAAAATATCAATGCTGCCTATGCGATTTTTTCCAAAACAATAAAAAAACTGGAACTCACCGCGGGACTGCGTCTGGAAAACACCAATGCAAAAGGCCACCAGGTCAGCAATGACTCTGCCTTCAAAAGAAATTATACCAACCTGTTCCCGAACGTCGGCGTAGGTTATAACCTCAATGAAAAGAACCAGTTCAACTTCAGCTATAGCCGCCGTGTAATGCGTCCTGACTATGATGACATGAACCCGTTCATTTTCTTCCTTGACTCACTGACCTTTGGCCAGGGTAATCCATACCTCCAGCCACAGTTCACCAACAACTTCGAAATCAGCCATACCTTTAACCGTTTCCTGACAACCACGGTGAACTATAGCAAGACAACAGATATCATTACTGATATCCTGAAGCAGAACACAGCAGAGAACAAGACCTTCCAGACGAAGGATAATTTCAGCAGCATGGAACAGTGGGGTATCGCCATCATGGTAAACAAGCCGCTGACCAAATGGTGGAATGTGAATGTCTACACCAACCTGTTCAACAATAACTACAAAGGTCTTTATGACAATGAGCCGGTGCAGGTACAGTTCACCAGCGTGCAGGCCAACATGACGAACAGCTTTACATTCGGTAAAGGCTGGGGTGCAGAGGTGAGTGGCTGGTTCAGATCGAAAGCAGCAGAGGGTGTACTGGTGGCCAATAATATGGGAGCTGTCAATACGGCGTTCAGCAAACAGGTAATGAAAAAGAAAGGCAGCATTCGCCTGGGTGTGCGTGATATCTTCTGGACGCAGGTATTCAGTGGCACTGCCCGCTATGGCGATGTGGACGTTCGGATCAACAGCAAACGTGACAGCCGCCAGTTCAACCTCTCGTTCACCTATCGTTTTGGTAAAACCAACATTGCACCGGAACGTCGCAGAAGCAGCGGAGCATCAGATGAGCAGAACCGCGTAAAATCAGGGGGCAACTAATCAACCAACCGTTAAACCTTCATCACTATAAATTCAGAGATCCCTGCCAGCGGCAGGGATTTTTCTTTAACCCGTTCAACGCATTCCCTTGCCGTTCATGTATCCGTCCTTTTATACCATCGCTTAACACGAAAACTACGAAACCTGTCATAATTCAAATCCAGGGGGGGCTTCCGCATCGCATCTTTATGCTTCAACCTTCGCATCTGTATGAAAAAGATACTTCTGTTCGTTGTGGCATTTCTTCCGGTCATCGTCTTGAAGGCGCAAAACCCGGGAGGTGTATCCGGATCGGTAAACGATAAGGCCGGCAGGGGGGTGGAAGGTGCTACGATCTCCCTGCTTCACGCAGCGGACAGTACGCTTGCAAAAACCATCATCACCGATAAGGCAGGCCGCTTCGACTTTACCGGTACAAAGCCCGGCAGTTATCGGGTATCGGTAGCAGCGGTAGGGTATGAGGTAACAGGCAGCCCGGTGTTTAATATCGGTGAAACCACTCTGCAATTACAACCTATTCAACTGAGTGAAGCAGTCAAGGCTATCGGCGGCGTAACTGTTACAGCCCGCAAACCATTTATTGAAACAAAGATCGATAAGACCGTGGTGAATGTAGACGCTTCGCCCACCAGCGCGGGTGCTACAGCACTGGAAGTGCTGGAAAAATCGCCGGGCATTATGGTCAGTAATGACGGTGTGATCAGTCTGCGCGGGAAAGCGGGTGTGATCGTAATGATGGACGGCAAACAAACCTACCTGTCACCAACAGACCTCGCAAACCTGCTGAAGAACCTGCCGGCTTCAGCGATCGACCAGATAGAAATCATGACCAATCCATCCGCACGTTTTGATGCGGCAGGTAATTCTGGCGTCATCAATATCAAAACCAAAAAAGGTCAGGCAGGAGGGTTCAACGGTTCGATCATGGCTGGTATTACGACGAGTTTTTATGAGCAGGATGGCAACCTCTATGTAATTCCGAAATCACAGAACAGTTTCAACTTTAATTACCGCAAAAACAAGCTCAACTTCTTTGGTAATTACAACCCCAACAGTTTTCGCGGCAGAAGCCTGCTTGAGCTGGAGCGCACGGTTCTTGGCGCTGGCAATACAGTGGAAGGGTATAACGAAACCGACACACGATTCAAGTTTGGCAACAACAATCATACACTCAAACTTGGGGTGGATCTCTATGCCGACAAGAAAAATACATTTGGAGTAGTCGTTTCAGGCTTCCTGTTCTCCGGGCATCCCACACCGACTACATACACTGCAACGATGGACGGGAACAGGCAGATCGAGCGGGTGATGCGTTCTTACACTGACAACAGGATCTCGTTCGAAAACTTCAGCTCCAACTTTAACTATCGGCACGTTTATGACAGCACCGGCCGGGAGCTGACCGCAGATGTCGACCTGATCATGTATAACAATACATCGAAGATGCAGCTCGAGACAGATTTCTTTGATGCCAATGGAAATACCGCTGGCGAAAAGCTGGTATTGAGAGGACGGCTGCCTGCAGAGATCAGGATATACTCTGCCAAGGCAGATTATGTGCATCCCTTTAAAAAAGGCGGAAAGATCGAAACGGGTGCAAAGATCAGCCATGTCACCAATGATAACATCGTTGATTATTCCAGGTGGTCAGGTGGCAAATGGGTAGCAGATGCGCGCTCCAATCATTTCACGTATGATGAGACCATTTCTGCCCTGTACGCGAATGGCAACACGCAGATAAAAAAATGGTCGTTCCAGGGTGGCTTGCGACTGGAGAATACGACCGCCAAAGGTTACCAGGTTACAAACGACTCGCTGTTCCGCCGCAGCTTTACGAACCTGTTCCCCAGTGCATTCGTCAGCTATGCCCTGAATAAGACCAATCAACTCACTGTTTCCTATAGCCGGCGGATTACGCGGCCAAACTACCAGGACCTGAATCCATTTATATATTTCCTCGACTCACTTTCATACCGGAAAGGAAATCCCTTTTTGTTGCCGCAGTTCACCCATAACATGGAGCTGAGCCACGCCTATAAAGGAAAATATATTGCAACCGTAAATTATAATGTCACGGACGATGTGATCTCGCAGATCCTGAAGCCCGACGGTGATCTGATCTTCCTCACTGCGGAGAACGTATCCCGGTTCCGGAATATTGGTCTATCCATCACCACGCCTGTCACCGTAGCGAAATGGTGGAACGTGAATCTGTTTACCAATATTTTCAACAACCGGTACAAAGGCATGTACGAGAATGAGCCACTGGATATTTCCTATACATCTTTCATGATAAACATGACCCAGACCTTTACCCTCAAGAAAGGACTTACACTGGAGCTTTCGGGTTTCTATCGCGCTAAAGGCGTAGACCAGTTGACCGTAAATGAACCAATGTACGTGATCAGTGCGGGTGCGCAGAAGCAGGTGATGAAGGGAAAAGGAACGGTCCGGTTGAATCTGCGTGATCCCTTCTGGCTGCAACGTTACCGCGGTGCCACAAAATATGCGATCGTGGACAGCCGCGTGGCCAACCGCTGGGACAACAGGCAGGTGACGATGTCTTTTACCTGGAGGTTTGGTAAGACTATGCAGAACCAGCAGCAGCGCCGGCGGACAAGTGCATCACAGGAAGAGCAAAATCGGATCGGGCAGGGTGCTCAATAAAAATCTTTCTTTCTCATGTGTGTGTAGGGGCCTGTCTTTCCAGACGGGCCCTTTTTGTTTCACGCAAATCCCGAACCTTAGGGAGCGAAGGAGGCAAAGATGCGAGAGCAATCTTCCAAAATAATTTGGTCGTACGGGGCTTCCTGCATACCTTTGCCCACTTAAAAAATAAATCAGTTCTGTACGGCAAAATCCGTACGACCTTTAAAATCAGGGAATTATGAAAAAAGGTATCCATCCCGACAGCTACCGGTTAGTAGTTTTCAAGGACATGAGTAACGGTGACGTGTTTCTGAGCCGGTCAACTGCTGCCTCTAAAGAAACCATCAAAATGGAAGATGGAAATGAATATCCGCTTGTAAAGCTGGAAATTTCAAGCACATCCCACCCTTTCTTTACAGGGAAGAATATGTTAGTAGACACCGCGGGCCGAATCGATAAGTTCAAGAAGAAGTACGCGAAAAAGGACTAATCGAACAGGTAAATTATAGCGCCTCCTCACTTAGTGGGGAGGCTTTTTTTTTAAGCTACCCATTCACGCGCAAAGAAACTTTGCGCCTTTTATCACTTGGCGTCTTTGCGTGAAACCTACGCTCCTCAGGAGCGCATATTCTCAAACTGCAGCGGCACCCCCAGGTCCCAGGTCTTTGCCGCGGCGATCACCGTTTGCAGATCATCTATCTTCTTGCCCGTCACCCTCACCAGGTCGTCATTGATCGAAGCCTGCACCTTTAGCCCCGCCTCTTTGATCAGTTTCACGATCTTCTTGGCATCTTCCTGCTTCAGTCCATTACGCACCTGCACTTCCTTCCGCCAAACTTTTCCGCTCTGCGCGCCTTCTTTGGCGAGGTCAAATGCCTCGGGAGCAATGCCCTGTTTATGCGCCCGGTTAACCAGCACATCGAGCAACTGGCGCATCTTCATGTCATCATCGGTCTCCAGTTTTAACCGGAACTCTTTTTTATCGAGGTCGATCAGTACATGTGAACCTTTGAAATCAAAACGGTTCGTGATCTCTTTGGATACAACATTTACAGCGTTGTCAAGCGCCTGCGCATCCACTTTGCTGACAATATCGAATGAAGGCATATCAGTCGTTTTGACAAATATAGACAAACTTGATGCACACCTGCATCAGTCGCTGTTGACTCTTTTCATGAATACCCGGCCGCGTTCTGAAAGCGGGGGATAACGTATCTTCAATGTCCAACAATTTTTTAAAACCATTGGTCAGGCAAATCATATTTACGGAAGAATTCTGCCAGCCCGAAAACCTGTATCCCTTCACGCTCACGCGGCAGATGCAGGATATCCGGGTCGGAATTCTGACCATCCGCGAGAAATGGGAAAACTATTTGGAGCTTCCTTCCTTTGACCGCAACGAGAATGATTACAAGGATCTCCGCCGCGCGGTGCACGTACACGAGGCGGTGGAGGAGGGGCCCTGCCTGTTGATCCAGGGAAACGTGTTGCCAACTCCCAAACTGGTGAAAGCGGCAAAGCGGTTGAAGAACGGCGAGTTTATTTCGCTCGATGGCCGGGGCGGCATCATTTTCCGCGTCAGCCGGGAGGAGATCATCGACACCCACAAGATCGCGGTAACCCGTGAAGTGCCCTTCCGCGAAGAGGTCCACAGCATTCATTTTCCATGGGACATTACGCGCCTCAATGACTGGGCTATCCGCCAGGATTTCGAATTACTTACAAAGGGTAAAAAATCAGCGAAGCTTTCAAAGTCGAACAAAGTCATTGGTAAGCATCCTGTGTTCCTGGAGACCGGCGCGGTTGCGGAGCATGCAATATTCAATACCACGAAAGGCCCCATCTACCTGGGCCGCGGTTCAGAGGTGATGGAAGGTTCACTTATCCGTGGGCCATTTGCACTTGGTGAGGGCGCTGTGGTAAAAATGGGCGCGAAGATATATCCCGCTACCAGCATCGGCCCTTACTCCATCGTGGCCGGTGAGATCAAGAATGCCGTGATCTTTGGTTACTCTAACAAAGCCCATGATGGTTACCTGGGCGATGCAGTGATTGGCGAATGGTGCAACATGGGAGCGGGTACCACCAACTCGAATATGAAAAACAATGCCGGCATCGTGCGGATCTGGACGCGGAAAGGACTGGTAGAAGCCGGAAATAAATGTGGTGTGATGATGGGAGACTATTCCCGTACAGCCATCAATACTTCGATCAACACCGGAACCGTCATCGGTGTTAGCTGCAATGTATTTGGGAGCGGGCTTACGCCCAAATATATCCCTGATTTTTCCTGGGGTAGTGAAGGCATTGCACGTTATGAACTGGAAAAAGCCTACCATGATGCTGAGGGGTGGAAACAGTTGAAAGGGCATACACTTTCCGATGACGAAAAAACAATATTGCAGTATATCTTTGAGCACTTTTGACAACTACCTGAATCAACAGAAAAATAACTATGAGAAAACAGATCGCAGCAGCAAACTGGAAAATGAATCTCACCTTCCAGGCAGGAGAAAAATTACTTGACGAAATACTTGAAGCGGGCATTGCCCTGGAGCCACACCAACTGGCCATCTTTGCCGTGCCATATCCATACCTGCTCATGGCAAGAAGCGAAGTGGCGGAGGAGCGTAATTATTATGTGGCCGCGCAAAATCTGTATCATGAAAAAGGTGGTGCATTCACCGGAGAAGTTTCTGCGGAAATGATCCATTCGCTCGGAGTTCCTTACTGCGTGGTAGGTCATAGTGAACGCCGGGAGTACTTCAATGAAACAAATGAGATACTCGCGCGGAAAGTGGATCTCTGCCTGCAAAACTATCTTACCCCGATATTTTGTTGCGGCGAGCCGTTAGCTATCCGCGAGGCGGGCACGCAAAACGATTATGTCACGGTTCAGCTCCGAGAGTCACTCTTCCATCTTTCTGCGGAAAAATTCAAAGATATCGTGATCGCCTATGAGCCCATCTGGGCGATTGGTACCGGCAAAACCGCCAGTACGGCGCAGGCACAGGAGATGCATGCGCATTTGCGCTCTGTGATCGCGGATCAGTATGGCCGCGAAATTGCTGATCAGGTCTCCATACTTTATGGCGGCAGCGTAAAAGCCGCGAACGCAAAGGAGCTATTCAGCAGCCCAGATGTTGACGGCGGACTGGTAGGAGGTGCTTCACTCGTTGCAGCGGAGTTTATTGAGATCATCCGGGCGCTGGGATGAGGGATGCCTGGATACTGGATGCTGGATGCTGGATGCTGGGTACTGGGTGCTGGATTCCAGCTTCCTGAAAGCGAGAAAGAGAGCGAGAGCGGGCCACTATTAGCTTTATAATTTTTCATTTTTAATTTTTAATTGAACACTTACGCCCCGGTCCCTGAGTAGCGCATGAGCGCAGCGAATGGGCGTATCGAAGGGCCCTGAAATCGGGTTGCTGGATGCTGGATACTGAATGCGGGATGCTGGGTGCTGGATTCCAGCTTCCTGAAAGCTAGAAAGAGAGCGAGAGCGGGCCTCTATTAGCTTTATAATTTTTCATTTTTAATTTTTAATTGAACACTTACGCCCCGGTCCCTGAGTAGCGCATGAGCGCAGCGAATGGCCGTACTTGCCCTGAGCCTGTCGAAGGGTCGAAGGGCCCTGAAATCGGGATGCTGGATGCTGGATGCCGGATGCTGGATGCTGGATACTGAATTCCTGAGAGCGAGAAAGAGAGCGAGTGGCTTTTTAATTTTTAATTTTTCATTTTTAATTAAACAGCCACGGATTCGCCGTCAGCACTCTTTCCCTGCTATAGTTCATGGACGCTCGATGTGCCTGCCCCAGCCATTGCTGGTATTTTTCCGGTGTAAGCTGACGGAGAAAATGTAAGAGGTCATCTATTTTCTGATAAAATATCCCACTGCTCCGCAGTGCTTCCTCCGTCTTCAGAAAATGCGGTGCGAAATAGGGCCTCGCATGCCGGATGATATCCGCCATGTTACCTGATACCGTCGTGACACCGTATTGTTCCGCAATGCCATCATGTATTACAGTGACGGGTTGAACCGGTGTCCAGATAAAATGCGCCTTGCGAATTTCCGCGTCAAACAGAGGTTGATCTACATGTCCTTCATACACATGGAGGTTTGTTGAGCGTTGCAGGTACCAGCGCACCATAGATTGCGTATGATCAGAAAACTGCGCTGCAAAACTTCCGAGTAAGGTTACTTCAACCGGCAAATGTTGCTCCTCTGCACATTTCAGAAAACCAAAAACAATCTCGTAGTTGCGCCGGCGTTCATCCACAGATCCCGGCACCACAATACGGATCGGTTCGTCACGGTGATAGCTGACCGGTATATAGTTGACTTCATCAAACAAACTGCCGGATACAACATGCACGGGCTTTCCCCCGCTGTTCTTTTCCGCAGCGGTGCGTAGCGTTTCAGAGAGAACCGTGTAAGCATGCACCTGTTTCTCTAATGTCCGTTTTCCGAACCAGCGAAGCAATGATCGGGGATCGTAACGCGCGGGCGGGCAGAAAAAATTATTGATGTCATGGAGGGTGAGTACCACGATGCTATGCCGCAGGCGACGAATATTTCTTGCATAAAACAAAAAATTATCCGACACTGTGGCCAGGTAGAGAAGATCAAAATCGCCGCTTTCGATCTGTTGAAAACTTCGGCGAATAAATGCACGGTTAGGTTCGTCCGGTTGCTGGATCACCCAGTTGACAGCAGCGTTGTTTGACGAACCCATCAAATCCAGTTGGCGCTGCGCATCCGCATCGATGAACACGGTGATGCTGTTGTCACCCGCACCTAACAACTGAAGTAGTGTATGACAGACTTCGAAATGACCTTTTTCAATGATGGCAATGTTCATCCCGGTTACAATTTTTCAGCAGCGCGATAGAGCCACCGCTTCATGCGTGTGCGCAGTTTCAACTTCCATTTGACCGTCTTCACGATGTTTTTGTTTTCCAGCTCCCTGCTATCGGGAAAATAATCGTCCAGCGAATGCGCATCGGCATGGAAGGCCTGCCGGTATTCGTCGAGATAAGGTTTGAGCAACGGATCATGGCCTTTTAAAATGCCTTCGATCATTTCCCGATCAAAGTGAATTGCAATGACCGGATAGCGATGGGCGATCATGATATCATTGCCTGATGCAGTGCGGGGGGAGGACTGCTGGTTCCAAGCACCGATACCAACTCCGCGGTGACGAATGATGGAGGTGTTATCAAAAACAGCAGGCACTATATCGAGATAGCGTTGATCATCGTGAACGCCGAGATCGATGGCCGGCATCATCATAAAATGACAGGCCTGCGCCCACCATTTCAATGCGGGCAGGCCATGGGTTGATGCTCCGAAAAGTCCGGCAAGGTAAATGCCACTGGTGAACAGTGACAGAAATGCCTGCTTATCTTCCAGTGGGTCAAGCGTTTTCCAGTGGGGCACCAGCCAGAGACCACAATTTGCCAGTTCTTCGAAAAGAAAGCGGTAATCATTCACAAAGAACATATCGCAGTCGGCGTAGATAATGCGGCTATAGCCGTTTTCAAGAAACCAGGCAGTGAAGAGTGGCTTCATGGACCACCTGAAGTTGTCAATGTTGATGTGCGCATATTTGCGGTGAACTTCCCGTACCAGTGGATATTCCATCAATGCTTCCGGTGAGAAAATCCGCATGCCGGTCGGAACCTGCGCGACCGGATGATCATCCGCTACGAGAACGTGCAATTCCACCGAATCATCGAATTTCCGGATAGACCGGAAAAGCGCGAGGGCCTTGGGGAAATGATCCGCTGTTATGATTGTACAAAATGCCTGCATGATTTCCTGTCGGTATTTGCCGGATCCAGCGAATACAACGCTGCATACCGGCGGTAAAATAGTTTTATCATCACTATCTGCCAAATTACCTTCAGTGCAAGGGCGGGAGAGAGCCGGCAATAGCCAGATAAGATGCGAGCTATAGCCACAGCACCCTCGCTCCGCAAACCGACAGAAAGGTAATTGAAGCAAAAGTGATGGAGCAGGTCCTGCTTCTCGGTGATAAATGGCTTATCAAGAAGTGACTGAAGTATCCGGAAATATTCGGTTTTGCTGGTGACCGAGGAGGTCTTCGCACCCAACAGGCTCGCGGGATGGACGCGGTAATTGTTATAGGCTTTATTTGAGTAACAGATCTTTCCTTTTGCCGCAACCTGGATATATAAGTACCAGTCTGCGTAATAGCGGTAAGGAAGGGCAACGTCGAGTATTTCATTGAGCCGTGACTTCCGGAACACTGCTGCGCTGAGGTTGTTGATGGTGCAATCGTATTTGAGCGCCTCATTGAGTTCGGCCCGGCCATTGGTGATATAACTGCTGTTCCATTTGGTTGTGGCAAAAACAGTGTTGCGTCGTTCGGACGCAAACGTGAATCCGCCGTCGAGTGGTCGGGTGGCCTTGCTGTCGCAGAAAAAGAGGTCAAGGTCAGGATTTGATTGCAGACAGGTAAAAAACTCCGAAAGGAAATCGGGATGGGCGGTGTCATCGCTTTCCGCTATCCATACCCATTTACCCCGCGCCTGATCCAGGCCTTTTTTCCATTGGGCCGTCAGTATGCCGTTGTTCTTTTCATTGAAGATGATATGGGCAACGCGGGGTTCTGAACGAAAAGACTCGATGATCTCGCGGCTGTTATCGGTGGAAGCATCATCGAGGATGATGAGTTCGAAATCGGTGAAAGACTGGTCCAGTATCGACCTGATCCGCTCGGTGAGATAAGGAGCGTGGTTGTAGTTCGGGACAATGACAGAAACACTAGGCGTGGTCATATACTAATTTACGTCTCTCGATTAGATTCCTGTCATTGAAGTTTAGCTGATAAAATGCTCCACTCGATTCTGATATGAGATTTAGATTGATTGTTCCGCTTTTGATGTCCGCCAGCAATTTAAAAAATGCTTGTGGACTATCGTAAATCAATACAGGGGCGTTTGCGTAATTTAAAATTCCCTCAAATGCTTGCCGGGTGCCTATCACGGGGATTCGATTCTGTAGTGCTTGTAAGACTTTTGTGCGAATACCCGTTCCCGTTAATATGTGTGCAACCAGCATGCAGTTTTGCATATGGTCGGCCACATTTTCTACCATTCCTTTGAAAATGACTTTAGGGTAATTGGCATACGAAGCCTTTATGTCTGCTGACCAATCTCCCAAAATTTCTATTGGTAGCATCATTTCATCATAAAACGGAATATATGTGTGTTCGAGGAATTCAATCAGGCCATCAAGGTTAGCTGTATGGCCTTCACTTCCCAGAAATAGCAGTTTTTCAAGGCCTGTCCACGCCTGACTTGTTTTCAGGGCAGTTGGTAGACCAAACGGACTCACAAAAACACGGTTCAAATCTGTTTGCAGGTGAGCTTTGTCTTCTTCTGTGAAAACAACAACCCTGTCAAATTTATTAATCAACGAGGTCTCTTGCAGCCTCATAGAAGCAAGGTCAGCCCCTTCTAAAACTGGCGTGGTGGAGGTGGATAATGTTCTGAACCGAAGTTCATGTGCAACGTACACGGTTTTGATATTATCTGGGATGTGGTTAATTATCGGTAAACATTCGAAGAATTCGACCTGTACGAACTGGTATTTATTTGTATTGAGTTCACGAGTAACCAAATCACTCAATTCACCGTCCATCAAGTACTGCTCCGAGGCAGTTTGCTTCCTCAATCTTCGACCCAGTCCATTAAATAACCGGTGAATTAGAAAGTGTCGGGCACCATATTTTTTTACGCTTAGAATATTGATGCCCGGGAGTTGCTGCTTCAACTTTGCAAGGTTGGATACATCTTTGCGATTTCGCAAACAAAGGCAAAGTGTAAAGGAGACATCATCCTGAAGCTTTTCCAGAAAATAGTATTGTGCTATAGCGCCACCGTGATTAAGTGGATAAGGGAGGTAATCTGCAACAATTAAAATCCGATAGCGCATCTGTTACCTATTAGAATTGAAAGCATACACTAAACCGCGGCTATTATCATCAAATGAAGTACTGATAACTGCAAATCCGGCAAGATGGAGAATGGATATGATGGGTTCTTTTGTGGGGCCATGCCATTCTATCATACAGACCGACATTCTTGAAAGCAGATCAATTTCAAACAATCTATTCAAAATTTCAGATTCGGCTCCTTCGCAGTCCATTTTCAATATCACACGTTCTTCATGGTGGTTGAAAATCTGCTCAATATGATGTTTGGGATCGACAATTTGGACTTTTACCGGTCTGTCACCAGGGTGTAATTTATTGGTATGTCCAATTCCGAACCCGCCTTTAAGATCTTTATTGTAGAATAATTCCATTTCTCTTGCAGGATACCCCAGTCCAACATTATAGTGTTTAATTTTGCTGGCACACGCATTGATCTCTAGGTTTTGCAATGCCATTTTGTAGGTGTCGGCCGATAACTCAAAAGCATAAACGGCCTTACATTGCTTCATACTAGAGAAGTATAAGCTCGAAAAACCTGCATTTGACCCTATATCAATTGTGACGAAGTCGCCGGAAGGTTGGAAGCCATACGTTTGACGGACGAAGATTTCATCGAGGATATAAATTTCCTCCCAGGAAGTAACTCTGAAGGTCAGATCTCTCAATCCTAGTACAAGTGTACCCTGGTCAATATCGAACCTGGCGCCCAGTTGTACAAGATTCGAAACTTGATCAACGGCGTCCAACATAAAATTCAGGTTCGAGGAAATTCTGAATCCTAACAGATCTCGTAAGTATTTCCGATTGTTGTAGCGATCAGCCCAACTTTTTATATTTTTTGCTACTCCTCTCAAATTATAATTCTTCTATTGTCGCACGCGGATTTGTGACAGATTTGATCTCTATTACCGAATTCTCTTTGGTTTGTGCATCGAGCGGATCAACGGTGATTAACGGTATCCGCTCCACCCAACTTAGTATTTCTTGTCCATCTAGGGTCTCTGAGTAAGCAAATATTGTAAGAAAATATGCACCCGGTGCTAGATTGGGCTGACGAACGCTATATCTTATAGTAACCTCACCTTTGTCCAAATCAAAACCTTTGTTTAGGTATCGTGATCGGCTATGGATTACCATTATTTCCTCCTCGTTGTAGATGCCAAAGTCAAAAAACACAGCTTCTTTGAATGAACGATCCGAGACCAAAGTGGATTCGACTATTAAATCTCGGTTTTCGCTGGTTACTGATTGATACGTCGCGGAGACATTAGTAATTTCCAGGCCTTTTCCGTCTATTTTGGCAATTCCGAAACTGTTTTCATTTGTAAGTGCTGCATATTGCGATAAAATTTGCTTGGTATCACCATCTAAAATTACCTGGCCCTTCTCAAGCAGGATAGTTCTTTCTGTGAGTTGACGAAGTGCCGCAAGATTATGACTCACAAACACGATCGTCCTGCCTTGTTGACGACTCACTTCTTCCATCTTGCCAATGCATTTTCGCTGAAATTCAAGGTCACCCACAGCCAGTACTTCATCGATCAGCAATACCTCCGGTTCCAGGTGGGCTGCTACGGCAAATGCGAGTCTTAATTGCATGCCACTGCTGAAATGCTTGAGGGGATTGTCGAGAAATTTCTCCACACCACTGAAGTCCACGATGGCATCGAACTGCCGCTGGATCTCTGATTTCTTCAGTCCAAGGATAGCGCCATTGAGAAAAATGTTTTCGCGGCCCGTGAGCTCGGGATGAAAGCCCGTTCCCACTTCCAGCAGGCTGGCAAGTCGTCCGCGAATCTTTGCCTGGCCGGTCGTTGGATAGGTCACGCGGCTGAGGATTTTTAGCAGGGTACTTTTCCCTGCGCCATTCCGGCCGATAATACCAACCCGCTCACCGGCCGCGATCTGGAGGTTGATGTCTTTCAGCGCCCAGAACGCCTCGTTCCTGCTTCTCTTTTTCCAGGCGCCGGCTATCACATCACGCAACGCAAGGTAACTGCCCGTCGTACGAACCTGGTATTGCTTACCCAACTGTTGTATGTCGATCGCAGGCGGCATGTTATACAAGATCGGCAAAGAACGCTTCGGTTTTTTTGAAATAAAACAATCCGCTGATCACCAGGATAAGGGTAGTGATGGTGCTGATCCCGATCCCCGGCCAGTGGGGCGACTCATTGTAAAACGGGGCCCTGAACAGTTCAAGCGCGCCATTCAGCGGGTTGATGTAAAGAAGATCGCGCAGCAACGGATCACTGACCTGGTGTATGCTGTAGACCACTTGTGATCCAAAGAACAATAGTTGAATAAGGAAGGGCAGGAGATAGCGGAAATCACGGTACTTCACATTCATGGCGCCAAGCAGGATGCCTGCTCCGAAAGAAGCAAAGAATGTAAGCAACAATCCTGCGGGAAAATAAAGCAGGGCAGACAAACCCACAGGCTGTGCTACGATCACCAATACAACCAGGAGCAGCACGAACGCTATCGCAAAGTCGAGCAGCGAGGCAATCAGTGCGGCCAGGGGAATGAGTATCCTGGGGAAATAGATCTTGCGGATCATGGCGGCGTTTTCTACCAGGCTGTCACTGCTGTTGCGGATCCCTGATGAGAAGAGCTCCCAAAGAATAAGTCCTGAGAGCACGTAGGCCAGGTAGTGGATGCCGGTTTCCACCTGGAGAGTCCGCGAGAAAATAAAATAGAACATCGTCATCAGCGTGAGCGGCTGAAGCAATACCCAGGCAAATCCGAGCAGGGTCTGTTTGTATTTTACCTTAACATCCCGCCACACGAAAAAATACAACAGGTCGCGGTGCTGGCGGAGCACTGAAAAATCGATGCGCATCCCGGGTGGTTGTATGATCGTCTCGTCCTGTTGCATGGGCCGTAAAGATAACCAAGTAGCGATGAAATGATAAATGGCAGCCGAAAACGCAGGGGCAACCGCCGTCAGCCTGTACCTTCGTAGCATAATTCACCATATATCCGGCACAGGTACTACATACGGCAATATTCATTCGAAGACTGGTTTCATGGAGGCATAGGGTACGCAGATGCCGAGAAAATCCTGGAGCGCGAAGGCTATGAACCGATCAGTTTCCCGGCACAAAGGAGGTTTGGTATCGCAGCGCGGCTTACACGATTTTGGTATCTCTTGCGCACCCTCGGCCGTATGCGGACACCGGCAGACGTAGTGTTTATTTATCCCGGTTATGCGGGAATGGTTCGGTGGCTGATAAATGTGCTATCAAGGAAAAAGCAGGTGCGCCTGGTATGCTATATCGGTGACATAGACGGCATAAAGGACGGTAATGCCGTACAGTTGTTGAAGGATATAAATGCCCTGAACCGTTTCACCCATTTCATCGTTCACAATGCTGCCATGCAGCGCTGGCTGATGCAGTATGTGCCCGGATCGGTGAGCGGGGTGATCAACTTCTTTGATTTCCTCGCGCAGCCAGTGCGGCGGGACGTCGACCCTGGTCCGTATCACTCGATTTGCTTTGCCGGCAACCTGACCAAAAGCGGTTTCCTGCGCCATTTGCACACGCTGCCGCAGGCTATTCAATTTCATATCTATGGCCCGGGCGGCGAAGCCATTTCTCCTCAGCCAAATGTCGTTTCGTACGGTGTGTTTACACCGTATGAATTACCGGCAAAGGTGGAAGGGCAGTTTGGGTTGGTATGGGATGGTGAATCTATCACCGGGCCAGGGGGAAGCCTCGGCGAGTACATGAAATACATTTCCCATCACAAGCTTTCCCTTTATATACTGGCGGGGTTGCCATTGATAGTGCCCTCTTTTGCTGCATCGGCCGCACTGGTTGAGAAACTTGGTATCGGGATCGCGATCGATAGCCTGGAACAACTGGCAGCACGCATCCAGGCTGTTGACGCAGTGACCTATCAGCACATGCAAAAAAATATGCAGCCGGTTGCTGAGCGTATCAGCAGTGGCGGCTGCATTATCGAAGCGTTGCGGGCACTTCCCGACCAGGGGATTTAATATTTCAGGTTCTTCATATAGGCGGCATTTGCTTCCACTGCCTTGATAGGCGTAGTGCTGGCATATTTTTCCTGTTCTACAATGTAGTACTGCATTCCATTTGCTTTTGCAGTGCCCAGAATGCGGGCATAGTCAATGCTGCCTTCACCCAGCGTCGTGGTGTCTGCAGCATCAGTTGCACCCTTCGTGCGATCCTTTACATGGCAGAGACGGAAACGGTCCTTGTATTTTTTCAGCCAGGCTTCGGGATCCTCACCGGCTGTCACGACCCAGTATATATCCATTTCATAGTCAACGAGCGCGTTGTCGGTGAGACCCATGATCACATCCTGCGGATACTGGCCATCCATTTTCTTGAATGTGTAGTCGTGGTTATGGTATGCGAAGCGGATGCCGTTTTTGCGGCAGATCTCACCAGCCTTATTGAACTCATCGGCAAATTTCTTATAATCGTCCATCGACTTTTGCGGGCCTTTGTAGGGGCAGATCAGGTATTTCATGCCAATGGACGCAGCATCAGCGGCTTTTTTTTCAAAGTCCTTGCTGATGTCACAGTGCGAGGAGACGAACGTCATGCCCAGTTCATCCATATAGGATTTGAAGCCGGCCGCACCCATGCCCCAGAAAATACCCTGAGGGCCTTCATAGCCTTCGATCTGCTTGTAGCCCATTCCGGCTACCTGTTTCAGGATGCCTTTTGGATCCTTGGGAAAATCTTCGCGAAGGGTATAGAG
Organism: Bacteroidota bacterium; assembly: GCA_023430465.1. Lineage (GTDB taxonomy): Bacteria > Bacteroidota > Bacteroidia > Chitinophagales > Chitinophagaceae > JAEZAM01. Next base: position 25,937 of record JAEZAM010000069.1, on the reverse strand, counting down.
TTGCAATCCGAATGGTTGTGCGGGAGCATCGGCAGGTTTAGGACCGGCATTATTGCTGGTGCTGTCGGAACCCGCTTCTTTTTCTTTGTTGGAAGAAAGCTTGCAGGCCATGGGCCCGATGGCAAGAAGCGCGGCAAGATTGCCACTGACACGAATAAAATCTCTGCGTTTGTAATGCATATAGGTTGTGTTGAGTGGGTAAACAATTATTCCGCCCAGGCCTTATCACCTTTTTTATAAGGCAATGCGCCGTCATACCTGCCTGGCACTGCCACATGGCGAAGTGCCTGTGTTGCTCCGGCTTTGGAGGTAAAGAATCCATGCAGGGTCAATTGTTTCATCATGGTGAAATAGTGTGCAGGGTCTTTCGGATCCTTTGACTTCTGCATTTCCTTCGCTTCCTTATCCAGTTCTACAAGAAGCTGGGTACGTTCTGCAGGGGTTGCTTCCATGAAATGTTTCTTGTGCATTTTCTCGCAGGCCTCATCGAGTTTACCAATGCCGGCATGAAACACTTTCTGATCACCCGCAGTATAGCAGTCGTTCACGATCGTGGTCATGTATTTTCCGATCTCGGTTTCCTTAGCGCCGGGAGAGGAGGTCTTTGGTAAAATGGTCTCGCCTACCTCATCGAGGAAAGCTATGTCTTCCGCTGTGAAGGTAGTACCACCGATCTTGGGTGTGTTGGTACAACCACTGAGCAGGAATTCGCCTCCGATAAAAGCACTACCCGTTACCAGCGCGATCATTTTTAAAAGGTCTCTGCGTTCCATATATGCATGTTTAGTGTTTGACAGATTGTTGTTTTATCTAACTGTTCATTTTCTTCAATTCCGACACGGCATGGTCTGCTGCACGAGCCGTGAGGGCCATGTAGGTCAGCGATGGATTCTGGCAACCGGATGAGGTCATACAGGCTCCATCTGTTACGTATACATTCATGGCATCCCAGACCTGGTTATGTCCATTAAGCACGGATGTTTTCGGATCCTTGCCCATTCGCGCCGTTCCCATCTCATGGATTCCCTGGCCAATGGAATAATAAGTTTCCCATTGCTTTACATTGGTTGCACCTGCTGCTTCGAACATCGCGGCCAGTTCGGCCTTGATATCCTTGCGCATGTTGAGTTCATTTTCCTTGAGCTCCGCATCCATGGCAAGCACGGGCAGGCCCCATTTATCTTTTTTATCCTTATCCAGTCTTATCTGGTTCTCATGATAGGGCAGCACTTCACCAAATCCGGTACCGCCGATGGTCCAGGGCCCGGGTTCTGTCAATGCATCTTTGAAGGCACCGCCGATGTTCAGTTCGGCGACCTCACGGCCCCAGCCTTGCCGACTGGCGGCACCCTGGTAACCGAAGCCCCGGAGATAATTGCGCTTGTCGTTGCCGATGTTGGCAAAGCGGGGGATATAAAATCCTGTAGGGCGGCGTCCATACACATATTTATCATCGTAACCGTCTATCATGCCGCTGGCGCCAAGATTGTAATGGTGATCCATCACGTTATGTCCCAGTTCACCCGAACTGCTGCCAAGCCCGCCCGGCCAGGTTTCCGTGGCACTGTTCATCAGTATCCATGCAGAGTTCAATGCTGAAGCGCACAGGAATACGATGTCACTGGTGAAGGTATAGGTCTGGCTATTTTCGGTATCCAGCACTTCCACACCTTTGGCTTTTTTCGCATCGCGGTCATAGATCAGTTTGGTGACGATGGAAAATGGCCTGACCGTGAGATTGCCTGTTGCCTGTGCGGCGGGAAGGGTAGAGGATTGTGTGCTGAAATATCCGCCATACATACAACCTTCCCAGCAGCGCGAACGGAACTGGCATTGTGTTCTGCCGGCAATAGGTGCCGTCAGGTTTGCCACGCGCCCGATAAACAGGTGCCGTTCGCCCTTGTATTTTTCTTTGATGCGTTTTGCAACATCTTTCTCCACCACATTGAGATCCATCGGTGGCAGGAATTTACCGTCGGGTAAATGTGCCAGGCCTTCACTGGATCCTGATATACCTGCAAATGTTTCCACATGGTCATACCAGGGTGCAAGATCACGATAGCGGATCGGCCAGTCAATCGCGATACCGTCTTTGGCATTTGCTTCAAAGTCGAGATCGCTGAGGCGATAGCTTTGACGTCCCCAGAGCAGTGATCGCCCACCAAGCTGGTAGCTGCGCCACCAGGTGAACGGTTTGACTTCTGTATAGGGACTATCGTCTTCGTTTGCCCAGGCACTCATTACGGATTCCTGTGCGGCCCAGCCGCGATGTACTACTGGATATTTTTCCCTTTGCTCCGAAGTTGTGCGGCCACGGTGCGGCATCTCCCAGGGCATCAGCGCGGCGGTCTTGTAGTCTTTGATATGTTCTACAGGTCGCCCGCGTTCGATCAGCAATACTTTGAGGCCTTTCTCGGTCAGTTCCTTTGCTGCCCAGCCTCCGCTGATGCCCGAACCAACCACGATAGCGTCGTAGTGATTTTGCTTCGCTGCATTACCGTTGATATGTACCCTGGTAGTGTCCGGCATATCAGAGATTCATTTTTTTCAGTTCTTTCACCGCAAAATCTGCTGCGCGTGCGGTCAGTGCCATGTAGGTAAGAGAAGGGTTTACACAAGAGGCAGAGGTCATGCAGGCGCCATCAGTTACAAATACATTTGGTGCATCCCATACCTGGTTGTTGCCGTTGAGTACGGATGTTTTTGGATCGCGACCCATCCGGGCTGTACCCATTTCATGGATGCCCATGCCCGGAGAGTAATCACCGTCCCATACATTTACATCTTTCACACCGGCTGCTTCCAGCATTTCTTTGGCGTCGTTCTTCATATCGATCCGCATCTTCTTCTCATTCTCCTTGATCTCTACATCCATCGCGAGAATCGGAAGGCCCCATTTGTCCTTGGCAGTTTTGTCGAGTTTGATGGTGTTTTCATGATAGGGCAACATTTCGCCGAAGGCGGTCATCCCGATACTCCATGCGCCCGGTTCACAAAGCGCGTCTTTGAATTCACCGCCGATGTTGAGCTCGGCAATGTTACGTCCCCAGCCAGCGCGGCTGGCACCACCCTGGTAACCGAAGCCACGCAGGTAATCACGTTTATCCTCATAGATATTCCGGAAGCGGGGAATGTACACACCTGATGGACGGCGGCCATATTCATATTTATCTTCGAACCCTTCCACGCGCCCGCCCGCACCGCAACGGAAATGGTGATCCATCACGTTGTGCCCGAGTTCACCGCTGCTGCTGCCAAGACCGTCAGGCCATACATCGGTAGCAGAATTCATCAGTACCCATGTGGAGTTGAATGCAGAAGCGCATACGAATACGATCTTCGCTTTGTACTCGTAGGTCTGGTTGTTGGTGGTGTCGAGTATCTCCACGCCGGTCGCGCGTTTCTTGTCTTTATCGTATAATACTTTGGTGGCAATGGCTAAAGGACGAAGCGTCAGGTTACCGGTTTTTTGCGCAGCGGGGAGAGTAGCAGACTGTGTGCTGAAATAGGCACCATAGGGGCAGCCTCTCCAGCAACGATTGCGGTACTGGCAATTGGTTCGTCCCTGCTCGGGTCGTGCTTCGGTGATATTCGCACTTCGTCCGATGAACATGTGGCGCTGATTCTTATAATGCTCACGTATGCGTTTGGCTACATCTTTCTCCACGATGTTCAATTCGATGGCAGGCAGAAACTCGCCGTCAGGAAGCACTTCCAGTCCTTCACGGCTACCCTGGATACCGGCAAATTTCTCTGCATAGCTGTACCAGGGGGCGATATCATCGTACCGGATGGGCCAGTCGACGGCAATGCCTTCCTTGGCGTTGGCTTCGAAGTCCCATTTATTCCAGCGATAACTTTGACGGCCCCACATGAGGGAGCGGCCACCAACGTGATAGCCACGGAACCAGTCAAACGGCTTGATCTCTTTATAAGGCGCTTCTTTTTCGTTCGCCCACATGCCGAGGGTTTCTTCGTTCAGCGGGTAATCGCGGTTCAGAACGGGGTAGTCATTGATCATTTGCTGGGTCTTGGTATTCCGGTGTGGGAATTCCCAGATCTCCTTGGAGGCATTCACGTAGTCTTTCACATGTTCGATGTTGCGGCCACGTTCCAGCATCAACACCTTCAAACCTTTTTCGGTCAATTCTTTTGCTGCCCAGCCGCCGCTGATGCCGGAGCCAATGACGATCGCATCAAACTGATTGTCTGCCATGTTATGTTTTTTTTATTGAATAGTTCGAGTGATACTAAGTGAAAACTTAAAACTTAAAACTAAAAACTTAAAACTTAAAACTAAAAACTTAAAACTCTTTCACGCAAAGACGCAAAGCACCCGGTACATCGGCTGGCGTGAGAAAAGAACGCTAAGGGCAACACTCCGCACTCCGCACTTCACCCTCCGCACTCCGCACTCCGCACTTCTCACACATCACATATCTTCACTGCCTGCTTCAATGCTGCGAGTTTGTCTTCTTTTGTCTTACCGACCGACATGAATTCCTGTGCCACGTACCCCTTAAAGCCGGTATCGAGGATGGCGCGCATGATAGCAGGGTAGTAGAGTTCCTGGTTGTCCCCGATCTCATGCCGCCCCGGTACGCCGGCGGTGTGGTAGTGACCAATGTACTGGTGGAAGTCGCGGATCGTGCGGATCACGTCACCTTCGTCCACCTGCATATGATAGATGTCGTACAGTAATTTAAAATTGTTGGAGCCGACGGCCTTGCAGAGTTCAACTCCCCAGGCGGTACGGTCACACATATAATCTTTGTGATCGATCTTGCTGTTAAGCAGTTCCATCTGGATGATCACGCCATGCTTTTCAGCCAGCGGCATGATCTGCTTCAGGCCTTTGGCGCAATTCGCCAGACCTGTTGCATTGTCCATCCCATTGCGGTTGCCGCTAAAACAAATAAGATTTTTATACCCAGCCTGCGCTACCAGTGGAATGGTTTCGGTGTAATCGCGGATGAGTTCCGCGTGAAACTTTTCGTTGTTCCAGCCTTCCGTCAGGCTCACTTTGCCCGTAATGTAGCACATCGAACATTCAAGCCCGTGCTTTTTCAATGTGGGCCAGTCTTTCGGAGCCAGCAGGTCGATGGCTTTCAGACCGATCTTTTTCCCCGCGGCGCAAAGCTCATCGAGGGAGATATCATTGAAGGTCCATTGACAGACGGAGTGATTGATATTGCCTTTTAATTTATCATCGGTGGTTGCTGTAGTGGTAGCCATTAGGTCCAGGGGTGTAAAAGCTGCAGCAGCGAGCGAGCCCGTGGCGAGTTGTTTCAGTGCCTTTCGTCTGGAAGTGGTATGTTTCATGCTGACAAGCCTTACAATTTACGAATTCATTGATCAAATTTGTGTACCGTCTACACCTTTTTTCTCGTCACGGAAAAACAGCGCGAAAAGCAGGAAGACCGCGGCGGCAATACCTGCCGGTATCAGCCAGACCATCCTGTAATCATATTGTTTATCAGCGATCTTGTAGGAGTCGGTGATCATACCGGCTATTTCAAAACCGATCAGCATGCCCACGCCATAAGTGGCCAGCGTGATCAGGCCCTGCGCCGCGCTTTTGTAACGTTCGCCGGCTTTGGAATCTGTATAGATATATCCCGACACAAAAAAGAAGTCGTAACAGATGCCATGGAGTGCAATGCCAATAATGAGCATGAAACTCAGTTCGCCTGCATTGCCATAGGCAAACAGCGCATACCGCAACACCCAGGCCAGCATACCCACGAGGATGGTTTTTTTAAACCCGAAACGCTTAAAGAACACAGGCAGCAGGAGAAGGAACAGTACCTCGGAGATCTGGCCGATGGTCATTTTGCCTGTTGGTTCGCTGACGCCGATATTGGAAAGGAAGTCATTCGCATTCTGGTAATAAAACGCCAGCGGGATACAGATAAGGATAGAAGCGATGAAGAAGATGAGGAAGTTTTTATCCTTGAGCAGTTTCAATGCATCAAGACCGAGCAGTTCACCGATGCGCACTTTTTCATTAGCACTCCGGATTGGCGGGGTCTTGGGCAGGGTAAAGCTGAAGAGACCCAATACCAGGGATGCTATGCCGGACATCAGAAAGGTATTGCGGAGCATGCCATTGTCTCGGTTAGTGGCTTCATCCCAGAAAAATACATAGCTGATGAGCAGGCCGGCGATGATCCATCCACCGGTTCCGAAGACACGGATACTGGAAAATTCTTTTTCGGGGTCTTTCATCTGCCGGAATGAAATGGAGTTTGCCAGGGCGATCGTTGGCATGTACAGGATCATGTAGACCAGTACATAAGGAAAGAACGTGCTGATGTTGTCCGCATTGTAAAGTTGATACATCAGTGCCGCGCCTGCCAGGTGCAGAATGCCCATGATCTTTTCTGCATTGATATACCGGTCTGCTATCAGGCCGATGATAAACGGAGCAATGATGGCTCCGTAAGATTGCGTTGAGAAAACATTTGCCGCCTCGCCGCCCGTGGCGTGAAGGTTATAGTTCAGAAATGTGCCCAGGGTAACAAACCATCCGCCCCAGATAAAAAACTCGAGGAACATCATGGCGGATAATTGGAAACGGATCGCAGGTCTCATAGTAACTGGTATAAAAAATGAAATAAAACTAAGGCTATCAATGACTGATCAATACTTCGCTGTTGCTGCGTTTGCGGTTACGCATGTAAAAGTACAGCCCTGCAAAAGCAAAGATCAATATGATGGGAATGACAAGTGTTGTGTTGATGATTTCAGGCCCGGCCGCACGGTTGGCCTCGTTGAGAGCCTGCTTCATCTCTGCGGTAGCTTCAGGGGCATTGTACGCTTTGAGATCGGCATTGGGAGGGAGTTTGGCAATGATATGGCGGTCATAAACGCCGCCCATGATCATGGTATAAAGCGATACGGCAAACATACCGGCACCACCCATAAGATTGATACCCACTGCTCCTGTGCGTGGAAGGTTTTCGGATACAAAACCCAGCATGGTAGGCCAGAAATAACAGACACCCATACCGAATACAAGTGCACCGATAAATACGGTGTTACCGCTGCTGTGACCAAGAATGTAAAGACCCACCGCAGCGAGGATAGCCGAGGCCAGCAGCACGCCCTGTGGAGCGAGACGGTGTATCAGTGGCCCCGCAAAGGCACGACCGATTGCCATTACGCCGGTGGACAATGTGAGTATGAGCAGCGCATTTTCGGTGACGTTTTTCAGCAATACTTCAATCCACTGACCCGTGAAGAGTTCCGTGATGGCCGTACCGAACATGCAGATGATCATGAAAATGAACAGAGGGCTCGCAAGCGAACGATACATTTCTGCGGTAGATACGCCACGCGCAACGCGCTCGGTTACCGGGAATTTCTGCCGGAAGAAAATAACACCATATATAAAGGTGGGGAGCAGCATGATACCCACGAGCATCTTCCAGTTTGACAGGAAGGCCGTTTCTCCAATTTTTTCTCCAAGGAAATAAACGATGAGTGTTCCGATCACGATACCCCCGGGGAACCACAGGTGGAAATGGTTGAGTTTGGTTGTTTTGTTATCGGGGTAAAGCGCCGTGACCAGTGGATTGCAGGCCGCTTCCACGGTTCCATTGGCAATACCGATCATGAGTGTGGAAATGAACAGGGCCCAGAATGGATTACCGAAGCTGCCTGCAAAGATCGTGAGGAGGATGCCGGCGAGGTGGAATATAAACGCCATTACCAGCAATTTCTTCATGCCGATGACATCGACGATGAAACCACCAATAATCACCGCAAGTGGAAAGCCCCAGAATGCAGTGGCCGTGATCGTGGAAATTTCAGATTTGTTGAGGTTGAATTCTGAACCCCATGTACCGAGTAAACCGGCCCTGATTCCAAATGATAGAGAGGTGACGAGCAATGCAAGGCAACTCCCTATGAAGAGCTGGTTTCTGTTTACGGCATGCATATCGTTAGTTTTGTAATTAAGGATGTTGTAAAAGCTAAATGTACTATTTTTAAAACCATATTTATTTTAGCGATCTATAAAATATTCACACAGGACTAACAATTGTTTGCAATGATTAACAGAAAATTACGCATGGGTATGATAGGTGGAGGACCCGGTGCATTCATTGGTGCTGTTCACCGGATCGCTGCCACGATGGATGGAGAAGCGGAGCTGGTATGCGGTGCGTTCAGCAGTGATCCCGAGAAGTCGGCTGCGGCGGGGCAATCGTTAAACCTGCCACCACACCGGGTTTACGGATCTTACAAAGAGATGATCCGCGCGGAGAATGATCTGCCATTGAATGAACGGATGGACTTCGTGAGCATCGTTACACCCAATCATGTTCACTTCGAACCCGCGAAGCTCGCATTGGAGAATGGGTTTCATGTTGTGTTGGATAAACCTCTTGCCTTCGATTACGAAGAGGCTAAAAAACTACATGCAATTGCTAATAAAAGTCAATTGTTTTTTTGCCTGACACATACTTACACTGGTTACCCGATGGTGAAAGAAGCCCGGCAGCAGGTGTTAAGTGGCAAGCTGGGCGCGATCAGAAAGATCTATGTTGATTACCCGCAGGGCTGGTTAAGCAATTTCATAGAAGCGCCGGGAAGTACACATTCATCCGCGAAGCAGGCAACCTGGCGGACAGATCCTGCCCAAAGTGGCAAGGCAGGAGCGCTGGGTGATATTGGTACGCATGCATTCAACCTGGCCGAGTATGTAAGTGGACAGCGCGTCACAAAGATCTGCGCCGACATCAACACCGTTGTGCCAGGACGCCGGCTGGACGATGATGGAACCGTGCTATTGAAATTTGAAAATGGCGCATCGGGCATGCTCTATGCCACACAGATTGCGGCCGGTGAAGAGAACAATACCAAGGTCCGTGTATACGGAGAAAAAGGCGGACTGGAATGGCGGCAGGAAGATGCCAATACCTTATTGTTAAGGTGGCTGGATAAACCCGCTGAAATACTCCGCACGGGTGCTCCATACCTGAGCTCCTATGCAAAGCACAATACGCGTGTACCGGCAGGACACCCCGAAGGATACCTGGAAGCCTTTGCCAATCTTTACCGGAATTTCTCCCTTTGCGTGAAGGCAAAACTGGCGGGCAAACCTGCTGAGCCGGAATGGCTTGATTTCCCGGGCGTGGATGACGGACTGCGTGGAATGGCGTTTGTAGAAAAGGTGCTCGAGAGCGCGGGAAGTGATAAAAAATGGATTGAATTTTCTTGATTAAACTCAAAACTTAAAACTCAAAAGTCAAAAGTCGGCCCTGACGCTAATTGAACTTTTAACTTTTGAATTTTAAATTTTTAATTTGAAAATATGACTACAATACAAGGACCCGGAATATTCCTCGCCCAGTTTCTCGGCGACAAAGCACCGTTCAATAATCTCAAATCAATTTGCCTATGGGCGGAATCGCTTGGCTTCAAGGCAGTGCAGATACCCACCTGGGATCCCCGCTGCATCGATCTGAAGAAAGCCGCCGAGAGCAAAGACTATGCAGATGAGATTAAAGGAATAGTGAATGAATGCGGGATGGAAATATCCGAGCTTTCCACGCATCTGCAGGGTCAGCTCGTGGCCGTACACCCCGCGTATGATGACCTGTTCGATGCATTTGCTCCGGATGAAGTGAAGAAAAATCCCAAGGCCCGCCAGGAATGGGCAGTGCAGCAACTGAAGTACGGCGCAAAAGCTTCACAGAACCTCGGTCTCACGGCGCATCCAACTTTCAGCGGATCTTTGCTCTGGCATACATTCCACCCATGGCCACAACGTCCCGCCGGGCTGGTGGAAGAGGGTTTTAAGGAACTTGGTAAAAGATGGATGCCCATCCTTAATTATTTTGATGAGTGTGGCGTGGACGTTTGTTACGAGATTCACCCCGGTGAAGACCTTTTCGACGGTGTGACCTATGAGATGTTTCTCGAAGAAGTGAACAATCATCCGCGTGCCTGCCTGTTGTATGATCCATCACATTTTGTATTGCAGCAACTGGACTATGTTCAATACATCGATTTTTATCATGAGCGCATCCGGGCATTTCATGTTAAAGATGCGGAATTCAACTCCACAGGTAAGCAGGGTACGTTTGGCGGATATCAGTCGTGGTTGAATCGTGCCGGTCGCTATCGTTCGCCGGGTGACGGACAGGTGGATTTCAAACGCATTTTCAGCAAACTCACTGAATACGACTACAAGGGATGGGCGGTGATGGAGTGGGAGTGCTGCCTCAAACACCCTGAGGACGGAGCAAGAGAGGGCGCTGAGTTTATTAAGAATCATATCATTCGTGTAACCGAACGTGCGTTTGATGATTTTGCGGGTGTAAAAGCGGATGAAACTTTCAATCGTTCCCTGCTCGGCCTTGGTTAATGTCTTACATTTACAACTCAATTAATAATATGAAACGGATATTTATTGTTGCACTGGCGATGGCTGCCCTGGTAGCCTGTAATGATGATAAGGGCAAAGGAACCACTACAACCCCTGATGCCACCCCCGCCAGCACTGGTACCTCACTCACAGAGAATCCTGATTACCAGAAAGGCCTCGAACTTGTGGCGAAAAGCGATTGCTTCACCTGTCACAAAGTTGATGATAAAGTGACCGGCCCAAGCTACCGTGAGATTGCCAGCAAATACGCAGGCGCATCGGCGGAGGTTCAGGACAGTCTTGCGCAGCGCATCATTAATGGCAGCACCGGTAAATGGGGCACAGCGATCATGATCCCGCATCCGACACTTAGCAAGGAAGATGCGCACGCGATGGTAAAGTATGTGCTGCTATTAAATAAATAAACTCATTAACTGATTCCTCGCAAAGACGCTAAGCCAGATACAGAGGACGCAAGATGGTTCGCCAACGGGATTTCTTTTGCGCTCTTTGCTCACTTATTTTCTTTGCGTGAAATTTCCTCAAATAATTATCATGATAAAAAAAATACTGGTATCCTGTCTCGCCTTCTCCGCTCTTGCCTGCAGTAATGAAAAAAAACTCACGGGAATGCAAACATCCGCTCCCAATACACTCACCCAGCAGGAAAAAAATGAAGGCTGGGAACTGCTGTTTGATGGCAAAACAACCAACGGCTGGCATAAGTACGGCGGCGGACCCAAAGTTGGCGCTGCCTGGAAAGTTGCAGACAACACCCTCTATCTCGACGCTTCAAAAAAACGTGACTGGCAGATCGAAGATGGCGGTGACATAGTTACGGACAACGAATATGAAAACTTTCACCTGAAGTTGGACTGGAAAGTGGATTCCGGCGGAAACAGCGGCGTGATCATGTATATCAATGAGAACCGCGAAAAATATGAATGGGGCTGGATGACAGGTCCGGAAATGCAGATCCTCGATAATGCCGCGCATCCTGATGCAAAAATTCAGAAGCACCGTGCCGGTGACCTCTATGATCTTATTTCATCATCCTCTGAACCTGTAAAGCCCGCCCTCGAATGGAATACCGCGGAGGTGCGCTCGCTTAATGGAAAGCTCGATCTTTACCTGAATGGTGTGAATGTGGTGTCAACCACGATGTGGGATGAGAACTGGAAGAAGATGATCGCCGGTAGCAAGTTTAAGAAGATGGCTGACTTCGGTACGTATAGAAAAGGGAAGTTAGGTCTCCAGGATCACGGAAATACCGTGTGGTTCCGGAATATCAAAATACGGAAGTTATAGTGTTCATAAGCATCAAGTCAAAATTAAAAATGAAAAAATCCAGCACTCAGACGCTGGATTTTTTTTTAATTTTTAATTTTAAATTTTTAATTAACTCTTACTCAATCCTCGTAATCTTCAACACATTCGTTGGCAGGTGCAGCGCCACCGGCGTGCTGCCCGTATTCACCACGATATCTCCCGCTTTCACAAATCCCCTCTCTTTCAGGATCGCTATCTGGTCAAAGATGATATCATCCAGGCTGTCTTCTTCATCATAGTAGAAAGCCCGTACGCCCCAGCTCAGGCTGAGCTGGTTTACCAGGGAGCGTTTTTTTGTAAATATATAAAGCGGTGACTTAGGCCGGTAGCTGCTGAGCATGAAACCGGTATAGCCACTTTGTGTCATGCCGATCAGTGCATTGGCCGCAATATCGCTTGCGATCTTGCAGGCATTATAGCAGATAGCATCACTGAGGAAGGAAGGTGAATGGGAGAGCGGTTGCAGATCATCTTCCCGGTTATACCTGTACTCTGTGCGCTCCACTTCCAGGATGATCTTGCGCATGGTTTCCACCACCAGTGCGGGGTGATTGCCTGTGGCAGTTTCACCACTCAGCATCACGGCATCCGCACCTTCAAGGACGGCATTGGCCACATCCGTGATCTCACTGCGGTTGGGCTTTACGCGGTCAATCATACTCTCCATCATCTGCGTTGCCACGATAACGGGCTTACCGCGGTGAATGCATTTGCGAATGATATCCCGCTGGGCCATCGGAACTTTCTCAACAGGAAGCTCAACACCCAGGTCACCCCGGGCAACCATGACCCCATCTGACTCAACAACGATGTTGCGGAGATCAGCGAGCGCGGATGGCATTTCGATCTTGGCCATTACTTTCACCGAGCTCTTCTTTTCGGCAACACGACGTTTCAGATCGATGATGTCTTCTGCCCGGCGGACAAATGACAGCGCCACCCAGTCGAGTTCATTCTCAACTATAAATTCAAAGTCTTCAATATCTTTTGGTGTCATCGCCGGCAGGGAGATAGCGGTATCAGGAAGGTTCACGCCTTTTTTGGGCAGAAGATTGCCACCATATGTTACACTGACCTTTACATCGCCCTCAGCGGTGATCTCTGATACGACCACTTCAAGTTTCCCGTCATCGATCATGATCTTTTCCCCCACCTTCACGTCTGTGTGCAAATTGGGATAGGAGAGATAGATCCTGTCCTTATTGCCAATAACTTTTTCGCGGGAGGTAAAGGTGAGAATGTCACCTGGAGATATCTTGAGGGAACCATTCTCGATTTCCCCTACCCGCAGTTTTGGGCCTTGCAGATCACCCAGGATCGCAATGTTATAGGGCTGCGTCTTATTTATTTTGCGGATATGCGAGATGATCTCTGCTTTGTCCGCATGTGTCCCGTGGGAAAAATTCAGGCGAAAAACATTTACGCCGGCTTTCACAAGGTCCAGTAGCTTGTCATATGTATCGCAGGCCGGGCCTACGGTTGCCACGATCTTGGTCTTATGATAGGTGTGTGCAAGACCTGCATCCCGGTCCATTTGTGTGTGAAAATATTTTGCTGCTTTATTCGGCATCGGGAAATTTTAAAATTCAAAATTCAAAAGTCAAAAATCAAAAATCAAAGTCAGAAGTCAAAGTTCTCATCCTCAACCTCAACCTCAACCTCTAAGAAGCGAGAATTTTCACGATCTTCATCCACTCTTCGCTGATGTTACCTTTATTTTTCACCGCTTTCTCCAGCGGTATATAGTGCATCTTGTTGTTATGAATACCTACAAACACATTGTGCCTTCCCTCCATCAGTGATTCAACCGCGTGGTATCCCATTCTGCTGGCGATCAGCCTGTCGATACATGTGGGAGAACCGCCGCGCTGAATGTGTCCGAGAATAGCAACGCGGATCTCGGCGTTAGGCAGATTTTTCTGAAGCACTTTCTGGACTTCATTTGCTCCGCCAAATCCATCTCCCTCTGCCACGACGATCAGATTCACCAGTTTTTTCCGGCGCTCTTTTTCCTTCAATGATTTGATGATGTCATCTATATCAGTCTTCTTTTCAGGGATAAGAATATTTTCTGCCCCGGTGGCGATACCGCTGTGCAGCGCGATGTAGCCGGCATCGCGGCCCATCACTTCAATGATGAAGATCCGGTCGTGGGCATCCATGGTGTCACGGATCTTATCTATTGCGCTCACGGCTGTGTTGACCGCCGTGTCAAATCCAATGGTGAAATCGCTGCCGTGTATGTCTTTGTCGATCGTACCGGCAAGCCCGATGCAGGGGATGTCAAATTCCTGGCTGAATTTTACAGCGCCGCGGAATGAGCCGTCACCACCGATGATGACCAGTCCGTTGATGCCACGCTTTGCCAGGTTATCGTAAGCTTTCTGGCGTCCTTCGGGTTCGAAGAATTCCTTGCAGCGTGCTGTTTTGAGGATCGTGCCGCCACGCTGGATGATATTGGCGACAGATTTTGATTCCATCTTTACGATATCGTCATCGATCATGCCCTGGTAGCCGCGCATGATCCCGTAAACTTCAATGCCATGGTAGGTGGCAGTCCGAACAACTGCCCTGATCGCGGCGTTCATGCCCGGTGCATCTCCGCCTGATGTCAGAACTCCGATCTTGGTAACTTTTTTTGCCATTAACTGTGGTAATAACTGGTTTTTATGAATATTATTTATCTCCTATGGCACAAATCGTAAAGAATATCCGTCAAAAATAAGGTTTTGTTCCCATTGTGTGTAGAGTATACATTATACGGTTTTCGCACGAATAACTGTTCGTGAAAGAAGAGCAGGTGCACTAATGGTTTTCCTTCGTTACCACATCATTCATCAGCAGCCAATGCCATCATCTTGTGATTTGCTTTTGAACTACCGGCTGTCTTTGGCGACATCTTTTAAATTATCTTTAGCCGGTAAACAACGCTTTATGAAGCACACGCTTTTATTGTTCATTATGACCGCACCCGTACTTGCCTTTGCGCAGTTAAAATACCCCGAGACAAAGAAAAAAGATGTAGTGGATGATTATCACGGCACACAGGTGGCCGATCCTTATCGCTGGCTGGAAGATGACAACAGCCCCGATACAAAAGAATGGGTACGTGAGCAGAATGCAGTTACCGCCGATTACCTGTCCAAAATACCTTACCGCTCTGCCATTCGTGCACGACTGAAAGAGTTATGGGACTATCCCCGCTTTTCTTCCCCTTTCAAAAAGGGCGATTATTATTATTTCTTTAAAAATGATGGCCTGCAAAACCAGGCTGTGCTGTACCGGCAAAAAGGACTTGACGGCATCGCTGAAGAGTTTCTCAATCCCAATACCCTCAACAAAGAGGGCATTGCGGCACTGGGTGGGATCAGCTTCAGTAAGTCCGGACGATACATGGCGTATTCGATCGCCGTAGCGGGAAGTGACTGGCAGGAAGTCTACATCATGGATGCCATGTCAAAAACATTACTGTCAGATAAGATCAGTTATGTAAAGTTCAGCGGGTATAGCTGGAACGGAGAGGATGGATTCTATTACAGCGGCTATGACAAACCCGACGAAAGCACCCGGCTCAGTAAGCAAAATCAGTATCACAAGGTGTTTTACCATAAGCTGGGGACTACTCAGGCTGCAGATAAACTTATTTTCCAGGACACAAAACACCCGCTGCGCTATCATGGTGCCTCGCTGACAGAAGATGGCCGTTTCCTCATACTCTCCGTTTCGGAAGGAACAAGTGGTAATGAACTCTGGTACCGCGATATGAAGGATGCCGCGCAGAAAGATTTCAAATTGCTGGTCAAAGGATTCAGGACCGAATCAGATGTGATCGATAACAACGGAGATAAGCTCATCGTTCGCACAAATGAAGGGGCGCCAAATTACAGGGTAGTGCTGATCGATCCCAAAAAGCCTGCAGTGGGCAACTGGAAGAATTTGGTCCCCGAAACGACTGAGGCCCTGCAATCGGTGGGTATTGGTGGCGGAAATCTTTTTGCTGAATACCTGAAAGATGCCTCCACGATGGTGACGCAGTACACCTATGCGGGGAACAAGATCAGGGTGATCACATTGCCCGGTATCGGCACTGCTTCGGGATTCAACGGGGAGCGAGATGACAAGGAATTCTTTTACACGTTCAATTCATTTAACACACCGCCGACGATTTACCGGTATGATATCGGTACGGGTCAGTCAACACTGTTCCGCAGTACCAAGACGAACATGAACACAACTGACTTTGTCACGGAGCAGGTATTTTTTCAAAGCAAGGATGGGACGATGGTTCCCATGTTCCTCACGTATAAAAAAGGGTTGCAAAGAAACGGATCCAATCCGGTGCTTTTGTATGGATATGGAGGATTCAATGTGCCGATCACGCCGGGCTTTAGCATCAGCAATGCCTTCTTTATTGAGAATGGGGGTATCTATGCAGTGGTGAACCTGCGTGGCGGAAGTGAATATGGTGAGAAATGGCATAAGGCAGGTATGCTGGAAAAAAAGCAGAATGTATTCGATGATTTCATTGCGGCTGCAGAAATGCTGATCCAGAAAAAATACACCAACAGCAATCGCATTGCCATCCGCGGTGGAAGCAACGGTGGCCTGCTGGTGGGTGCTGCAATGACCCAGCGTCCTGACCTCTTCAAAGTGGCCTTGCCAGCCGTGGGTGTCCTGGATATGTTACGCTTCCATAAATTTACTGTTGGCTGGGGCTGGTCTGTAGAGTATGGCAATGCAGATTCAGCCAGCCAGTTCCCTTACCTGTATGCATATTCTCCCTATCATAACCTGGTGGAAGGAAAACGTTATCCTGCAACGTTGATCACAACGGCAGACCATGATGACCGTGTAGTGCCGGCGCATTCATTCAAATTTGCGGCACGTCTGCAGGAATACCATCGCGGAGCCAATCCTGTTCTGATCCGCATCGATACTGACGCAGGTCACGGCGCAGGCAAACCCACCAGCAAGCTGATCGATGAAGCTGCTGATATTTGGAGCTTTGTGTTCTATAACCTTGGAATGAACTATGGCGATATCAGTGCTGAGGCCGGTAAAGACGAGAAAGGCGGAAAAGGAGAAAAAGGGGAGAAGGGTGAAAAAGGGGAGAAACAGGATGTGAAGGGTGGCAAAACGGAGAACGGTGCCGAAACCACTAAGCCTCAGAAGAGCAAAGAAACCGAACAACCCGATGCGCGGAAAAAGCCAAGACCAAACAAATAGCTAAACTGCAAAACATGACGGTATTGCTGACAGGCGCGAATGGATTTATCGGCCGCACCCTCGCCCCGC
This sequence comes from Bacteroidota bacterium, assembly GCA_023430465.1. Lineage (GTDB taxonomy): Bacteria > Bacteroidota > Bacteroidia > Chitinophagales > Chitinophagaceae > JAEZAM01. The sequence continues at coordinate 8,938 of JAEZAM010000069.1, read as the reverse complement.
TGCTCATCAATGCGGGTTATAATGTCATTTGTACCGGGCGAAAGCCAACACCCGCTGCCGGCAGCAGCAGGCAGGGCAGTTTTTATGCGAGCCTGGATTTCACCGACCCGTTCGCAGTGCATGATATTTTCCACGAAGTAAAACCGGAAGTGGTGGTTCACTGCGGAGCGATGAGCAAGCCTGAAGAGTGTGAGATCGAACAATGGCAGGCCTACCTCGTAAACGTTGAAGGAACAATGAACATCATGCAGAATGCGGCCGAGCATCACAGTCACCTGCTGTTCCTTTCCACCGATTTCATCTTCGATGGTGTAAAAGGCATGTACCGGGAGGAAGATGTGCCCTCACCAGTAAATTATTATGGCCAGACAAAACTGGAAGCTGAAGATATCATTGCCTCCCATACTGATCCCTGGACAATTATCAGAACTGTTTTGGTTTATGGAAAAACGCTGCCCGGAAGGCCGGACCTGTTGAGCACAGTGAAAGAAAAATTATCGAACGGTCAGGTTTATAATGTGGTCAATGATCAGTATCGCACACCGACGCTGGTCGATGACCTGGCTAAAGGAATTTTATTGACCATACAAAAAAAGCTCGAAGGTGTGTATCATATCTCCGGCGAGGAAGTAATGACGCCGTACGAGATGGCGGTGAGGCTGGCAGATCATCTTCACCTCGATAAACAGCTTTTGAACCCTGTGGAATCTTCTTTCTTCCCTCAGGCGGCCCGGCGGCCCATGCGTACAGGCTTCGATATTTCGCGGATAAAAGCTGGGGGCTATGCACCTGTCAGTTTCCAACGCGGGCTTGAACACGCATTTCCAGGCTAGTCTGCTCGCAGATTTTTTACCGTTGCATGCATGGGCGCAAATGAAGATGACAGGCAGGTCAGTTGAGTGCCGGTTATGTCGAAACGGATGTCTTTCCCAGCTTCTGCAAGTGATGCAGGCAATTCCACAAACACGGCGTTCGTACAGTCGTAACCGCCGGGGCTGGACAAGGTAGCCTCGCATAGATAATCATTGGCGGCTGCAGTATTGTTGATCTTCACCAGCCAGGAGTTGGTAAAACAACCTCCTTTCTGGATCACTGTACCCCTGACGTCGTGACCGTCAAGGTTTTTCTTGCAACCGAAGAGCAGTATGGCAAGCAGCAGGAGGGCCAGGTTCAGTTCTTTCATATGCCTGCTGACAACCGGCCGCCCGGTACCGTTGCGCGCGTTTTCAATTTTTTCTGGAAAGATGTACTTCGGCCATCATACAGCGGGCACTGCCGCCGCCATTTGTCTCGATGGTTTGAAGGGAAGCGTGAAGCACCCTGTTGATTTCTGAAAGTGTTTCCTGTTGTGCCCCGGTCAGGGAATTCCAGGCCTGTGTCGACATAACAAGGAACTTTTCGCCGCTGTTGTTTTCTACCTGCAGCATATTGCCGGCAAAATGATTCATCTGGTCGATACTGATGGTGATGACATCCTTCTCCGTATTAGCAAAGGACTCGAGCAGTGACTGTTTTTCCTGCGCATCGCGGACGCTGTCCAGGCAGATCACCACATACCGGTCTGCCACACACATCATCACATTGGTGTGATAGATAGGCCTGTCTTCTGCGTCGCTGGCATGGAAGACCAGTTTTTTATAATCCAGTACACGGCAAAATTCATCGAGTGCCTCCAGGTCCGTGCGAGGCGAGAGACAGGCATAGGTGATCCTGTTGTCGCGATCAAGCACCATGCTGCCAGTACCTTCAAGGAAAATATTCTTTGCTTCATACCCGCTCAGGTCAATGGTTTCATTGACCGTGAACTTATCACGCACAGCCCGCACCACATGGTCTTTCCGTTCCAGCCGACGGTTTTGCGCAAACATCGGGTAGAGCAACACGCGACCACTGTCATGAAAAGAGATCCAGTTGTTGGGAAATATCGAGTCGGGTGTATGCGGATCCGGGGTGTCTTCCACTACGGTTACGTCAACACCATGGCCCTGTAACAGGGCAACGAACTCATCAAATTCTTTTACAGCTTTCTCATTTGTGTCGGCTGCGGTTGAATTTTGTTGAAATGAATTATTTACGGCGGTCTCTGCATTAAATCCAAAATTCACAGGCCGGATCATGAGCAGGTGCGAGGTTGTCTGCATGTTGATAACTTAAAGGTCTAGATCATCGCGGAGCAGCGGCATGCTCATACAATGGAAGCCGCCTCTTGCGCGCGAAAGTTCTGCCGAGGGCATGGTGATCAATGTGTCTTTCATGTCTTTTACGGAGATATCTCCATTCTCCAGCATATCCACCAGTTCGTGGGCATGTATAACGCCGAAGCCCGCCTGCCGGAATGCGTCCAGGGTTTTATCGTTCCTGTCGTAGCCAAGTACGACCCCTTCGCGCAGCGCGAGGAGGTTACAGGAGTCGGTCCATTGTTCACGGGCGTCGTAAGGAAATTCATTGTTACCGGAATAGATGAACTTCACTTTCTCCTCGCATTCGAGGTCGTTTCGGCTGATGTCTGCAAGCAGTTCTTCCAGGTTATCGAAGTAGTCAGGATTTCCGGGATCTTTCTTGCGGAACTGGGTGATGCGGATCTTTTCTTCCTTTTTGTTGCCTTCCAGTACACGCTGCACAGGGTCTGCGTCTTCCATTTTGATGGCCTTTTTTGAAAAAGCACCAAGCAATACCCAGACATTTCTTTTTACCTGGGTAAATACGGTATCGATGTGCATGTAATCCCTCTTTTTGGGGATCTTGATGACCGTGATCTTTTTGACGATGTTCTTTTCAAACAACACATTTATGCATTGGTGTGCGGCCTCCATGGTAGTGCGTTCGCTGATGCCGATCAGCAGGTGATCCTTGCTGACAACCATGATATCTCCACCTTCCAGTGTGACTTTTTTATCGTCGCCGTCACGTGGCAGGAGGAAGTGGTGGGAAGTGTTGGGCAGTTCGATGATCTTATCGCGGTAGCCTGCGAACATCGGGTGATTGTAGAAAATATATTTCGCGAGCAGCGCCTCGCGGGTGCGGGCTTTTTTGGCCGGCTTGTTCAGCAGTATATGATCATTGATCGTGATGCCGATATCACGGGTGAAGATGAAGTTGGGGATAGGAGGGAATAACATTTCCCGATCGTTATCGGTGCCGCTGATAAATACTTTTGCCAGCAGCGTTCCGTTCATGCCGGCCAGCTTTTCCTGCAATTCATAGGAGCAATTTTCAATAGCACAAACCGAGGCAACCAGTTTTTCCCGGATACCTTTGTCCTCAAGGACATCTGCGAGGAGCCACTGCAATTCAACTACTTTTTCCGAGCGAAAGAACCCTGGATTATCTGGTTTATAAAAAACGTAATCGTTGTTGGGATCGTCGATCTCCTTCAGGCGGCCGGTGATCTTTTCCGGGTCCATGAAGTAGAGCAGTAATTTGGTGTAGTAGTCGTATTCCTTCCTGCGAATGGTGTCGAGGTGTACGATGTCTTCAAATAACCAGTCCTGCGCCTTCGATGGGACCACTTTGCCGAGCCCGCTGTCCGGGCTGTGTACAAGTAGGCGTCTTAATGTTCCGACCTCGGAGGTTACATTGATCTTCGTATTATTCTTTGCCATAATGTTGAATTAGATCCTGACCTCGCAAGGTACGAAAAAAACGCTAACGGGCGTTAGTCATTTCACCCAAAGCCGGCACGCAAATCCCGGGATTTCGGGAGCAAAGTGAGCAAAGGCCACAAAGCATCAAAGAATCCTGCTGATCATGCAGATCATAGTCATCATAGTCCGCCCTGGTGTGCTGCCAGCAGCGGTACGGTGCTGTTGAAGGCCAGCTTTTTGGTGTGGCTGCTGCTAAACAGGTTGTTGATGAATGAATGATTCTTTGGAATGATAATGATAAGGTCGATGTTCTTATCTTTTGTGAACTGCTCGATCGCCTCGTGGAAGTCATTCATGCCGATGAAGTAGAACTCGGGTTTGAATTCAGCAAACAACTTCTGCATCTTGGCCCGTTCTGCGAGATATTCCTCCGTGAGCGCTACATAATGATCGCTGTCTACATTGACGATATGTAGGTTAGCGGAGAAGATCTCAAGCACGGTCTTTATGGCCAGTACTGGTGTGGTGGCATCTACATTCTGGAAATCTGAGGTAAGCGCGATATTGGTGATGCCATTGTATTTGGCAGTGGGAGGAATGATCATCACCGGGCAAACGTTTTGTTCTGCCATCTTCAGCGTATTGCTCCCGGTAAATAACTGGCGCCATTCATCTTTTTCTGTAATGCCCATTACGATGAGCTCTGCAGTTTTCTGGTAAGCAAGGCGACCCAGTGAATCGATGAAGTCATCACCCTGCTCCTTGATGCATTCCAGATGAAGTACTCCTTTTTGCTCCAGCTCTGCACGCAGGCTTTCCAGGTACTGACCCGAGGTTGCCGCATCTTCGTCATCCTTGAACATATTGTACAGTACCACTTTCGTATCTGTCTTGCCACTCAGCATCGCTGCGGCATAACGGGCCGCATTCAAAGAGGTCTCTGAAAAGTCAACAGGAATAATTACATCTCTCATTTTCGGTGTTGGTTTAAGGTTGACAAAGAAACGTAAAAATACCCTCAAATTAATCATTACACTTTGGCCGGCCATAGCATTTATATAGGCTAGCTGTAAGTGATAACCGGTAATTCGCTGCTTTTTTACCCTGGAAATTAGAGGAACGGCAGAACACATATTACCTTGCTGCTATCCGTACCCGCCCGTCTTATAAAACCGGGCTTCCATACTTATGAAAACTACTCCCGTTGGAATCCATGAGGACGCCCGCCTTGCAACGCTTGGCAGGTATGAGATAATGGATACTCCTCCTGAAAGGGATTTCGATGAGCTGGCAAATCTCGTCAGCCAGGTCTGCGGCTGCGCTTATGCTGCGATATCCTTCGTGGGTAAGGAAAAACAATTTTTCAAATCGGGTCCCGCAAATATTGACCGCGAATCATCACGCGAAGAGTCTTTCTGTACACATACAATCCTGCAGGATGAAGTGATGGTGGTGCAGGATGCTACCAAAGATGAACGCTTTGCCGACAGTTGCTTTGTAAAAGGCCCGCTCGGTATCCGGTTCTATGCCGGCGCACCCATCGTGGCTCCCAACGGCCAGGCAGTTGGATCCCTCTGCGTTTTTGACAACAAACCTTCCACACTCACAGAACAGCAACGGGCCAGTCTTCAAATCATTTCCCGGCAGGTGACGCGGCTGCTTGAACTTCGGATGATCAATAAGCTGGCCGAGCGGGAAGCCGCACGCAAACTCGCACGCGAGCGAAGCGCGCTGCAACATACTCTGAAGCAACAGGATCATGAACGGCAACACATAGGCGTAGCGCTGCATGAGAATTTCGCCCAGGTGCTGGCTGCCTCCCTGATGTACATGAACATTGCCAGTGCTGAGGCAAAACAAGACCCCTTTTTCGACAAAGCAAGACTTGCACTTACAGATCTCTTGCATGATATGCGCAAGATGTCCAGAACCTATAATCCTCTCAGCCTTCACGTGGCGGCGATCGAGGAAACGATGTATGATATTCTGCAGGAACGTGCGGCTGCTGCCGGTTACACGTTTGATTTCGATTGGAGCGGTGATGCAGAAAAGATTGAACCGAAAATCGCCGAGAATATCATGCACATCCTGATGCAATACCTCCGTCATATTGAAGGAAAATCGGGATTGACGGAAGTTAGTGTCATTGTCCGGGTGAATGATGTTATCCGGTTGCGTATACGAGACAACGGAAAATGGGATCATGGTCATGACGGGATCGATACGCCCGCTGCTCTTGCATTGTTCAGAAGGATCGAGCTGACGAATGGCTCATATGAGTTCACTGCCGGCAGAAACGAACTGGCAGTTCTCAAAATAGTGATGCCGCTCGGTGAGCAGACCGGGAAGCAGCAACAAACTCCGCGTTGACGACGGTGGCTGATATTTTCACTGTACTTACTATCGCAGCTTTTAGTTCATAACATTCGTTTCATTTTTCCCCTCGATCCTGCTTCAGATTTTGAGTAACTTTCGCGGATGAAAAATACGCGCCGCGACTTCCTCAAACAGGCGACCATGCTGGGCGCCGGTGCAGGCTTGCTGCATGCATTTCCACCGGCCATTCAAAAAGCTTTTTCCATTCAACCCGCGCCCGGCTCCACTTTCCTGGATGCAGAGCACGTGGTGTTCCTGATGCAGGAGAACAGGTCGTTCGATCACATGTATGGTGCGCTTCGTGGGGTGCGTGGTTTCAATGATCCCCGGGCCGTTCGTTTGAACAATGGCAACCCGGTCTGGCTGCAGTCAGACCAGGGCAAGACGTATGCGCCTTTCCGGCTCAACCTGCGCGATACAAAAGCAACCTGGATGAGTTCATTGCCGCATGGCTGGACAGACCAGGTAGATGCAGGCAACGGAGGGGAACACGATGGCTGGCTGAAAGCAAAGCGATCACCCAATGAAAAATATGCGGCCATGCCGTTGACCCTGGGATATTACAACCGCCAGGATCTTCCATTTTATTATGCTTTGGCTGATGCCTTCACGGTCTGCGATCAGCATTTTTGTTCTTCACTCACGGGCACAACACCGAACCGTTTATATTTCTGGTCGGGTATGATCAAAGATCCAAATGATCCCACTGGCCAGGCGCGTGTATGGAATGGTGACGGCGACTATGACACACCTGTGGGATGGAAGAGCTTGCCCGAGCGAATGGAGGATGCAGGCATTTCATGGAAAGTCTACCAGAACGAGATCAGCGTTGGTGTGGGCCTCTCAGGGGAAGAAGATGCATGGCTTGGTAATTTCACAGATAACACACTTGAATTTTTCAGTGCCTATAATGTCAAACTTGCACCGGCCTATATCGCCAACCTGCCACGCGAAGAAAAAAGACTGTTAGCTGCCATTCAATCATTGGAGGAGAAACTGTCCGCCGCAACGCCGGAGAAGATCAGCTCGCTGCAGGAGGAACTCGATAATACCCGAAAGCAACTCGAAGCGAATCGGAAAGATCAGCAGGTATATACGCTGGAAAAGTTCAACAGCCTGCCCGAGCGCGAACGCCGTTTGCATGAAAAGGCTTTCGTGGTCAATAGCGGTGATCCCTCTTACCACCAGCTTACCGCGGTCAGTTATAAAGACAAAGGCATCACCCGAAGGCTCAATATTCCTGCCGGCGATGTTTTATACCAGTTCAGAAAAGATGTGGATAGTGGTAACCTGCCAGCAGTATCATGGCTGGTAGCACCGGAGAACTTCTCGGATCATCCTGGTGCGCCCTGGTATGGTGCATGGTACCTGAGTGAGGTGTTCAACATACTTACAAAAAATCCCGAGGTATGGAAGAAGACCATCTTCATCCTTACGTACGATGAGAATGACGGGTATTTTGACCATGTGCCGCCATTCCTCCCACCATCAGGTGATGGATACGGTAAAATGTCAAAAGGACTGGATGCTTCGTCCGAACTCGTCAGTAAGACCCAGCAATCATGGGGCAATGAATATGTGCGGGAAAGCCCTACAGGTCTTGGTTTCCGGGTGCCGATGGTTGTGGCCTCACCCTGGTCGAGGGGCGGGTTTGTGAATTCAGAAGTGTTTGATCATACCTCCTGTCTGCAATTCCTCGAAAAATTCCTGCAACACAAAACAGGCAAAGAGATCATTGAAAGCAATATCAGCAGTTGGCGAAGGACTATTACGGGAGACCTTAGCTCTGTGTTCCGCGAAGCAAACGATAAAGATGTTATGCCGCCTGCGGTGGAAAGGAAAAAGTTCATATCGGAAATTCATAGCGCGCAGTACAAGCGGCTTCCCTCGGGGTTCAAAGCTTTAAGCGAAGCAGAGATCACGCGGGTGAGGAATGGCGGCAGGATAAATGCCTTGCCGAAGCAGGAGCGGGGTACACGGCCCGCATGTGCGTTGCCCTATGAATTGCTTGCTGACATGCACGTAGGGGAGGATCGCAGTTTAAGAGTTATCATGAAAAGTGGGAAACAGGCAGGCGCGCCATTTATGATCCGTTGCAATGGCTTAATACACGGGCAGCGCATCCGGTATTATGCAGCAAAAGCCGTTGACGCTGTTGAAGACATATTCAATGCGGAAGATTTCAGGGATGGCAGGGTATGGATCGAGTTGTATGGCCCGAATGGCTTTTACCGGATGTATAAAGGTGTTGGGGGCAGCTACCCGTTACAGGTCTATTGTACGACACCGGTAGCAAGCACTGACGCAGCCTCGACATCATTCGCACTCGACTTCAACAATGCTGCGCCAGGTAAGCAAATAAAATTGACGGACAAGAGTTATGGCCTGCTGCCAAAGCCGGTAGTGATGACATTCGGTGATCTTGTAGCGAATAAATTCCGCCAGCAACTGGATAAGACATTTGGGTGGTATGATTTCGAGTTGTCCTTTGCGGGTGATGTGTATCGTTATGCGGGGCATGTCGAAAATGGCCGCGTCAGTAGGAGTGATCCGGGGATGGGGAAGTGAAGAATTAAAAATTAAAAATTAAAAATTAAAAATGAAAAAGTAAAAAAGCCAATGCCAACCGCTCTCACTCTCTTTCTCGCTCCCGGGGGAGCGGGCATCCAGTATCCAGCATCCTTATTTCAGGGCCCTTCGACCCCTTCGACAGGCTCACTTCGACAGGCTCACTTCGACAGGCTCAGTGCAGGCAGGGCAAGTACGCGGGTTCGCTGCGCTCACCGCTACTCAGGGACCGGGGCGTATTTTTCAATCAAAAATTAAAAATGAAAAGTAAAAAAGGCAATGCCAACCGCTCTCGCTTTCTTTCACGCTCTCGGGAAGCAGGCATCCTACCTCCGCCTCGCTCCGGCAGGCAGGCGAGTGCCCAGCTCCAAGTACCCAGCCCCCAGTACCCAGCCCCCAGCGCCTAGTCC
>JAEZAM010000044.1 GCA_023430465.1 Bacteroidota bacterium | reverse complement strand
GATCTACACTGCGGACGGGAACTACTTCGACGGATTTTTGAATACCAAGGCAAATCCGGTAGCTATCGTCAATCTCCTGGACAAGGTCACAAAAAAGAGTCGTGCCGTGGGATCCGTATACCTCGAGATCGAACCGGTCAAAAATCTGAGGATTCGCTCCGATAACGGTGGTGAACTTGAGTTCTTCAATGTTAACTCTTATGAAGACGGTCACATGGGCCAGCATTATCCCGAAGGCGGACATGCAGTAAAGTTCAACGGTAAGAAACGTTACATGCAGACGGAGAATACCGCTACTTATAATTTTCAGTTGGAGAACAGGCACAAGTTTGTGGTGCTGGCAGGTTTTTCTGCTTCGAAATATGACTATGAAAGCACGACCGCCGATTCCAAGAATCTGTCACCGATCCTTGGCTATGATAACCTTGGCGGCGCCCAGAATCATGGTCCAAACGGGTCGTATGCTTCAGGATCTACGCTCACGTCATTTTATGGCCGTGTTAATTACAATTTCAGCGACCGCTACCTGCTGACTGTCACCATGCGCCAGGACGGGTCATCCCGTTTTGCTGATGGTAAACGCTGGGGTTTCTTCCCTTCGGCCGCACTTGCCTGGAGGATATCCCAGGAGAGATTTATGGATAATGCATCCGCTGTAAGTGATCTCAAACTCCGCGTGAGCGTTGGCCGGCTGGGTAATCAGAATATCGGTGACTATGCCTATGCTGCCACGATCAGCCAGGGTGGTGAATGGTCCGACTACGTCTTTGGCGGGAACCTCGCCACCGGGTCTGTTCAGAACACGATCAGCAATCCCAACCTCACATGGGAAAAAGCCAACCAGTTTGATATCGGTCTCGATTTCGGATTGTTCCGTAACAGGATCGCAGGTAGCATTGATGCATATTATAAAAAGACAACCGATCTCCTTTGGCTCGTGCCGCTGCCAATCGAGTCGGGCTTCGATAACTCACTCACCAATATCGGTCAGATCGATAACCGCGGTATAGAGCTGACATTGACAACGGTGAACATGAGTACCCGGGATTTCAACTGGACCACTTCCGGTAATATCTCCTATAACGTGAATAAAATCGCCGAGCTGTACGACGGCAAACAGGATGTCAATAAATCTTTGTTTGTAGGTCGCCACATAAATACCTTCTACCTGCTGAAGGCCGATGGTATCTGGCAAACTCACGAGGCAGATGCCGCGGCTGTTTACAATGCCCAGCCAGGTGACCGTAAAATTGTCGATATCAACAAGGACGGTGTGATAAATGGTGATGACCGCCAGTTTGCCGGAATAAGTGTTCCGAAATACTACGGTAGCTTCACCAATACGTTCAAATACCGCGGATTTGATCTCGTTGCTTTTTTCACGTATGCCGGTGGGCATAAGATCAACAACTCACTGAGTCGCTACCTGAACTCGTTCAATACCTGGGGAAATATGAGCCTTGAGTATTACAACAGCTACTGGACACCAAACAGGCCCAGCCAGCGATACCCTGCTCCCCGCGTCGGAAGTGCTTATTCAAATGGTGATGGTACGGATGCCAACCTGCAGAAAGGCGACTACCTCCGTCTCCGCAACATTGAGTTGGGTTACAATTTCGCAGCCAACAGTTTCATCAGAAAAATTCATTCAAGTGGAATCCGCGTTTACGCATCGGTGCAGAATGCCGTAACATGGACACAGTTCACCGGTTTCGATGTGGAGTCAAGTGACAATACGAATCCATACCCAAATGCGAGAAGTTTCATCGCGGGATTAACTCTAAACTTTTAATACGATAGCCATGAAGAAATATATTTTGTTTGCTACAATCGGGCTGATGAGCCTGGCGGGTTGCCGGAAATTCCTGGACGAGGATCCCCGCAGTATCCAGACGCCTGACAATGCCTATACGACCCCCGAAGACTGGCAGAAGACATTGAATGCGGCCTATGCTGCCATGCAGAGGTTGTTTGTCGGAAAAAATACGATCACACTTTCCGAGTTTGGTACAGATGAAGTGGAGCCATATGACCTGGGTTGGGCAGCCTACTCTGAATTGAAGATGTTCACCTTCAATGCAGCCCATCCCTTTTTCCAGGATCATTACCGTGTAGCCTATGAAGGCGTGAAGCGCAGCAATGCCGTGATTGATATGCCGGCTGGTGTGGTGCCCGCAGAAACCCACACGGTGATGGTAGGCCAGGCGAAGTTCCTGCGCGGTCTCTATTATTTTGATCTGGTTAAGATGTATGGCGGTGTGCCGCTATGGGTAAAATCATCCATTGACGATGAGATCATGAAGCCAAGGGCAACAGCAGACCAGGTATACGAACAGATCGTGCAGGACATGAAAGATGCGGAAGCTGTGCTCCCACTTACGTGGCCCAACGCAAACGACAAAGGTCGCGCCACCAAATATGCCGCACAGGCATTCCTGGCCCGGATCTATCTGCAATGGGGCAAACCAGCAGAGGCGCTCGCTTATTGCAACAAGCTCGATGGCAAATTTCACCTGTATGCGAATCTCCGTGACATTTTCGATCCCAATAACAAGAACCAGGAGTATGAGAACATTTTCGAAGTGCAGTTCCGCCATTCCGGTTCGTGGGGACTGGAAGGCAGCATCCAGCACAGCTATTGGGGGCCGCGCGGCGTTGGTGGCCCGGTGAACTTCGGTGGCTGGGGTGGTTTTGGTCCTACGAACTACGTATATAACAGTTATGACAATAACGATAGGCGCAAGGCGGCATTCTTCCTTACCAGTTTCAATGGTGTCGTTCAATCCCCACCCACCAACAGGAAGTTCTGGGATGATGAATATGGCAATGTGATCGAGGATGACCAGTTGAACTTCATCCTGATCCGTTATGCAGATGTGCTACTCATGAAAGCGGAGGCACTCAATGCCATCAATGATGCCGGTAATGGTAAATATGAAGCATTGAACCAGGTTCGCCGCAGGGCGGGGCTTACCGATATCACCGCGGCGAATAATCTCAGCCAGCAGCAGTTTGCTGAAGTCGTTCTCCAGGAAAGGCTTCATGAACTGTGCTTTGAACACCTGCGCCGGTTTGATCTGATCCGTTTCGGTAAACTTAAGCAGTACCTGGCAGAAAGGATGGGAATAACGATCCAGGATTTCCATAACCTTTACCCCATACCCCAAAGTGCGATGGATGCCAATGATGCGATCACAGAGAATAACCCCGGCTATTAACCAATAAAACTTTCATCATGAAGAGTAATAAATTGATCATTGCAATGGTTGCCGGTCTGGTGATGGCTGCGCCATCCTGCAGGAAAATAGGCCCTGAGCGGTTTCCTGACGTTAACGTAGAACCGACGGTGGAAGTTAACAACGGTATTGTCACCGTTCGACCAGCGGAATATATGGGCGGCATACGAAACCCGATGAAGGGGTTCCGTGAATTCATCGGGCCTGGCATTGATCCCAAACGTGCCGAGTATCCCTACCCTTATGGTACACTTGTGAAGGAATATATGCAATGGAATATGCTGGAAGATAACGCAGCAGATGGTGTTGATAAGATCATCGCCTATTCCAATCACCGTTGGGCAGGAGTGGAAGACATGAACGTAAAGGTCATTCCGCGTATTTACATTATATGGATGGAACCCTGGCACGGCGGTGTTGCAAAAAATACTTACACCAATCATCCCGACGATCTGAACGGATGGCACTGGCCTTCAGACATCCCTGGCCAGGTGCGTGTGGATGATGATGTGACACCGATCACAGGCGGATATTTTCACCCGACGTTCCAGGATCGTGTAAAGGCACTGGTAGCCAAAGCCGGAGAGGCCTGGGACAATGATCCACGTGTGGCATACGTCGAAATGGGTATCATTGGCGAATGGGGTGAACAGCATGATCCGAATATCAGCACCACCTGGTTGCCACATGATGAACCAGCGCACGTGGCCAACCGCACCTGGATACCCGGAATCGAAAAAACACTGGGCGATGCATTCACTGCTGCTTTCCGCAACAAGAAAGTAATGGTACGGTATGCATATGATTTCAAAGATTATGATTTCGGTATCTACTGGGATTCATGGTCGCAGCCTGAAGAACAGGACAGGGGTTATGATGAAATGATGAAACTGGGCGACCGCTGGAAGCGACAGCCGATCGGCGGAGAGATCACATGGAATTGGGGTGGTCTTTCACAGTTCGATTCGTTCGAAGAAGTGGTAGCCGATAATGCCACCAGGGCAACAGTGATAGAACAGATAAGAAACCTGCATAACAATCACCTCGGTGGCATAACCTGGGCAAATTTCAATGACCCGCAGTTCAAGGTCAATGCCGACCTGCTGCAACGTGCAATGGGCTATAATTTTGTGATATCTGAGTTTAACTATCCTGCTAATATCCGCAAGGATATCCCATTCAACGTGAACTTCAAAGTGGTGAACAATGGTTCATCGCCATTCTACTACAACTGGCCTGTCGAGATCGCTCTGCTCAATCGCCGGACGAACAAAAAAGTCTGGGGTAAAGTGCTGGAGGGTGTGAACATCTCCGAGTGGATGCCGGGAGACAAATGGGATAAAGCATTGTCACGCTATACTGAAGCACCCGAAGTGTATACGATCAGCAAGGACATCACACTGGATGTAACCCTGCCTGAAGATGAGTACGTGATGTCGATATCTGTACTCGATCCTGCGGGCATGCAGCCATCACTTCGTTTTGCCGTGCAGAACTATTTCACCGGTGGCAGACATCCTATGGGTTATGTGGGTATCAACAAAGAGCTTGCGAATTACGAGATCAAGTCAACGGAATTCAAAGACCTGCGGGATGAGCGCACGTTGAAATATGTAAAATAAATTTCGATGAGAATCTGCCAGCATATAATCTTCCTTTTATTCCTGCTGCCGGCCCTGCCTGGTGGAGCACAGGGCTATGATGCAGAGATGTCGTCAGGAAGGGTAAACGTAAAGATGTCGGAGTATACTCCTGCCTTCAGAAACCCAATGAAAGGTTTCCGTGAATTCTTTCAGCCCGGCGTAGATAAGAAACGCCCGATGTACCCTTATCCCTATGGTACGATGATCAAGGAATACATGCAGTGGAACATGATCGAGGATGATCCGGGTGATGGTGTTGGCAAGATAGTCGCTTATAGCAATCATCGCTGGGAGGGGGTCGAGGGTATGAACATGAAAGTGATCCCACGCGTGTATCTGGTGTGGATGGAACCCTGGCATGGTGGTAAGCCAAAGAATCCGGATAACCCGGATGATCTGAGCGGCACTCATTGGCCGAAGGGTATTCCGGAACAAAACAGTCCTTACAGGCAGATACCTGGTTCCTGGGGTGCGATGGTTCCAGACTCGCTGAAAAATGCACCTATCACCGGTGGATATTTCGATCCGTCTTTCCCTGAACGGGTAAAAAAACTTGTGGCAAAATTGGGTAAGGCCTGGGACAATGATCCGCGGGTAGCTTATGTTGAAATGGGAATCATTGGGGAGTGGGGTGAGCATCATGATCCCGACCTTTCGACCTATTGGCCACCCCATGATGAGCCGGAGCATGTGGTCAACAGGACATGGATCCCCGGTATGGAGAAGGTTCTCGGAGATGCGTTCAGACAAGCTTTCCGGAATAAAAAGGTGATGGTGAGGTATGCGTATGAATTCAAGGATTATGAATTTGGCATCTACTGGGATTCCTGGTCGCAGCCCGAGGAGGAAGTAAGAGGATATGAAGAGATGCTTAAACTCGGTGATCGCTGGAAGACCCAGCCGATCGGTGGTGAGATAACCTGGAACTGGGGAAGCCTGGCGAAATTCAAAAACTTTGAAGGTGTAGTAAAAGATCCGGAGTATTTTGATCGCACCATGCGACAGGTACGCAACCTGCATTGCAACCATCTTGGTGGCATTACCTGGGCAAATTTTGAGGACACAGCTTTTCTCCGGGTAGCAGGTGAATTGCAAAAGGCAATGGGTTATCGTTTTATCATCAAAGAAGCCGGCTATGATGCCAGGGTGAAGAGTGGTGGTAAAATGAATTTGAGATTCAATGTGTTGAATACTGGTTCTTCACCATTCTATTACGACTGGCCGGTAAAACTTTTTCTCCTTGACGTTGCGACAAATCAGCCAGTATGGAGTACCACGCTCAAAGATGTAAAGATAAGCAACTGGATGCCCGGTGACGATTGGAACGTGAAGGAAAAGAAATATAACAAACAACCGGATCTGACGACAATTGAAAAATCAGTGTCCATGAAAGGCGCGCCTAAGGGCCGCTATATCCTGGCCCTGTCGATTGTTGATCCCGCAGGAGGACAGCCATCTGTCCGTTTTGCAAACAACAACTATATAAAAGGTGGCTACACGGCCCTGGGATTTACAGGTGTTGATGTTAATCCGGGTGAAATCGCTATCCCGCAAGATTATTTCAGCGATATACAGGCTGATCAGTCGCTATCGTATGCTGAAACTAAAAAATAGTGTATGAAAAATACATTGCTGATCCTGGTAGCCTGCGTATTGTTCGCGGGTTGTACGGCAACAAAAAAAGGCCAGGAGCCGTTGAAAGTGATTTTCGACACCGATGTCGGCAACGACATCGATGATGTGCTGGCCTTGCAAATGCTTTTTACTTATGAGCAACAGCAAAAGGTGAAGTTGCTTGGTGTAACCATCAGCAAAAGTTACCCGCGTGTGATTGAATACGTCGATGCCTATTGCAGGTTGAATGGTCGTCCGGACATGCCGCTTGGTTATGCCTATAATGGTGTCAACCCCGAGCCACACAAATATGTGCCTGTTACCCTCGATACTGTTATCGACGGCTCGAAGATCCTGCATCCCCGCCGTACCATTGCTGACAGCCTGCCCGAAGGATATAAGTTGCAGCGAAAACTACTTGCCGCAGAGCCCGACGGGTCAGTTGTGCTGATCGTTGTTGGACCGGAAACAAATATTGCCCGGTTGCTGGAGTCGGGCGGAGATGAATTCAGTCCTCTGACTGGAATTGAGCTCGTGAAAAGAAAGGTAAAGTTTGTCTCTGCCATGGGCGGATTGTACACGAATGAATTTGATTTTCCCGAATGGAATATCGTGCAGGATCTGCCCGCCTCGAAAAAAGTATTTGCACTCTGCCCGGTACCCATCATCGCCAGCGGGTTCGAGGTGGGGGATAAGTTGCGTTATCCCGCTAAAAGCATCCTGAATGATTTTAAGGATGGATTTAAGCATCCGATGATCGTGTCATATAAAGTGTATGATAATATGCCTTACGACCGGCAGACATGGGATCTTACTTCCGTGCTCTATGCCGTTGAACCCGATTCCGCCTACTTTGATCTTTCACCGTTAGGTAAGATCAACATCGACTCGACCGGTAAGACGACCCTCGCAGAAGGTCAGGGACAGCACCGCTACCTGAAATTTTCCAACAACCGGGATAAAGTTATGCAACGCCTCGTCGCGCTCGTGACAGGCAAAGAAGGTTAACATGCATTCGTTAACAGTGTTTGTGAATTATCACAGGTACGAGGGTCTCTTCAGGGACCCTTTCCCTTTTTTTATCTCGCACCGGCAGCACCGGCCTCTTCCTGGCTGGCATATTCATTTTCGGGGTCCGGAAGAATCCTCATTGTTGATTCCTGCAACGAGATCACTGATGATGCTGAATAAAGGCCGATGTTGTTGCCGGAGTAAGTATAATCCATCAGGGTAAGTTTCACCACACCGTCAATGGACAGCTCGATGTAACGACCATAGCGGATCAGGCGAAAGCGAAACGATCGTTCAGGGTTTACAGGAAATACATTCGACTGAATGTCGTTAAAGATAAAATTCTGTCGGGTATTCAAGGGGTTGAAACCCCAGGCACGTATGCGTACCAGCCCGCTGACAACATTAAAAGAAACAAAATATCCGTTTCCTTCATCGTCCATGTCTGTCACCAGCCCAAGTTTACCCATTCCTTCCACCGTTAACAAACCTTCCCAGATGAAACTTCCCGAGGGGCGCTCAAAGCAAAATATTTCATAACCGCTTCTTGCACCGCAGGTCCATTTTTCCGTTTCTATGTCGAATGTCGTTGTCGGGTTGTTCAATATTCTTTTAACGGGACCCAGTTGATTCTGCGGGATGATTTTTTTTGCCCATTGATCCCAACGATAGTATGATTTCAGCAGCAGGCGTCCCTTATCATCCGTGTCCAATTGTTTCGGGGGTGGCAATACACGCAATGCATCGATTTTTCCATAGGCATAAAAAAAGTTGTAGATAAGCATATGCCCTTCATCTTCGATGATGCGGGCAGCGTAGTTGCCGGTTGGCAACAGTACATCATCATGAAAGGAATGATATTCCCCAAAAAAATCAGGTGCGAACCAATAGCGCACCATAATGTCTTCCCTGATTGATCCCAACAAATAAAACCGGCCATGCAATTGAAAAACGCAGGGACATTCGATATCATCATAAACCAGCGGATGCAAAAGGGGCGGCCGGAGTTGCGGCTGGTTATTCGTGATCGAAACCATGCCAACGCAACCGCGTCTTGACACATGTCCATGCACGGAACGCGCACTTACGAGAAGAAAGGATTCGTTCTCGTGATCGAAGCGGAAAGGATCACGGAAGCTAAGCCAGGTGCGGGGATTTTCGCTGGCTGTTTCATAATAAATACCCTTTGGCTCGATAGGAAATCCTGGTATCTGCACTTTGGTCCACGTGAGGAGATCCACCGATCCGGCGAGCCCCACCCGCGAAACGATGCCACGATCCTTTCTCTGGAGACCAGTATAGTACATCAGGAATTTTTCGCCTTCCTGCACCACATGCATGGTCCAGAGCATATCATCATCCCATTCACCCGGGTCGCCAACAAATAATGCGTTCTTCACACGCTTCCACGACACGCCATCGTGAGATATGGCATGGGCTATGTAGTCATGATTGGGTATAATGAGATGAAACAAGTGATAAACACCTTTGTGTATGATCACTGTTATATCACCAATTTCCCAATCGCTGAATCCCGAACCAGAATACATAGACTTTGTTTATATCAAATTTACACGAGGTTGCCGGTTCACAATTGGTTAATTTTGGAGGAGGTAAAATTTACACTATGCCAGAGCAATTCTACATTCAACTGTTCAGTCCGCATGGATTGATCAGGCATTTGAATCCTGAGATCGGCAGAGATAAGGATACGGGTGGGCAGGTGAAGTATGTGCTGGAGATGCTGGAGTACCTGTCGCGACATCCGCGTGTAAGAAAAGTTGACCTGTTTACACGTCGCATTGCCGATAAGCGCGTATCATCTTCTTATGAACAGGAGATCGATGTCGTAAATGAGAAAGCGCGGATAGTACGCATTACTTGTGGTGGTAATCTTTACAAGCCGAAGGAAATGCTATGGGATCATCTCGATGAATTTGTCGATAAGACCATCCGTTTCAACGAGACCCAAAATGATCATCCGGATGTGGTACACGGTCATTATGCTGACGGCAACTATATCGCCGCAGAACTCAGCGAGATGCTGGGCATTCCCTTTCTTGCCACCGGTCACTCACTTGGCCGCAATAAACAGCAGATATTATTGCAGCAGGGAAATAGCCAGGAAGACATCGACGAGAACTTCAAAATGCAGCGGAGGATCGAAGTGGAAGAGCGCATACTGAAGGCGAGCGACCGCTTCGTTGTCAGTACTCAGCACATCATCGACTCGCAATATACCCTGTATGATAATTTCGCTGCGGCCAGTTTCTCGGTGATTCCGCCGGGTGTAAATGAGGAGTTATTTTATCCGTTCTACCGGTTCGATATGCCATCGTTCAAGATGACCGTGGAACAGGAGCAGGCAGTTTATCGGGTCACCTCTGACATCGATCGGTTTCTTTTCAACCCTGCCAAACCTATGATATTGTCGATAGGACGTGCGGATAAACGAAAAAATTTCGAAGCGATCATACAGGCTTACGGACAGGATAAAGAACTCCAGGCAATTGCCAACCTTGCCATATTTGCCGGCGTGCGGAAGGATATTTCTCAAATGCCCGATGATGAGAAAGATATTCTGACAAACCTCTTGTTGTTATTGGATAAATATGATCTCTATGGCAAGATGGCCATCCCTAAAAAGAATGATCCAAAGCTGGATGTGCCTGAGATATACAGGTTGGCAGCAAGGCGAAAAGGGGTATATATCAACGCTACTCCCGGCGAAAATTTCGGACTTACCATGATCGAGGCAGCGGCCTGCGGATTGCCTGTTGTGGCCTCGCCAAGTGGCGGACCCAAAGAGATCGTAGAGCAATGTCAGAATGGGTTACTGGTTGATGTAGAGAATGCGGATGAGATCGCGGCAGCACTGAAACAGATTATGGCAGACCAGGCAGTGTGGGACAGGTATTCCGCAAATGGCGTATTGGCTGCGTCGCAAAAATATTCGTGGAAGGCGTTCGCGGATAGATATGTGGAGTTGCTGGATGAGATAGTCGACCAACGTGGCGCGAGCCAGTTGAGATATAAGCAGAAATCAGCTTATGCCCGCCGCCTGGCGCAGGCGGAGCATTTCCTGATCTGTGACATCGATGGTACCCTGGTGGATGGCAAGGATAAGCATGGTTTGGATGAGTTGCGTGATTGGATCCGGCAACACCGGGATAGTGTCGTGTTCGGCCTTGCGAGCGGAAGGAATGTGGAGATTACTAAAAAAGCGATCGAGCATTATGAGTTGCCATCGCCGGATGTGATCATCTGCTCGGTTGGCTCGGAAATTTATTACACGGATAAGCTGCTGCCGGATGCAGGGTGGGAGAGTCATATCGATTATCAATGGAAGCGCTCAGAGCTGCAAAAGACGCTGACAAAGTTTCCAGGGATACGGTTGCAGGAAGATGCCGCCCAATGGAAGTTCAAGTTGAGTTATTATGTGGATGACACGTTCAACGAGGATACCCTGGCCGATCTCCACAAGTTTCTTCACGATCATAAATTGCATGCAAGTGTGATACTCACGGAAAATAAATTGCTTGACTTTTTGCCGCATCGCGCGAGCAAGGGCAATGCGGTAAAATATCTAAGTTATAAATGGAAGAAACCGCTGGAGCGGTTCATCACCGCAGGTAACAGCGGCAATGATATTGATATGCTTACAGGAAAGGCAAAAGGTATCGTGGTAGCGAATTACAGTGCGGAACTCGAAGAGCTGAAGGGCACCAAGGGAATATTTTTCAGCAGTCGTCCGTTGTCGGAAGGGATTCTTGAGGGGATAAGGCATTACCTGGGGGCAAAGTGAAGAACGGAGTGTGAAGTGCGGAGTGCGGAGTGTGGAGTGCGGAGCCAGACCGCGGTGCCTTCGATACACCTCGCTGTGCCCGGCACTCCCTCACCGCTGGCGTAAGAAGTCTTATCCTTTACTTACTCCAACCTCAGCCTCAGCCTTAGCCTTGGCCTAAACCTCAACCTCAATGGAGTGCGGAGTGCGGAGCCAGCCCGTGGTGCCTTCGATACACCCCGCTGCTCTCGGCACTCCCTCACCGCTGGCGTAAGGGGTCTTATCCTTTACTTACTTCAACCTCAACCTCAGCCTTAGCCTCAACCTTAACCTCAATGGAGTGCGGAGGAAACTTAACTTTACCTCAACCTTAACCTCAACCTCAGCCTCAACCCGTATGCACGTATTCGCCCAGTACATTTTTCTTATCCTCATTATTCTCGGCCTGGTGATGATCGCCAACAGGATCCGCATTGCATATCCGATCGTCCTTGTGATCGGCGGGCTCTGCCTGAGTTTTTCCGGCCAGTTCACCGAAATCACCATCCAGCCGGAGATGATTTTTTTCATATTCCTCCCCCCGCTGCTGTATGAAGCGGCCTGGCAGGTATCATGGAAGGAGTTCTGGCGTTGGCGGCGTGTGATCACCAGTTTTGCGTTTCCCGTTGTAATCATCACTTCCTGTGTGGTGGCATTCGCCTCGACTGCGTTGATACCTGGATTCACGCTGGCCATGGGATTTTTGCTGGGCGGTATTGTGTCACCGCCGGATGCCGTATCTGCCACTACTATCATGCGCGGGGTAAAGGTTCCGCGGGCTCTGCTAAGTATCATAGAAGGAGAGAGCCTTCTGAATGATGCCTCTTCACTGGTGGTATTTCGTTTTGCACTGGCGGCCGTGATCACCGGGCAGTTCCATTTTTCTGAAGCCGCGGGAAACTTCCTTCTCGTCATAGCCTTCGGTATTCTCATTGGCGTCGCGGTAGGCTTTGTGTTTTATGCCCTGCATCGCTGGTTGCCTACAACGCCCGGTATCGATATCGTGCTGACACTGATATCACCCTATTGCATGTATTATGCTGCGGAGCACTTTCATATGTCGGGTGTGCTTGCTGTTGTAAGTGGCGGACTGCTGCTTTCCAGCCAGCGGCAACGCATGTTCTCCTATCAGACAAGGATACAGTGGGTGAATGTCTGGACCAGCCTGGTCTTTGTATTCAATGGGCTTGTCTTTTTTCTCATCGGGCTGCAATTGGTTTCTGTTACCAGAGACCTGGGTGATGTCGGACTTGGAAAAGCTATCGCATATGGGATGGCTATATCGCTGGTGCTGATCGTCGCCCGGTTGCTGTCAACATTTGGTGCATCAGGGTTTACCAGGTTTATGAGCAGATTCATCAAAGTTGCAGATGATAACCCGGGATGGAAAGGCCCGCTGGTACTGGGCTGGGCAGGCATGCGCGGTGTGGTATCACTGGCCATGGCCCTGTCTATCCCAATGGTATTGCCGGGTGGCGAGGCATTCCCTTTCCGCAACCTTATCCTGTTCCTGACGTTTGTGGTCATTCTTGTTACTCTTGTATTGCAAGGCCTCACGCTTCCCTGGCTGATCCGTAAATTGAACATGGAAGATAAATTCTCACCCATTTCCCACGAGAGCCAGGAAGTGATCCTTCAGAAAAAGATGGCCCTGGCAGCACTGAAACGCCTGGAAGAGAATCATAGCGAACTTCTGCAGACGAATGATCACCTGCGCAACCTCCGCGAACGGTTGAAGATCGATGTTCGTCTCCTGAGCCAGCAGTTTGAATTGCATACTCCCGCAGACGAATATTCATTCAACCGCTTTACGGCTGTGTACCTGGATCTGCTGGAACATCAGCGGGAAATACTGACCAGGATAAACCAACATGCTGAATTCGATGAAGAACTGATCCGAAAATATCTCGCACTAGTGGATATGGAAGAATTCAAGGTGCATGAAACAAAATTGGTTTGAATCAGCGCCATGTGCAACGTGGTGTATCTTGTGAATAAATCCGGTGGATATGAAATGGATACGCATCATTGTTTTCATGGACAATAAAGCCGGGGAGTGGCTTTGCAGGATCTTAATTTCGCTTAATATTATCATGCCGGCATTTAACTTCAGCGATCATTTTTACCCACTCGTCCCACTGGCGATCACCATGATTGCATTTTGGTTGTTCGTTGTCCGGATCAAAGGCGTTGCTGTATTGCTGCTGTTGCTTGCCTTCTGGATGAACTACAGTCACATCGGCCAGCCCTTTCATGAATGAAATAAAAATTTCAAAAAAAAACCTTGGGGAATTAAAACTTATGGCTATGTTTGTAGTGTACTAGTTAAGTAGTACACTAAATCATCAAACATGATCACTATCCAGAACCTCTCCTTTGCCTATCGCAAGAAACAGGTATTCAACGGGTTGGACTTGGAGTTTACCGCCGGTCACGTGTATGGCCTGCTGGGGAAGAACGGCAGTGGTAAGTCCAGCCTGCTACGCAACATAGCCGGTTTATTGGCCCCACAACAGGGAAATATTCGGGTGAACGGCTTTACACCATTCGATCGGCTGCCTGCATTCCTGGAAGATGTTTTTATGGTTCCGGAAGAGCTTGCCCTTCCCGACATCTCGGTGCCAGCCTTCCTGCGACACTATGCGCCTTTCTATTCCCGGTTCGATGCGGAAAAATTTGCGTATTACTGTTCGGTTTTCAATACCCCTGACAGAGGCACGCTGCAAAGCATGAGTTACGGTCAAAAGAAAAAAGTCCTCATATCCTTTGCCCTCGCTACCAATGCCCGTTTATTGTTAATGGATGAACCGACCAATGGCCTCGATATTATCAGCAAAAGCCAGTTCCGCAAGCTCCTTGCTGAATCGCTTAACGAGCAGCAGTGCATCATCATCAGCACACACCAGGTAAAGGATCTCGAAAACCTCATAGACCGGGTGACGATCGTAGAAGAAGGGAAGATATTGTTTGATGAAACCATCGACCGTATTGTCAATAAGCTATCATTCCGTTTCTCATTCGATGCGGAAGATGCAAAGACTGCGATCTATGCCGAATCTTCACTGATCGGTAATATTGTAGTGACACCAAACAAGTCAGGGGAGGAAAGCAAACTCGATCTTGAACTCCTGTACAAAGCCATCATTAATAACAAAGAAGAGATCACCAAACTGTTCGCGGCCTAAATCATTGTTATGAACCAATTTTTCAGTCTCAAACGTTTCAGCCTGCTCGTGGTAAAGCATTGGGCAGACAACCGCAGACGATACCACCTGTCAACAGTCGCTATTTTTGGCTTGCTAAATGCCTGGTTCGTGTTTCTCATGTTGTCAGATTCAAGTCCGGCCATGGGCCAGGAAGTGCAACAGATCACTTTCTACCTCGGGCTTTTTGCAACAGGGACGTTTTATTCCAGCCAGTATTTCCGGGATCTCGGTTCCAGGGAACGTGGCAGTAACTTCCTGCTGGTGCCGGCATCAACTTTCGAGAAACTGCTTTGCAGCATCCTGTATTCAGTGGTATTTTTCTTCCTGGTCTACCTGGGTGTGTATTACCTCGCAGATGGCCTGCTGGTGGCTCTTATCAATGCGAGCCACGACAGCAAGATTGCTACTGTGACGAATGTATTTTCTGTAACTATTTTTCCTGAAAACTCTGATTTCACCATCAGCCTGGTCCTGTTCTATTTTGCTGTGCAGGCTGCCTTTCTTCTGGGTTCAGTGTTTTACAGTAAATACAGTTTCGTGAAGACGATCATCACCGGCTTTCTTGCCTGGTTTGTGATCTTCTGCCTTCTGTTCTTTTTGTATGAACATTTATTACCTCCGGGGGAATATTTCGAAGGTTCTGTGACCTCGTACCGGATCTATGTGGATGGTGTGAACGATCACATGGTCACTATTCCACGATGGATGATAGATGTCATTGGTTTCATTGGCCGCTACGCGATTCCACCATTTCTGTGGGTGGCCACCTATTTCAGGTTAAAGGAAAAGCAAGTGTAGTCGTTAAAAAAAACATCATGCAATTCAGAGAATCCATAGCAATATACCTCCAAATAGCTGACTACATCTGTGAACGCATCCTGCTGAAGCAATGGAAGGCCGGCGAACGGATCCCCGCCGTCAGGGAACTCGCTGTTCAGTTGGAAGTAAATCCGAACACAGTGATGCGCACATTTGAATTTCTGCAAAGTCAGAACATCATCTACAATCAGCGCGGCATCGGTTACTTCGTCAGCCAGGATGCCATGACACATGCGACCAATTATCGCAAGACGGAATTTGTAGAAAAGGAACTACCCATCATATTCAGAAACATTTACCTGCTGGACATGGACATCGACGAGTTGAAGTCCCGCTTCGAGCAGTTCAAAAAACAACATTTCAGTTAACCTTTACTTCCTTGTTATGAAAACAAGTACTAAAATACTCGTCATCGGCTTTTTTGTGGTTCTCTTGCTGGTGTCTGCGGTACATCTTACCTGGTATGCCAAATACAAGAGCGGCAATTTTGAGCTGTACAATGTAGCTGCAATGGAGGCGGGCAAAATGCAGTCGTATCCCAATATCAGTGTAGTGTCATTGCTGAATGTGCAGAATGCCTCCATCGTGCTTTCAGACGAAGCACAGGTTTCGAAGATGAAAGATGAAGGCATATCTTACCGTCAGCAGGGTGATACACTGGTTATCAGCTCCAGCGAGACAGGACTGCAACCTCTGCGCGGAATTAACATACCGGCCCGTGCCACGCTAAAGCTGACCAACAGCTCTGTTTCCATTCGCGGAAACAAATCAGCGGGCCTGATATTTCCTACATTGGATATAAATAATTCTACCGTCACTATTGCGGGTGGGGCAGGTCAGCCGCCCATAAACCTGCATGCCACCGCGCGCGATTCGTCCACGCTTTCTTTTAAAGGCATCGTCAACGTGGATAGTATGTCCATCAATTTGTCAAACTCGTTATTTGAATATAACGCAGGGGATATCCGAAGCCTGTCCATCAGTACAGATTCTCTCTCACGGATCTCACTGCCATATAAGAACCTGGTAACAGCCAGGATTGTAAAAACACCCTAAACCAATCAGTCATATCACTCGCAAAAGCTGAGCTCACCGTTTATCGGTGAACCAGCCTCCTATTGCCAACATGTTAATCTGATCCAATGCACAAAAAATGCGTTGCTGAACTCTTCATGCCTAAACAAATCGTTATGAAAATTTATCTGCTTCTCGCTTTTCTCTGTCTGAGCCACCTAGTGAATGGCCAGTCCACCGGTACGATCGCCGGCTCTGTATCCTCTGACGGCAAGCCTGTCAATGGCGCCACGGTAACCCTTCTTCGCGCGAGGGATTCGGCAACACTGAAGTTGGCAAGTACACAAAATGATGGTCGCTTCCAGTTTGAGGCGCTGCCTGATGGAGACTATGTCGTTTCGGCCAGTTCAGTTGGTCATAAAAAAACAGTATCAACACAACTTTCTATAACGCCCTCCAACCGTGCAGTACAATCCGCACCGCTGGATCTGGTTCCCATCAGTAAAGACCTTGCGGGTGTGACAGTCAATTCCAGGCGACCGCTTATCGAGCAGCGGATTGACCGGACCATCGTCAATGTGGAAGCTGCTATTACCAACGTGGGCACATCGGCGCTCGAAGTCCTCGAGAAAGCACCGGGCGTGTCTGTAGACCGGGAAGGGAACATTTCCCTGAAAGGAAAAGAAGGTGTTCTGGTCATGGTGGATGGCCGGCCCACTCAGCTTGGTGGCGCAGACCTTGCCAACCTTTTGCGCAACATGAATTCCAACCAGCTCGATCAGATAGAGATCATGACCAACCCACCTGCACGATATGATGCCGCAGGTACTTCGGGTATTATCAACATCAAGACGAAGAAAACGATCACGGCAGGCATGAATGGGTCCGTTAACCTGGCATATTCGCAAGGTAAATACCCCAAAATGACAGAAGGGTTCAGTTTCAACTACCGTGAGGGTAAGGTAAATGTTTACACCAATCTTAGTCATAACTATCAAAAGCGGTTTTCGAACATGACACTTGACCGGAATATTTTCAATCCATCTACAGGTGCAGTGGAAAAGATATTTCAGCAGGAAGGCAGGCGGATGATGTCTGCAAACTCCTTCAATGGTAAGGCGGGTATAGATTTTTTTGCCACTAAGAAAACAACATTTGGTGCGGTGGTTAACTTCGGCTCCCGGGAGCAAAGCAATAAAAACCCAAATGTGACGGCTATATCCAACGCAGCCAAGGATCTGCAGAGTGTAACCTCGGCAATGGTGAACAGCGATGGGGAATGGAGAAGCCTGAGCACGAACCTGAATTTCCGTACAGTTCTGGATAAGAAGGGAAGAGAGATCACATCCGATCTTGACTATGTACGTCATCGCAGCGAGAACGACCTGTTTATGGTTAATTCTTACACAGATGGATCTGGCAATTCCATTGCCGTGCCGGACACCCTGACGGGATTACTGCCACAAACAATCAATGTATATACTGCGCGGGTCGATTATATCCATCCGATCGGGAAGAGCACGAGGTTTGAGGCGGGTTTGAAGACCGGGTTTGTTAATACAGATAACAATGCCGTATACGACAGTATCCTGCAGGGTGCTCCTGTGAGAGACGTCTATCGCAGCAATCATTTTGAATACAGGGAAAACATAAATGCAGCCTATGCGAATCTTTCAGCGCCATTGTCCAAAAAACTTACAGCGCAGTTTGGACTTCGGCTCGAAAATACCAACGCTCGTGGTCGTCAGCATTCTACCGGGCAGTCGTTCGACAGGCAGTATACGCAACTTTTCCCATCGGTCTTCTTCCAGTATAAACTGGACGACAACAATAATCTTGGCGCTAAGATAGGTCGTCGTGTGACGCGCCCAAGCTACCAGAGTCTGAATCCATTCATCCGGTTCATTGATCGATATACGTATAGCCAGGGGAATCCGGAGTTGAAGCCATCTGTTAGTAACAATGTAGAACTGTCACATACATGGAAGAATCAGATTACAACAACGCTGAACTATACTTTTGTCGACGACATCATCCAGGAAGTGATCCTTCAGGAAGGTGAGGATGCCTTCCATATGCCGGCAAACGTATCGAAACTCAGCCAGTTTGGCCTGGCCATCAGTGCAAATAATCCGATCACAAAAAGGTGGACGAGTAATATCAACCTGAATATTTACAACGATAATTACGAAGGAACGGTAGGATCGACAGCCATCGACCTGGAAGCAACGAGTTTTGTGATCAATGTTACCCAACAGGTGAAGATCAACAAGACACTTACAGCCGAGGTAAATGGTCGTTATCGCAATGGCTGGCTGGAAGGTGTATTGCGGGTAAGGCCAGTAGGTTTTGTGGGCGCAGGTCTCAGCCAGCAAATTTTGAAGAATCGCGGAATGCTGCGACTGACAGCAAGAGATATATTCTATACGCAAAAGCTAAAAGGCCGCAGTAAGTATGGTAACGTCGATTTCACAATGGGGCAGGTAGCAGATACGCAGGTACTGACACTTGGGTTTACTTATAATTTTTCCAAAGGGAAAAAAATAACACCGGTCAAAAGAACGGCCGGCAGTGCTTCAGAGGAGCAGGAGCGGATTGGTCAGTAAACTGAACATTTAAACATAACCGCCGGTGAGTTACGAAGCAGTTCAACAACTGCGTTACCATAACCCACCGGCGGTTTCTATATCGTCATTGATCCCGGCGCTCGCGAAGGCGGATACCGGTGTGGTATTCGGGGGTGTTTTCAACGACAAGAGTTTCATCATTCAACGAAACCGTTCCCGTGCCCCCGACGGGCTTTGCGGTTCGGTTGCGGTAAATATCCTTATCGTCATAGATCTGATGGTTATAAAAATGTTCTGGTCCGCCAAGCAGTGCTTCCCGCTGGCCGCCGTTGGTGTCATCCGTCATCATTCCACCGGTGGCTGTGGTATTGAGGATGGATCCGGTGAGTCCGGGTATGATCGTTTCACTATCGTCAACGGTTTGCACATCCTCCGCCTGGCCGCCCTGTAAAGCAGCGGCGCCGAGACCGCCAAATACATTGCGAATGCTTTCTTCCGAGGTGGTATCGAAGCGGTCGGCATCATATTCCTGCAGGACGGTCAACTGGCTGAGTGTAATGCCGGGGAGCAAGACATCGTCATCGTCCTTGTCAATTACAGCAATGCCGATCGGTACAAGAACCTGGCGGTGCGTGAGGCCGATGGAGTTGCTTTTCAGGTCTACGACGATATAGCGCACTTTACCGGATTGTTCATCGAAAATCAGGTCCTCCACTGTTCCAACCGTACCCATCGATCCTCTAACCGGCCAGTTGCGGATATCCGGTTGATTTGGATCGAGGTCAAAATTGCTGCCGCTGAGTTTTTGCAAACGTGTATGGCGTTGCTGGCTGTCTGTAAGCATATGATCGGGTTTAAGCATGAGGAATACAGGGGTTGGGGAACAAACAAGATGCCATAATGAAAGTGCGGACCAGCCTGCCCGCAGGTGGGGTGCGGAGTGTGGAGTGTGGAGTGCGGAGGTGTTAAGGTCGGGGCTGAGATAGCTTACGTCAGGTTACTGAGTAGTCCCGGGCAG
>JAEZAM010000031.1 GCA_023430465.1 Bacteroidota bacterium | reverse complement strand
CCAGCATCCAGCCCCCAGCCCCCAGTTCCCAGTTCGCAACAATCCCTTACTTTTGCCCAACTTTTACTGAAAATCAGACTACATGAGCATTCTTGTCAACAAGCAATCCAAGGTCCTGGTGCAGGGCTTTACCGGCACCGAAGGCAGTTTCCACGCGACCCAGATGATCGAATATGGCACCAACGTTGTCGGCGGTGTGACGCCGGGAAAAGGCGGCAACAAGCACCTCGATAAACCTGTATTCAACACTGTAGCCGATTGCGTGAAAGAAACAGGCGCCGATGTCAGCATCATCTTCGTACCGCCGGCATTTGCCGCAGATGCGATCATGGAAGCTGCGGACGCGGGTATAAAACTGGTTGTCTGTATCACCGAAGGCATCCCCGTTCAGGACATGGTCAAAGTAAAGAACTATCTCCTCGGAAAGAATACCCGTCTTATCGGGCCCAACTGCCCCGGTGTTATCACGGCAGGTGAGTGCAAAGTGGGCATCATGCCTGGGTTCGTATTCAAACCAGGCCGTATCGGCATCGTTTCCAAATCCGGTACGCTGACCTACGAAGCGGCTGACCAGGTTGCAAAAGCAGGTCTGGGCATCAGTACGGCTGTCGGTATCGGCGGTGACCCCATCATCGGCACTCCCACCCGCGATGCAGTCGAATTGCTGATGAATGATCCCGAAACCGATGCGATCGTAATGATCGGTGAGATCGGTGGTGGCATGGAAGCAGAAGCTGCGCATTGGATCAAAGCAAATGGCAATAAAAAACCTGTGGTTGGTTTTATCGCAGGCCAGACAGCGCCTCCCGGTCGTAGAATGGGTCATGCCGGTGCCATCGTTGGTGGTGCAGATGATACCGCTGCTGCTAAAATGAAGATCATGGCGGAATGCGGCATTCACGTTGTAAGCAGCCCCGCCGATATCGGTAAGAAAATGGCTGAAGTGATCAACAAAAAATAAAGGAACGCCGACAAATAAAAAGAGCCGCCTCCCATTACGGGGGCGGCTTCTTATTTGGCCGAGCTTCAGAGGGTTATTCGTTAGCACTACCTCGATGTGCGGATGAACCTGTCGAGTTCATTCCGGCTGGCGCTGAACGTCAGCACATCATAGATGATGTCATAGTTATGTTTGTCTACCGTATTCCGGTAAGCCTGTTTGGCCACTTCCAGCTTGTTGTTTTCAAAACCAAACAACATCACGATCTCTTTTACCTGCGCTGCAGAAAGACGGCTGGTACTTACAACCTGCACCGCTGATTTCAACTTGTTTGACTCCAGCCATTCCTTGTCGATCGACTTCAGGATGCGGTTGAACTCAGCGGAGTTCATGCCTGATTCGTAGCCATAGTTATGATCATAGTCGCTCCATTGCTCATCAAACCTGTCGTTCATGTCGCGGCCATCATCATACCACACATTTTCCTGGCCAACACCGTTGTTACGGAAACGTGATTCCTGCATAGTTACACGACCGTTACGTGCAATGGAGATCTTCAGGTTGGTACGTTTCTTCACCGAAACATTTGCATTGTAGATGAGCTCATACCTCTTGGTTCTGCTCCGGACAATGCCGCTGTTTGTTTCGCGATAAACCTTCACGTTGTGTGAGCCGTCGGTGATCCCCTGGATCATAATACCATTGTCGCGGGGCTCAAATCGCTTTCCATCGACCATCACGGCAATCACTGAATTATCAGTAGCGGTGATGGTGAGTGCACTCGTAGGACGCGCAGCAGCAAAAGCTGATACGGTGAGAAAAAGCGAGGCTAAAAATGTAAAAATTGTTTTCATGTTTTGTCGTTTTACTTTCTAATTCAAAATCGAATTCATGATAATTATTTCAAAGCATATGCCATCGTGCCGAAAATCAAGTAAGGAAACGTTAAAGCAAATCGGCATACATAATGCAACACTGTATTAAAGTCATTAAACCCTTTACTGGAAAGGGTTTCACCGCATTGTTATTTAAGGTTAAAATGGTCAGTTATGCAGGTATTGCTTCACTGCTGGCAACAACGAGCTATCGTCTTTTTGTTAAGGGAAACAATCATTTTTTCGTTCATTAAACCTTTCAAAAACGATGTTGTCTGAACGGCAATCTGTTAAAAAACTGCTATCGCCTTTTTCTACCGGCAACGGCTTATGAAATCCGGGCTTCACCTGCATCCTATCCTTGCCCAAACATTCTTTAACTTGTACCCGATTAATTAAACCCTCTATGTACAGGATCTATTGCCGTCTTTTTATCCTTGCCATCCTAAGTATTGCCTTTATGACTGATCTTAATGCCCAGCAGCCGCAGAACCTCTATGAGAAGGAGTGGCGGGAAGCCGAAGTATTCATAGACAAAGGGCTTCCAAAATCAGCACTGACTACGGTACAGGGTATCTACAAAAAGGCAAAAGCCGCCAGGCAGGAGGCACAGGTTCTCAAAGCGCTTATCTATATTGCCGACCTGCAAACCGAAACCCGGGAAGACAACGAGGCGCTCAGCATTGCAGAACTTGAAAAAGAAGTGCCCGGCACTACACAACCCGCCCGTGCCGTACTGCATAGCATCATCGCCACCAAATACCACCAGTACCTTCAGATGCACCGGTACGAATTTTACAACCGCACCAACACGGAGAAATTCGATAAGAAAGACATCAATACATGGACGCTGACAGACCTGCACCGGAAGATCGGTGAGCAATACCTGGCATCACTGCAGGAAGAACGATTGCTGCAAAACACCAGGCTGGAGAAATACGATGCACTGATCGATAAAGGCAACATGCGCCACCTCCGCCCTACTTTGTTCGACCTGCTGGCCCACCAGGCGCTCAACTATTTTGTCAGCAATGAGCGGGACATTCAACGGCCGGCCTATGCGTTTGAGCTCAATACAGCATCCGCTTTCGATCCGGCGGCAGATTTTATTCACAGGAAATTTGAAACGAAAGATTCCCTCTCCCTTCAGCATAAAGCGTTGCTGATCTATCAGCAGCTCATCGCCTTTCACCTGGCTGATACACGCCATGATGCATTGGTGGATGTTGATCTTGACCGGATAGAATTTGTCCGCAGTAACAGTGTACATCCCGATGCCGACCAACTTTACTTCAATGCCATCAACCACATCGCACATCAGTATGGCAAAGAACCCGTTGCCGACCAGGCATCCTATCTTGTGGCAGCTTACCTCGCAGCCAAAGCCGGCAATTATCAGCCGCATGGAGATACCACTCACCAGTTTGACAAAGCAAAGGCTGCAGCCATCCTGCAGGATATCATTCAGCGCAGAGGAAAGGATTCCACCGAAGGAAAAATAAATGCAATCAACCTGCTTGCTACACTCCGTGCTCCATCATTGCGCCTGGAGATCGAAAAAGTAAATGTTCCACGGCAGCCTTTTCGCGCGCTGGTGTCCTACGCGAATGCGCCTGTGCTTTATCTCCGCATCATAAAACAGTCGGAAAAACTTAAATCCAGCAATCACTACCAGGGCTCCTCAGAATACTGGAAATTGCTACTCGCGGCACCGGCGGTTCGCAACTGGAACCAGGCATTGCCCGACCCAAAAGACCTGCAGAACTACCGCACCGAAATTAAAATCGACGCGTTGCCTGCGGGAGAATACAAATTACTCGCATCGACCTCGGAAAATTTCAATGATAAATCCCCGGGGATTGTTGCGAACTTTTATGTCTCATCGATCAGTTTCATCAATTCCGGGCCGACCTACTTTATCCTGGACCGTGAATCCGGTAAGCCGCTCGCAGGTGCTGCTGTGCAGGTCTGGGAAATGTCTTATGATAACAAACTCAGCCGTTATGTTCCGGTGAAAAAGGAAAGTTACAAATCCGGACAGGATGGAAGCTTTACCAAGACAATGATTGAAACAGTTTCAGGAAAACGAGTCTCACGCAATCAATCATTCCTGCTGGATATAACTCACAATGGTGAACGGTTTTTCATGGATGATGCCTCACAATATGTCTATGCACGATCCACTGATGATGTTGATCAGCCCGCATTCACCACCTTCCTGTTTACTGACCGGGGTCTATACAGGCCCGGGCAAACGATACATTTCAAAGGCATCTCGGTGATCAAACAAGGCGCACAAAAAGGCGAACTCCGTACCGGCCACACAGGCACCATTGTGTTGGAAGATGTGAATGGACAGGAAGTTGACAGCATGCGATTCACCACAAATGAGTATGGCTCCTTCAACGGCCGTTTCCAATTGCCCACCGGTGTACTCAACGGAACCTTTACCCTGCGGATCGCCAATGAATCTTCACAGTCATACGTGCAAGTGGAGGAATACAAACGACCTAAGTTTGAAGTCGATTATGAAACACTCACGCAGGCCTATAAGGTGAATGACACCATTACCGTGATTGGAAATGCAAAGGCATATGCAGGGAACAATATTGATGGGGCAAAGGTCAGCTACCGGGTCGTCCGGCAGCCACGTTTTCTCTACCCCTGGTATTTCCGGTCGTATTTTCCGCCATCTACCCCTCTGGAGATCGTACATGGAGAAACCATCACTGACCGTGACGGCAAATTCACGATAAAATTCAACGCCATCCCCGATCTAAAGCTTGACAGCAGCAGCCAGCCTGTTTTCGATTATACCGTTTATGCCGACGTGACGGACATTAATGGGGAGACCAGGAGTGGCGAGCAGACCGTAACTGCAGGCTATCGCTCATTCATTGTTCGCTCCGAGATACCAGAGCGTGTAGCCAAAGACAGCTTGCATACACTGGCCATTCACACCGAAAATATGAACGGAAGTTTTGTACCGACGAATATATCGGTTTCCCTGTTCAGGTTGACACCCGAGCAGCGGCTCATTCGTTCCCGCTTCTGGCAAAGACCCAACCAGTTTATCTATAGCAAGGAAGAATACATCCGCCTGTTTCCGCATGATGAGTATGATAACGAGACCGACTGGAAAACCTGGCCACGCGAGGCACGCACGGCCGAGGTGACTGGAAAGACCGATTCAGTAAAAGGATTTACAATGGCAGGTCAGAAACCGGCAGCAGGATTTTATGTGCTGGAGATTACCGCAGTCAATGAGCGCGGGGAGCAGGTGAAGGATATCCGCTATGTTGAATTATTTGACGCAGCAAAGCCCGGCCGCACAAGGCCGGAATATCTTTTTGCAAGCAGCAACGTAGAAGTTCTGCCAGGCACATCAGGTAAGGTCGAGGTTGGCAGTTCGGCAAATGATGTACACCTGCTGCAGGAAACCGAGCGGCCAGGTGCTGCGAAGCAGCCGGTGATCAGCTCACTGAAACTTAACAATGAAACCAAAAATATCAATGTCAACGCTACTGAAAACGACCGGGGCGGATATGGATTGAGCTGGTATTTTGTAAAACATAACCGCCTGCACACGGAGGGTACCGATATCGTAGTGCCCTGGCTGGATAAACAACTTACGATCGACTATGCCACTTACCGCGACAAGACGCTCCCTGGCAGCGAAGAAAAATGGAAAGTAAAGATCTCGGGTTATAAAAAAGAGGCAAAGGCAGCCGAGCTGCTCGCGTCAATGTATGATGTATCCCTTGACCAGTTCTATCCATTCAACTGGGCTACTCCTTCAATCTGGCAGCGATACTATCGTCATACAAGCGTCTCCGGTGCTACAAACTTTACCGACGTAAATGGCATCAACAAATATGTGGACAACGAGCAGTGGCAGGCACTGGATAAACGTTATGATAGCTGGTCGTTTGCAGAGGGCGGTGCGATCGAACAAAAGAAATACATGACCAAGGCAAAAAGGGCGAACGGCATGGCTGGTGCACGCAAGGAAGAGCGCGAAGTGATGATGCAATCCGCTGCCCCACCGGCATCGGCCGGTTATGTGAGTTTTGAAGCAGACGCAGCCAGCCTGGCAACCGACACTACCAGTGTCGCTGCGCCTGGAAATGACAGGCAGAATGTGCCACCTGTCACGGCACGGAAAAATTTCAATGAGACAGCCTTCTTCATCCCCGATCTGCGTACGGACAGTTCCGGTGCAATAGAGTTCTCCTTCACCATGCCAGAAGCCCTGACCCGCTGGAAATTCCAGGCGCTGGCCCATACAAAGGACCTGGCTTTCGGGTATAGCAGTAAAGAGATCATTACACAAAAAGAACTGATGGTGCAGCCAAATGCGCCACGGTTTATCCGCGAAGGTGATAAGATGGAATTCAGTGCCAAGATCGTGAACCTGTCCGCGGCTGAATTCACCGGCCAGGCACGTCTCGAATTACTCGATGCAGCTACCAACCAGCCGCTTGATAGTCGGTTCCGCAACATACTTCCTTCACAATACTTCACCGTCGGTGCGGGCCAGAGTGAAGCCGTGCGCTTCCCCATCGAAATCCCTTTCCAGGTTGACAAGGCCATTACCTGGCGAATCATTGCTCAAACTGGCAACCTCAGCGATGGTGAAGAAAATATTCTTCCCGTTCTCAGCAGCAGGATGCTGGTGACTGAAACCATGACACTCCCCATGCGCGGCTCAGGTACAGCAACCTTCAATCTGGATAAGCTGATCAATAATACTTCCCCAACACTGAAACACCAGGGCGTGACGGTGGAGTATACATCCAATCCTGCCTGGTATGCTATCCAGTCGCTTCCTTACCTGATGGAATATCCGTATGAGTGTGCCGAACAGAACTGGAACCGTTATTATGCAACCACCATCGCAGGCCATGTGCTGCGTTCTGCCCCGCGGATAGCACAGGTGTTTGAAGAATGGAAGAAAGACAGTTCTGCTTTCCTCAGCAACCTCCAAAAGAATGAAGAACTCAAATCGATTTTACTCGAAGAAACACCCTGGGTGTTGCAGGCGAAAACAGATGCCGAACGGAAAAAGAATCTTGCGTTGCTTTTTGACCTGGCAAAGCTGAAGCGTGACATGTCGGCCAATCTTGACAAGCTGAAGAAACTTCAACTCCCCAATGGTGCATTCCCCTGGTTTGCGGGTGGACCAGACGACAGGTATATAACGCAATACATCGTTACCGGTATCGGTCATCTGCGTAATATGGGCGCGATTAAACTGGCGGATAACGACGGCCTGAACGAGATTGCCCAACGCGCCCTGGCCTATCTTGACAGCAGGTTGAAACAACAATATGATGAATTGAAAAAAAGGAAAACGGTGCTGAAAGACATGACGGCTTCCTATACAGAAATCCAGTATTTCTATATGCGCAGCTTCTTCCCGGAAATAAAAGTTGCTGCTTCGGTTCAGCCAGCATATAATTTTTACAAAACACTTTTACCCAAAAACTGGACCGCCCGCAATAAATACATGCAGGGGATGACTGCTATCGCGCTGCATCGCTTAGCAGATAAAAAAACGCCAGCAGCAATATTGAAGTCACTGAAGGAAACCGCTATCATACATCCCGAACTCGGCATGTACTGGAAAGATGCCAGCCGTAGCTGGTGGTGGTACCAGGCGCCCATCGAGCGGCAGGCGCTGATGATCGAGGCTTTTAGCGAAATTTCAAAGGAGACTAAAGTTGTTGACGATCTTCGGACATGGTTGCTGAAGAATAAGCAGACCAACAACTGGGAATCCACCAAGGCAACCGCGGAGGCGTGCTATGCCCTCCTGCTGAAAGGAAGTAACTGGCTGGCTGAACAGCCAGGCGTCACCATCCGGTTAGGCAATGAACCGGTGATCACACCGGCCATGAGTGCGCAATCCGGCACAGGTTATGTGACTACTACTATACCGGGCGAAAAAGTTACCAATGAAACGGGAAGAATAAATGTGACAGTTGCCGGCGCCGGAACTGCCGCAGCTCCATTGACCACCTGGGGCGGTGTCTACTGGCAGTATTTCGAAGATCTTGATAAGATCACGTCATCAGCTACACCGTTGAAACTCGAAAAGAAATTGTTTATCCAAAAAAATACCGACAGAGGCCCGGTACTTACACCGGTAAATGATGGCGATGCATTGAAAATAGGCGATAAGATCATTGTGCGTATTGAACTGCGGGTTGACCGTGACATGGAATACATTCATATGAAAGACATGCGTGCATCAGCCATGGAACCGGTGAATGTCTTGAGCGGCTATAAATACCAGGGTAAAATCGGTTATTACGAAACGACGAAAGATGCGAGTACCAGTTTCTTTATTTCGAACCTGTACAAGGGAACTTACGTGTTCGAGTACCCGCTATTTGTAACACATGCGGGCAATTTCAGCAATGGCATTACCACGATCCAATCGATGTATGCACCGGAGTTTTCTGCACATTCAGAGGGCATCAGGGTCAATGTAGAACAATAAAAAAGATGAAGGAAGTAGATGTATTGATCATAGGGCAGGGAATCTGCGGGACGTTTTTGTCATACTACCTGCAACAGGAGGAACTTACCTATGCTGTGATAGATGATGCGGATCCCGGCACTCCTTCGCGTATTGCGGCAGGCATTATCAATCCTGTGACGGGCCGGCGACTCGTGACGGTGTGGATGGTTAATGAAGTGCTTCCGTTTGCATGGAAGGCGTACAATGAAATAGGTGATGATCTGAACATCCGTGCTATTCATCACCGGGACCTGGTCGACTTTTTCCCGAGTCCGTTTGTCCGGGAAGCCTTCCTGGAAAAAATAAAGACAGGCGATCAGTACGTCCATACCTATCCCGAGCAGAATGAGTTCAACCCCTATTTCAGGTATGAATTCGGCTGTGGCCAGATCAGGCCGGTATATACGATAGATCTGGGAGCACTGCTGCCCGCATGGCGGAAACAATTGATTCACCAGCAGGCTTTGCATGAGGAAAAATTCGAGCTTGATGCGCTGACCATTCACGATGACGGTGTAGAGTACAAAGACATTCGCGCGCGAAGGATCGTATTCTGCGATGGCACGAATAGTTTTGAAAATCCCTATTTCAAAGCGTTGCCTTTTGCACCCAACAAAGGAGAGTTTGTAACCGTTCGTATCCCAGGGCTGCCGGATAAATTTGTTTACAAAAAATCGATGCTGCTGGTACCACTCCCCGAGGCGGATATGTTCTGGCTGGGAGCAAGCTACGATTGGAACTTTGAGCACACCGACCCGACGCCTGAATTCTATAAAAAATGCGAAGCTGTGCTGAATGATTGGATCAAAGGCGACTGGCAAATCGAGTCACACCGCGCAGGGATGCGCCCCGCAACACTTGAACGCAGGCCATTTGTTG
Organism: Bacteroidota bacterium; assembly: GCA_023430465.1. GTDB lineage: Bacteria > Bacteroidota > Bacteroidia > Chitinophagales > Chitinophagaceae > JAEZAM01. The sequence goes on along the minus strand of JAEZAM010000031.1, from coordinate 14,445 downwards.
GGTTTCATCCTCTTCATCCTTCGATTGGTATACTCAATGGCATGGGCACGAAAGGTTGCTCATTGGGGCCGTTTTTTGCCAAACAACTCAGCGAACACATAGCCCGGGATACGCCGATCAGTAAGGATGCGGATGTAAAGCGGTTTGCGAAAGTCTTATCAAGAAGCCAGGCTTAGCGTCGAAGGCATCCGGCGCGCGCGATGTTTGCGGATGAGTTTTCTGCAGTGATAGATGATCAATAATGTCAGCATGGTTCGGATTTTAGCAGTTTATGTTTGGTAGCTGGATCCTGGTTCAATACTTTACAAAGCGCATCATACAACTCGGGCATATGTTGGCGCAGGCCTTCCGGTCCTTCGAAAAAAGCTTCAACACTCACTGCCCAGAATTCATGCATATTGGTAAATGCATAGTTCCTCAGGTAGCTTTTCCGTGTGGTGATCACATCGGCGAGGATCTGGCCGGTGCTGCTGCTGAAGCGTTCATAGTTCATTCGGAACTGTGAGTCGATGCCATATTGTGCAAAGAAATTATTATGCAACAATGCATGGGCCATTTCATGAACAGCCACGTTGATGTTATCCGTTTTATACGAATAGCCATACAGGAAATGCTTCCAGGAAAGATAGATGCCTTCAGGCGCAACATGCCCGATGTAGAGTTCGTTATCGCTGTCCATGTGGTAAGCATCTGCCAGGATATAGATATCCTTGAAAAAGGAGAGCATATAATTTTTTAGCCCAAACGTCACCTGTACTGCAGATGCACTGACAAGAATGCGGGCATCTTCCGTTTGTTCCAACCCGATAAAATGAAATCGTTTGTCATGGCGGAATTCATGAACCCGGTTTACAAAACGTCTTTTGGACTGCTCAGGAAGGTCATTGAAATATGTAAAAACATTTCCAATGATATATGCATAACGATTGTAAATGGATTCGTCGGTGAAATGCTCTGCCGGCCGGGGAACAGGTTGTTGCGGCGCAGGTTCGCGCGCGAAGAATCTGTTCAGTTTGCGAAATAGGGAGGGCATAGCGTACGGGTTGTTACACTAAATGTAAACCATCATTCGGGCATTTGCAAGCATCCGCACGAATTGCACCTTAGTAAAACTACGAGTCCGATTTTGAAGGCATTACAAATCAACAGACTAACATTTTCATTCACATAGCTATTTATTCACAAAAATGTCAGAGGAGGCATTTCTTCCAAAGAACACTGGATAGTCCATCAATTCTGCCACTGTAGGATTCAGGTGATAACGACCTGTGTATGTTGGTTCAATATGGAGTTTGAACTCATGCCTGCCCGTTCTTATATTTTCAATAAAAATGTCACCTGCCTTTGAAAAATTGTTTGTGTATATTATTTCAGTAGGTCAGACTTTCTACTTTTTCTAAAAAAACCCTCTTCTACAGCCCGGCGATGGCATCGGACCGCCCGATATTTGCCCACTGATCGTTTTCCTTGGAGTTTCCCGTTCATTATCTTTGCGGCCGGCTGGCGCAGCAGCTTAACTGCGGCCGGTTGAAAAATACACTGCAATTATGTTTAGAACTCACACCTGTGGCGAACTCACGATAAAGGATACGGGCAAAGAAGTAACACTGGCCGGATGGGTCCAAACTGTCCGGAAAATGGGCGCGATCACCTTTGTTGACCTCCGCGACCGGTACGGCATCACCCAATTACTGTTTGGTGAAACGCTCACACGTGAACTCGAATCCTCGCCCCTGGGCCGCGAATTCGTACTCCAGGCTACAGGCACTGTCCGGGAGCGCAGCAGCAAAAACATTACAATACCCACCGGTGAGATCGAGATCGATATCACCCGCTTCACCATCCTCAACAAATCAGCCGTGCCGCCATTTACCATCCAGGATGATACAGATGGTGGTGATGACCTGCGTATGAAATACCGCTTCCTCGATCTCCGCAGGAATGCCGTTAAGAAAAATATCGAACTACGCTATGCCGTCAATCGCAGTGCAAGAAATTACCTGCATACGAACGGCTTCATGGATATCGAAACCCCCTTCCTGATCAAATCCACGCCGGAAGGCGCGCGCGACTTTGTAGTGCCCTCCCGCATGAACCCTGGACAATTCTATGCACTCCCCCAATCACCGCAGACATTCAAACAACTCCTGATGGTCAGCGGCTACGACCGTTACTACCAAATAGTGAAATGTTTTCGTGATGAAGATCTCCGCGCTGACCGCCAGCCTGAGTTTACCCAGATCGACTGCGAAATGGCATTCGTAGAACAGGAGGACATTCTTACCATGTTTGAAGGAATGGTCCGCGCTATTTTCAAAGACGTAAAAAATATAGACTATACCGACACCATCGCGCGCATGACCTGGGAAGAAGCGATGTGGACCTACGGAAACGACAAGCCGGATATACGGTTCGACATGAAACTGCTGAACCTGCGCTACCCCTCCCATACCTTCGCCGGACGGCCGGTTATTGAGGAGCTAATCCTCGGCGCAGGCTTCAAACCATTCGACGAGGCTGAAACCGTGATCGCCATCGCGGTGCCCGGCTGCAGTGAGTATACCCGCAAGCAAACCGATGAACTGACCGAATGGGTAAAGCGTCCACAGATTGGGATGAAAGGACTCGTGTTCATCAAGTGCAATACAGATGGAACTTACAAAAGCAGTGCGGACAAATTTTACCCGGAAGAAAAATTAAAAACGATCGCAACGGCAGCCAATGCACAGCCGGGTGACCTGATCCTGCTGGTAGCAGGTGCCGAAGAACGCACCCGCAAGGCGGCCAGCGAACTGCGCCTTGAAATGGGCCGCAGGCTTGGACTCCGGAAAGAAGATGAGTTTCGGCTTCTCTGGGTATTGGATTTCCCGCTGTTCGAATATGATGAGGAAGGAAACCGTTGGGTAGCACGTCACCACCCGTTCACTTCTCCAAAACCTTCCGACATTCCAACAATGATCGGCAACTCTCCCGTTATCGAAAACCGGGATGAATACCTCAAACACCCTTATGCATCTATCAAGGCCAATGCCTACGACATGGTGCTGAACGGGAATGAAATAGGTGGTGGCTCGATCAGGATCTATCAACGTGAATTGCAGGAGAAAATGTTCGCCGCACTCGGCATGGATGAAGAAGAACAACTCCACAAGTTTGGTTTCCTGCTCGGAGCCTTTGAATATGGAGCTCCGCCGCATGGTGGTATTGCTTTCGGATTTGACCGGCTCTGCGCTATCCTCGGCGGCAGCGAAAGCATCCGCGACTTTATCGCATTTCCCAAAAACAATTCAGGCCGCGATGTGATGCTAGATGCACCAGCCACGATCGATGAGAAGCAATTTGACGAACTGCAGATCAAACTCGACCTGAGGTAAGCCCGGGCTTGAGGTTGAGGTTGAGGCTGAGGTTGAGATACGGGATTCTAGATGCGGGATGCGGGGTGCAGATTCAGCCCTGCCTGCCGGAGCGAAGCTTAGGTAGGATGCGCGAATAAGCCCCGAAACTGATGCCGCAGTTGATGTTCGAAATGAAGGCTATCACTACATCAGTTCACTTCACCAACAACCGAAGGACGCCAGGCGGTTGAGGGCTTACGCCAGAGGTGACTGAGTGCCGCGCGCAGCGAGGCGTATCGAAGGCACCGAGAATGCTGAGGTTAAAGTTTAGTTTAGAATTTTTACTTTTTACTTTTTACTTTTTAAGTTAGACACTCACACCTTCCGGCTCAGCAACAAATCCGTATGATCCGTCAGGTGCAGCAATGAATGCCTGTCTGCTTCCGTCAGCACCATCGGGGATTCAACATCCTTGATTCTTGTGACCGTAAATTTTTCAAACAAAAAATCGGTAAACTGGCCGGGATCCGTATACAGGTGCGGGCTGTATTCCACCACGATCTTAATATCCGGATTATCTGCAAGTGTCTTCGCCATGCCACGGAAGATCTGTGGCTCGAGACCTTCTACATCAATTTTCACTACGTCAATCTTCGTCAGTCCATATTGTTCGGCCAGCGCATCGAGCGTGGTCATGCGCACAGACATGGTCGTCACATCCGTAAACCCCTGGTCTTTTCGATCGATAAGGCTGGAGTTACCGAGGTACCCATCGTGTATCGAAAGCTGCGCCTCGCCCGCAATGTCAGACAAAGCCACCTCGGCCACCTTGAAGTTATGACTCGCGATACTGGACGTCCTTCGCAATAATTTACACAAAGCCGCATTGGGTTCGACAGCAAGCACAGAGCCATTCGCACCGGCCAGGTTGGACATCAGTACTGAATAGTAGCCAAAATTGGCACCGATATCTAAGCATACATTACCGGGCTTAACGATACCCGAAAGGCATTGAGTCAGCCATGTTTCCCAAAAGCCATCCATGATCAGGTGCGGGGTCACGCCTACATCACGTGTGTCCACATGAATTTTAGCCCTGGTGAGAATTTTACATAATCCAATATGATCACCGAGATAGGCATACTGGGTATGGTATCTGCAGGCGGATTCAAACTCATATCCTGATAATGTGGCGATGGTGGAAAAATCAGCGATCGTATCCATGTTGGTTCGTTTAGTGCTTATCTTCTTCTAAGATACAGATCTGTGTGATCAGTGATGGCTAATAATTTGGGTATATCCGATGATGACAACCGCGTCATTGTATCCACGTCCTTCACGCGATTGACGACAAAATTGGAGAACAGGAAATCGGTGAACCCTGCAGGATCATCATAGATAGACGGGCTGTACTCTACGAGTATATGAATATCCGGATTGTTATTGATAGTGCGTTTCATTCCACTGAACACGAGTGGCTCCACCCCTTCCACATCCATCTTGATCACGTCCACACGCGGCAGCCCTTTCTCTTCCACCAGTTCATCGACCGAGATCGTTGGCACCCTGACCTGGCTTCGGTTTGGTGCGGCGTCATTTGGCTTGATCGTCCCGCCACCCAGCTCACGGTCAGTAACTGTCAGCACTGCCTCACCGCGTTTATCCGCCAATGCCGATTCTATTATCTCAAATTTTCCCCCGTTCAAAAACCGGGTGGCCTTCAGAAAACTGCAGATCGAGGGATTGGGCTCTACAGAGATGGTCTTACCGGCGGACCCGCACAGCTCCGACATGAGGATAGAGAAATAACCAAAGTTGGCACCGATATCGAGGCAAACCGCGCCAGGCTTGATAATGCGTGCCAATAGCTGCGTTAGCCAGGACTCCCAATAACCATCCATGATCAGGTGCGGCGCAATACCGAGATCCTTGGCATCCACCATCATTTTATGTCTTCCCAGTACTTTGCACATGACCGTATTGTCACCAACATAAAGATGATCAACATTGGCGAGGCAGGTTTCCTCAAAGTCAGATCTGCTCAGCGTACCAATTTCACTAAGACTCGAAAAATTTTTCATAGAAATTATTTATCCGATCAGGGATCGATACACTTCGATGTATTGTTTTGCATTTTTCTCCCAGTCAAACATCCGGCTACGTGCAATCAGGGCTTCTGACAGGTTCTGCTGCTGAAATCGTTGCATGCCATCAAGAAATGTCTGACGCATTTCATCGCCATGAAAACTGGTGAAATAGAATGATACATCGCCGCCAATTTCTGGAAGCGAAGTTTTATCTGAAAGAAACAACGGCTTTCCAAATTGCATGGCTTCAACCACCGGGGCACCGAAACCCTCTGCCAGCGAAGGATGCACGAATGCACTGCAATTGCGCAGGTACCATCCCTTCTCCCCTTCGCTTACAGGGCCAGGCAGAAAAACCCTGTCGGCCACACCAAGTCGATTTGCTTCTTCCCTGATGCTGTTTACATAATCATCTTCATCAAGCCGACCCGCAATAACAAGTTCATATTCCGTATCCTTCAACAGCGGAAGCAATACATGATAATTCTTCTTACGATTCACATATCCCATCCCAAACAGAAACGGGCGGACAGGGCGGTATGCTCCGTTGCTCATATCAGCCGCATGGACCTTATGTGTTCCGTTATGAATCACATAAACGGGCTTGTTGCCAACGTCGCAATGTTTAAGCACATCTGACTTACTGAATTCAGAGATACAGACGATGGCATCACTCTGATCGATCAGGTGCTGCGTATGGCGTATACTTTTGCGCTGTTCATCTTCAGGCTTGCCCTCGTGCAATGGATTGAGATCATGCACCGTGAGAAGGACCTTCAGGTTGCGGTGCCGCCTGCGATCCGGTATTACCCGACCAGACTGGAACGGGGCATGCCATACCCGGCAATTCCACAGAAAAGGCTTGAAGAAACGATGAAACCGTTTTTCAACAATGCAATTCTCAACTTTATTGAAACTTGCTGCCTCCGCCGGGGGAACATAATAACGGATCCGTAAGTCACTGCTGTGTTGTAATTGCTCATCCACATAGTTGCCCAGGTTAAGGCAGTAGTGATAGAGACCCGAGTTGGGATGCCGCATCAGGTCACAATCAAGAATAATTTCATTCATGTAAAATCATCATTTTGTGGTGGTAGCAAGCTTCCCCTCGTAGCATATATCTTGCCACTCTCCCTGCAAAAAACCAGATAAATACGATTTGAAAAAAATATTTCAGCCGCGCAACGACAAGCGATTGGCGGTTGTCAACGTGTTAATGTGCAAGACCCGGATACCCACCACCAGATAAAAGGTATGGATTTTGCATAATATTTAATGCCTGCCATACACCTCCGGACTTAGAGATTACCTATTCGCGTTTTTATCAACCAATTATTATGACACAACGAATCGTATTTGATTGTGAACGAATGAAGTATTTCAATACCGGCCTTTATCATTACTCGCTTAATCTTGGGCGGTATCTGCAGCGCCATATTGATGAAACACGCGAAGAACTGACTTTCTTCACCCCACCGCAGGTGCAGGATGCATTCGGGCCAGATGCCCGGCATCTCACACAAAATTCTTTGCAAAAATTTTATATGCCCCGCCTGAAAGGTTTCGATATCTGGCACTGCACTTATCAAAGTTCCCACTACGTACCCCAACGCAATCGCAAGATCAAGGTAGTACTGACCATCCATGATCTCAATTTTATTTACGAAAAGAAAAACGAACTTAAACGCGCCAAATACCTGCGCCACCTGCAGCAAAACGTTGACCGCAGTGATGTGATCGTATGCATTTCAGAGTTTTGCCGCAAGGACGTCCTGCAATATTGCGATACCGGCAATAAACCGGTCTATGTTATACACAACGGCACCAACACACTGAAGTCGCCTGAATTGCTGAGCCATTCCTACAAACCTGAACGCCCTTTTCTGTTTTCCCTGGGCGTGATGTGCCGTAAGAAAAATTTCCATGTACTCCTGCCGTTACTGCAGCAGAATCATGAAATGGAGCTGCTCATTGCCGGCAGGCTGGATGATACAAACTACCTGGACTTCATACAGGAATCGGCCCGCCGTCTCAAGGTGGAGGAAAACCTTCGGGTGCTGGGTAATATCTCCGAACCGGAGAAATCCTGGTATTACCAAAATTGTTATGCCTTCGCACTGCCCTCTATCGCGGAAGGATTCGGGTTACCGGTAACAGAAGCGATGTCGGCAGGCAAACCCGTATTCCTCTCTAACAGGACTGCGCTTCCGGAGATAGGTAGTGATGCTGCATTTTATTTCCGGGATTTCAATGCCACACACATGCAGAAGGTTTTCCGGCAGGGCATGCAGCAATATGAGGCTTCGGATATGGAGCCGCTGATCCGTCAACGAAGTGAACATTTCTGCTGGAACAAGGCAGCAAAAGAATACATCAATATTTACCGTACCCTGTATTAATCATCAACATTCCGCATGAAAGTTTATCGGCGACTACTCATATTTGTAAAACCTTATCACAAGTTCATCGTTCCGTTCTTCATCTTTACGTTGATCGGTGTGTTCTTCAGTGTCTTTCAGTTTGCGCTCATTATACCCTTATTGGATTTTCTATTCAATCCTGTTACTACAGCCGATGCCGCAAAATATGGAACAGCACCTGACTTCACTTTGTCAGCCTCGTTCTTTAAAGAATATTTCTATCACCTTATTTATCATTTTAAAACAACCAATCCAGCTTATGCGCTCTACTTCCTGGCTGGAACGATCGTGCTGGCAGTGGTTTGCGCCAACATCTGCCGCTACCTGGCACAGCGTTGCCTTATCAATGCACGAACACTTTTGGTAAAACGCTTAAGAGAAGCCTTATTTGAGAAGATCAACAGGCTGCAACTCGGCTATTTTACTAAAGAACACAAAGGCGATCTTATTTCGCGTTTGAACAGTGATGTCCATGGGATCGAAGGCGCTGCAGCAAGTTCACTCGAGGTGCTATTCAAAGAGCCGTATGTAATGATCGGTTATTTCGTTGCCCTGTTCATGATATCCGCAAAACTCACCATTTTCACTTTACTTATCATCCCTATCTCCGCGATTGCCATCGCAGCGGTGACAAAGAAATTGAAAAGAGAAGCAAAAGATGTCCAGGCCTCCCTTGGCCGTTTGCTCACGCTGATCGACGAGAGCCTCACAGGTATGCGCATCATCCGTGCATTCAATGCCACTGATTTTGTATTGAAAAGGTTTAGCCGCGAAAATGATTTTTATCGCCAGGCGAGCCTGGCCAGTTTCAACAAAAGGGAACTGGCACCCGCGTTTTCAGAAGCTGCGGGTGTGATCGTTGTAGCATGTATTCTCGTCTACGGTGGCGGGATGGTGCTTTCATCATCAAACGGGCTCGCTGCAGGCGCGTTCATTGCCTTTATAGCGATATTCTCCCAGGTAATAAGGCCGGCCAAGGCCATCGTTGTGGCATTATCGAATATCCAGATGGGCCAGGCTGCCGGTGAACGAATACTCGAAGTGCTGGATAAACCCATCGAGATCGCCGATAAGCCTGGTGCAGTTGCGTTGGAAGAATTCAAAGAAAAGATCGAGCTGGTCAATGTATCATTCCGTTATGAAGAGAAACCGGTACTGGAAAATATCAATCTTGTGATTGAAAAGGGAAAAACGATTGCACTGGTGGGTCCTTCCGGTGTCGGGAAATCCACCATTGCAGACCTGATCCCCCGTTTTTATGATGCCACTGTTGGTGAGGTCCTGGTCGACGGAAAAAATGTAAAGGACTACAAAATGGAATCATTGCGCAGTCACATGAGCTTTGTAACCCAGGAAATCATTTTGTTCAATGACTCGATCTTCAACAACATTGCGCTTGGTCGACCGGATGCCACTTTGGAAGAAGTGATGGAAGCTGCGAGGATCGCAAATGCGCACGACTTCATTATGCAGACTGAGGACGGTTACCAGACAAACATCGGGGACCGCGGTATACGGTTGTCAGGTGGCCAGCGTCAACGGCTGAGCATAGCCCGAGCGGTATTCAAGAATCCGTCCATCTTGATACTCGATGAGGCGACATCTGCCCTGGATACAGAGTCGGAAAAACTGGTACAGGATGCATTGAATAAATTGATGCAGGGCCGCACCACGCTGGTGATCGCTCACCGCCTCAGCACAATCAAGGAAGCAGATGAGATCATCATCCTGCAGGATGGCCGGATTGCAGAGCAGGGACATCATGATGAACTGATCGAGATCGAGGAAAGCATTTACCGCAGGCTGACGCAGTTGCAGCGGATAGCGTAAGGTTTTGCGCACCGCTTCAACACTAAATCCCCACGTAGCAGGAGAAGCATGGCTGATTAAACGCAAAAAAACAATCGGGAACAGGATAACCTGTCTCAATATGGCTCCTTGTTGTCCTGGTATTTCGCACTCCCTTTGAACTGCTTCTTTTCCCGATATAGAGTAAAGATCAGCAACTTCCACTCCACTACGCCGTTCACCTCGTAATCAATTCCCGTATCGGTGAGGGTTAGGTTGATTGACGCAGTTTTCCATTCATTGCCGATCGACCATCCCAGGGCATACGCTGATGAATGCACCAGCACCATTTTACCATCGCGACTACGAGCCGTCGTAGCACGAAGTGTATAATCGGGTAGCGGAGTACTCTCCAGCCTGATCCTGTAACGGCTGTACGTCCCTTGTTCCAATACGGTATCCGGCACCAGCATGCCATTCTCTGTATTTACCCGCGGAGACTTACCGCCGGCAAACGCAAATAACGCAATACATAACAAAAGGGTGAGTGCCAGTCCGGCCTTGCGACGAAAAGCAACGAATGCCTTGAAGAAAAGGACGAGCAGACAGAGGATAAGCGCGACTGTAATCAGCGCCCAAAGAATATATAGCATAAGGTTTCCAGCAGTTTGATGGCTGGCTACCTAAAATACAACAAAAATGGCATGTGGGGGCAGCATTTGCCCGGGGCTGCTATCGACGGCGGAAAGTGATAGTTGCAGCCACTTTACCGTCTTTCAGGGCCTCCAGTACTACGGTCTTTGCGGCGAGGGATACAATGCGAAGGTCCGAGTCCTTTATACCATTCTCCTTGTTTTCCTTTGTTCTCAATATCCGCTTCTTTCGGTCGTAGCTCCAGGTTCCGCTTGTCTCCTGTATGAGCTGCTTTGATTTGAACGTACCGCCTCTCTGCATTTCCACCCACATATTCTCCTGCATTTCCTCCGGCACATCGTTCACCTTGCCCATTGCCTCGGCCTTTACCATGTGCCAGCGACCAGCACTGAGCGTGGCCAGCGTATCCAACGCCTGGGCGTCCGCATTGCGGGAAAAGAAAAAACAGGTCAGGAGAAGAAGGATTCTTAGACTCATTCGGGTCATTCTTTCTGAATTAAAATGAAAAATGGAAAATTAAAAACATGAATACCGATGCCGTTGTGATCAATAAGTTGTACTTCTTACATTACCTTCTACTTTTTCGCCCTGAACGCCTCCAGCCCACATACCAGCCACTCTGCAAATTCATCCGCATTCGCCGTATAGAATTTGGTTTTGGTCAGCGCGCGTTGGTCCGCATCAATGATGGCATATTGTGGTTGCGATGAAGCAAGGAAATTTTCCGATTGAAAGGTAGACCATTTATCCCCCACGCTTACAATTGATTTTTTGCTGCCGTTCGACAACGTCACCTCGCGCTGCTCCGTCAGCGGCAGGTTTCTTTTTTCATCAACATACAGTGACACGACGATGAACTCATTTCTCAGTAAACTATCCACCCATTTATCGGGCCACACTTTGTCTTCCATTTCGCGGCAATTAACGCAGGCCCAGCCGGTAAAATCGATCAGCACCGGTTTGTTTTCCTCACGTGACAACTCCAGCGCCTTTTCATATTCATTCTTTATCGGTTCAAATACGCCATGCGTAGCATGCGCGGGGAACAGTGAATAACTTCTTGGCGGAGGGAAACCGCTGATGACCTTCAAGCCGGCCCAACGCTCGGTAGTGAGACCCAGCACCAGGTAAACAGCGCTGATACCAAACAAGATTATAAAGGTCAGCCGGACGAGCGGAAATTTCCATTTGGCAAGTTTTGCAGGCGACAGATTTCTTTTAAGTGGCCATTTACGAATAAGATAGATAACTACGCAGATGGCAATGATCGCCCAGATGGCCACGAACACTTCGCGCTTCAGCAATCCCCACTGCTGCACCAGGTCTGCATTGGAGAAAAATTTCACTGCCAGCGCAAGTTCCACGAAACCAAGCACCACCTTCACCTCCGTCATCCATCCACCTGACTTTGGGAGCGACTGCAGCCAATGGGGAAACATTGCAAATAAGGCAAATGGAAGTCCGAGTGCAATACCAAATCCCGCAGCACCTGCTGTCAGGGGCCAGGCACCACCGCTGGATACACCCACCAGCAGCGTACCGAGTATTGGTCCGGTGCAGGAGAACGATACGATCGTGAGCGTTGCCGCCATAAAAAAGATGCCGCCGACGTTACCAAGACCGGATTTTGCATCCATCTTATTGGCCAGTCCGGATGGCAACCCAATTTCATATAAACCAAAAAACGATAAGGCGAACGCCACGAAGATGCCAAAGAACACCAGGTTGATCCAGGGATTCGTAGAAATGTTATTGAATATCTCAGGCCGGATATCGGCAACGTGGAAAGGAACAGTGATCAATACATAGATCAAAAAAATGAACAGTCCATAAAGCACACCATTGCGAATAGCTTTTGCACGGCCCTGGGATTTTTTGGTAAAAAATGTAACCGTTACTGGTATCATCGGGTACACGCAGGGAGTTAGCAGGGCGATCAGTCCGCCGATGAATCCAAAAAGAAAGATCGTCCAGGCACTATTGTCCTGTACCAGGTCATCCCCGCAATCGTTTACCGGTCGCAGGATATCCAGTGACGCCACTTTGATATCACCACCGGTTGCCTTACCACCCTCCAGGGCAACCCGAAAAGTATACACACCGGTGTTGAAAGCGGTTTCATCTGTTGTGCTGCCATAGTAATAGGTCAGCTCACCACCGATCTCGGCGGGTACTGTTCCGTTTATTTTCAGGGGAATAGTCCACTCTACTGCACCGGGGTGGATATCTACAGGTGTGGATTCAAACAGCGCCAGGGTCTTGCGCTCTACGGATTTATCCGCCACAACAAAAGGAGGTGTAACAGCCAGGGAAGAATCCGGAAAAGCGATTGTAGCGGCAGGTGTTTCAAACAATTCCTGGTTAGGTGCAAAGACGAACAATTTAGGTTGAGCCGGGGTTTTGAATATTAATTCATACTGACCTTCGGCCACCTTGCGGCTCTCGGTTTTCCAGGCCTGCGGGAGACTATCCTGTGCGCGGGAGACGGTTGCCAATAAAACTAATACAAGTAAACCGAAGTACTTTGAAGTAAAACGCATCGCAGCTTTGGGTTTTTACAATAATAAACGGGTTCAGCCATGGAACCCGTTCATCAAATCATTTAGCATGGCCATGTTTACAGCACCTGCACATTGAAATTGACAGTTTTGGGCGGAAGACATTTCTTATCATCACAGGTCTGGTAGGTAACCTTGCCGGCGAGATTTGTTTTTGTCTTTGCCTTCAGCTTTACCACCTGAACAAAATCCACTTTTTGAGAATACTGGTTAGCAGAAATATTCAGGGCTTCGTCCTTGAATTTCTCCAGTTTGCCAATTTCTTTGATCTTGCCTTCGAGTTTCACCAACGGGTTGTTGGTAAATACGATGGCGGTAGGATCTACGATGGCGTCGTCGGGCTGTGTTTGGGAGTAAAGGTGCCAGCCGGATTGAATGGTGGCGGTTATGTGTACTTCGTAGGTTTTATCGTCAATCTTCTTGCTGGTATATGTCCAGCTTACCGGGTTTTGGGCCTGGACAGAGAAGGCCAGGGCAAAAATGCAGGTAATGAGGAAAAGTTTTTTCATATTCAGAATTGCGGGGTAAAATTAGGAAGCATTTTGCTGGAAAATGCCTGCTAAAATGCTAAATCATGTATCAGACGATACTAGCTGCTTACCAGTTGCTCCGCCATCAGGAGGTTCTTGATGATCTCCCGTCCATCGCTGTTGCCAAGGATATCAGAACAGGCGCGCTCCGGGTGTGGCATCATTCCAAACACATTCCGGCCTGCATTGCAGATCCCGGCGATGTTGTTCATTGAGCCATTTGGATTAGCCGCTGGTGTAACCTTGCCGTTTTCATCGCAATAGCGGAAAATGACCTGCCCATTGTTTTCCAGTTCAGCGAGCGTGCGTTCATCCGCATAATACCGGCCTTCCCCATGGGCAACCGGTATCTTATAGATCGCGTTGTCCGTACTTTTTATGAAAACGTTCTTGCAGACAAATTGTTGATGCGCGTTGCGCAAAAGTGCACCGGGAAGCAGATGGGATTCGCAGAGGATCTGGAATCCGTTGCAGACGCCAAACACTTTCCCGCCGGCATTGGCAAACTCGATCACGCTTTGCATCATGGGGCTGAATCGGGCAATGGCGCCGCAGCGAAGGTAGTCGCCATAGGAGAATCCGCCGGGCAGAACGATGCAATCGTCGGTAGTGAAGCGACTAAGGTCTTTATCCTTGTGCCAGAGCATGGTTACATCCTGCTGGAGATCATTGTGGAGGGCGTCATAAATGTCCCTGTCACAGTTAGAACCTGGAAATACTACAACTCCGAATTTCATAGGGCGAAGATACGATTTTTTAGGGTGTGGAGGGCTTAGGCGCCGTTTCGCCCAAAGTCGCCAGGAACTTCTATCGTAGACTGGAGTGAATGTTCAATTAAGAATGAAAAATTAAAAAACGATTGGCAACCCGCTCTCGCTCTCTTTCTCGCTCCCAGCGGCAGGAATCTCGCCTCACGCATCCCGATTTGAGGACGGGGCGTAATGTTTCAATTAAAAATTAAAAATTAAAAATTAAAAAACGAATGGCAACCCGCTCTCGCTCTCAGGAAGCCCGCATCCAGCATCCAGTATCCAGAAATCCAGCATCCAGTATCCAGAAATCCAGCATCCAGT